>JAZUHB010000022.1:0-2250 GCA_045641505.1 Bianqueaceae bacterium | reverse complement strand
ATCGAGTCCGAATGGTGGGCGCTGAAGAAAATCTATGAAGCGGGCCTGCTTTACAAGGGCTACAAGATCGTCCCCTACTGCCCGCGCTGCGGAACGCCGCTCTCCAGCCATGAGGTCGCCCAGGGCTACACCACCGTCAAGGAGCGCTCCGCCGTGGTCCGCTTCAAGGTCGTCGGCGAGGATGCCTACATCCTGGCCTGGACCACCACGCCCTGGACCCTGCCCTCGAACGTCGCGCTCTGCGTGAATCCCGACGAGACCTACGTCAAGGTCGCTGCCGCCGACGGCCGCACCTACTATCTGGCGGAGGCTCTGGCCGACAAGGTCCTGGGCCCGCTCGGCGGCAAGGAAACGCCCGCGTATGAGGTGCTCGCGCGCTTCACGGGCAAGGAGCTCTGCGGCAAGGAGTACGAGGCCCTGTACGAGGGCGCCGCGAAGGAAGCGGCCCGCCAGCACAAGAAGGCCCACTACGTGGTCAGCGACGGCTACGTCACCATGACCGACGGTACCGGTATCGTCCATATCGCGCCGGCCTTCGGTGAGGACGACGCCCGCGTCGGCCGCGCGAACGACCTGCCGCTGGTGAAGTTCGTCGACGAGCGCGGCTACCTGACCGACGACACCCCGTTCGCCGGCATGCGCGCCAAGCCCTCCGAGGCGGAGCTCAGGAAGAATCCCCCGGCGGTCTCCGCCGATCCCGCGGTGCTCGCGGACCTCTCCGAGCGCGGTCTCCTCTTCGACGCGCCCAAGTTCGAGCACGAGTATCCCTTCTGCTGGCGCTGCGACACGCCCCTCATCTACTACGCCCGCGAAAGCTGGTTCATCAAGATGACCACCGTCAAGGACGACCTGATCCGCAACAACAAGACCATCAACTGGATCCCCGAGACCATCGGCACCGGCCGCTTCGGCAACTGGCTGGAGAACATCCAGGACTGGGGCATCTCCCGCAACCGCTACTGGGGCACCCCCCTGCCCGTCTGGGAATGCGCCTGCGGCCGCCAGCACTGCATCGGCAGCCGTGAGGAGCTCCGCTCCATGAGCCCCAACTGCCCCGAGAACATCGAGCTGCACCGTCCCTACATCGATCAGGTGACCGTGCTCTGCCCCGACTGCGGCCGCGAGATGCACCGCGTGCCCGAGGTCATCGACTGCTGGTTCGACAGCGGCGCGATGCCCTACGCCCAGCATCACTATCCCTTCGAGAACAAGGAGCTGTTCGAGCAGCAGTTCCCCGCCAAATTCATCTCCGAGGCCGTGGACCAGACCCGCGGCTGGTTCTACTCCCTGCTGGCCGAGTCCACCCTCCTCTTCAACAAGGCCCCCTATGAGAACGTCATCGTGCTGGGCCTCGTGCTGGACGAGAAAGGCCAGAAGATGAGCAAGCATCTGGGCAACGCGGTCGATCCCTTCAAGGCCCTGTCCGAGCACGGCGCCGACGCGATCCGCTGGTATTTCTACGAGAACTCCGCGCCCTGGCTGCCCAGCAAATTCTCCGACGAGGCCGTCAAGGAGGGCCAGCGCAAGTTCCTCTCCACCCTGTGGAACACCTACGCCTTCTACGTGCTCTACGCCGAGATCGACCAATTCGATCCCACGAAATATACGCTGGATCCCGCGTCCCTCTGCGTCATGGACAAGTGGGTCCTCGCGAAGCTGAACGCCCTGATCAAGGAAACGGACAAGGATCTCGCCGAGTACAAGATCCCCGAGACCGCCCGCGCGCTGCAGGATTTCACGGACGAGCTGAGCAACTGGTACGTCCGCCGCAGCCGTGAGCGCTTCTGGGCCAAGGGCATGGAGAAGGACAAGATCGACGCATACATGACCCTGTGGACCGCGCTGACCACCCTCTGCAAGCTCGCCGCGCCCATGATCCCCTTCATGACCGAGAGCATCTACCAGAACATCGTCCGCTCCGTCGACGCCTCCGCGCCCGAGAGCATCCATCTCTGCGCCTTCCCGGCCGCCGATGAGAGCCTGATCGACCCGGCCCTCGTGGACGACATGGAGGCGGTCCTCGCCACCGTTACCGCCGGCCGCGCCGCGCGCAACGCGAGCAGCATGAAGAACCGTCAGCCTCTCGCCTCGATGTTCGTCAAGGCGCCCTTCGCGTTGAACGAATTCTATACCGCGATCATCCGCGATGAGCTGAACGTGAAGAGCGTCGAGTACGTCGACGACGTTTCTGCCTTCATCTCCTATTCCTTCAAGCCGCAGCTGCGGACCGTCGGCCCGAAGTACGGCAAG
>JAZUHB010000021.1:0-21479 GCA_045641505.1 Bianqueaceae bacterium | reverse complement strand
TCGATCGCCTCCGGCTGGTCGCCGGTGGGTTCGAAGGGCGCGTGCAGCTTGAATGAGCTCATTGGTCTTTTTTCATGTAGCTGAAGTCGAACAGCGGCATCATGCCGATCTTGTCCGGCGTCTGCAGGGGAAGCTGATAGATGTCATGGCCGGGGAACTCGTTGCCCTCGACGAACACGGGCCCGTCGGGCGTAAAGCCGATGTCCCAGCCCACGTAGCCCATTTCGGGGATGCGCAGCGACGCGTCGAGGCACATCTGCTTGGCCTCCTCCCAGTAGGGGAAGCGGAAGCCCTTGATGGGGCTGCCGGTCTCAGGATGGGTCTCGTAGACGTTCTTCAGCTTGTCGATGGCGACCTCCTTCACGGTGCCGGTCGCGACGTCGACGGGCGCGCTCATGCCGCCGCTGTTGAAGTTGTCGACGCACTTCTTGCCGGTGCCGATCCGGAAATAGGCCGTGATGATGTGGGGAACGAGGACCGCGTTCTTCCGCTCCTCCTCCGGCAGGGCGATGAAGGAGCCCCCGTCATCGGTGGTAAGGAGCGTAACGATGCGGACCGTATTGATGGAATAAGGATTGATGGCGGCGACATCCGGATGCTGGACGATGACCTCCTCCAGCTCGAAGCGCTTGCCCTCGCCGGTGAGATACGCGGCGGTCTCCTCGGGCGAACCGAAATCCGAAACGTTCAGCTTCTCGATGCCTCGGCCGCAGGTGCCGTCCACGGGCTTCGCCATGAAGGTGGGGTGCTTCGCGAGGAAGGCCAGGAGCTCCTCCTCCGTCGCGGTCTCCACCAGCAGCCAGTCACGCTTCACGTACTCCTTGAACAGCTCGCAGAACTCGTCCTTGTTCTGGAAGAGATGCCAGACGTCCTTGTTGCAGTACTTGACCACCAGGGCGTTGTTGCGGCCGCGGGTGAGGTAGGTGTCGCGCTGCTCGTCGGTCAGGTCGTACATCTCGAACAGGTCGTAGTCCATGTAGCCCGCGCCGTAGAGGACGGCGCAGCGGCGCATGTCGTTAAAGATCTTCAGGCGGCTCATGCCGGTCTTTTCGCGGACTGCTTCGATCTTCTTCAGGAAGACCTTGTAATCCATGTCCCGGAGACGCTTGAGCACGTATTTCAGGTCGGCCATGGCCGCACCTCCTTATCAGAATTCTTTGCCGATGTAGCTCGCGTAGTCGATGCCCAGGCCGGTCGCGATGTCGCGCAGCTCGCCGAAGGTCTTGGGGTTCATCGGGATGCCCTCGACCAGCTTCTTCTGCTCGCTCTCGAGCTCCTTCTCGCCGTGGATGTAGACACGGTCGCAGCCCTCCGCCTTGGGAGTGTCGCGGAGCTCCTGCAGGAAGGTGGTCATGTTGTCCTTCAGGGTCTTCTTGTCGCCGAACACGCCGTAATCGAGGGCCATGAAGAAGTGACCGGTGTTGCTCTTGCCGTCGCCCATGTTGGAATGGTTGGAGGTGGGACCGCCGTTCAGGATGCCCGTGAAGAGCTCGCAGATCAGACCGTAGCCGTAGCCCTTGTACCCGGCGGTCTCCTCGCCGGCGCCGCCGAGAGGCAGGATGCCGCCGCCCTGCTTGGAGATGATCGCGTCGAGGACGACCTTGGGGGAGATGCTCACGGAGCCGTCGCGGTCCAGCGCCCAGCCGTAGGGCAGATCCTTCTCGCGCTTGTTGTAGACCTCCAGCTTGCCGCGGGGGATGACGGTGGTGGCGCCGTCATAGAGGAAGGGCGTGGGGTCCGCGGGCATGGAGAGCGCGATGGGGTTGGAGCCGATCATCGCCTTGCGGGCGAAGGTGGGCACCATGATGGCCTCGGAGTTGGTCATGCAGACGCCGATCATGTCGGCCTCGGCGGCCATGCGGGTGTAGTAGCCGGCGATGCCGTAGTGGTTGGACTCGTTGACGGTGACCATGCCGATGCCGGTCTTCTTGGCCTTCTCGATGGCCATTTCCATCGCCTGGCGGCTGACCAGCTGACCCATGGCGTCATGCGCGTCGATCACGGCGGAGATGGGGGTCTCGAAGACGATCTCGGGCTTCGCGTCGACCTTCACCATCTTCTCCTCGGTGATGGCCTTGTGGTAGCGGATCATGCGCTGCACGCCGTGGCTCTCGATGCCGTAGAGGTCGGCCTTGGTGATGATCTCGGTGATGATTTTGCTCTCCTCTTCGGTAAAGCCGTAGCCCTCGAAGATTTTGGCGCAGAGATCGAATACCTTCTTGTAATCGAACAGCTTGTAGGATACAGTTTCCATTTTCATGAACTCCTTGTCGAGATGATATAGATTTAAGCCGGGCGGACCCGGGTAGAAAACCAATCAGACCTTGTTGCCCCGGTTCACCATTTCGATGTTTTTGTTGGGGCAGCGGTTGAAGCACATTCCGCAGGCGACGCAATCCTTCTCGCTGATGCACATCCGGTCCGGCGCCTCCACGAAGGGAGCGAAGTCGGTGCAGATGGTCTCGCAGAGATGGCAGCCCTCGCCGCAGCCGCACTTGTAGCAGCGGGAGGCCTCGGCGACCGCGTCGGCGTCGGTGAGGATTTCGGAGACGGCCTTCGTGCCCTCGTTCATCTTCGAACGGGCGAGCACTGCCTCGCGCTTGACGGGGACGGGCAGCTCCACCGGCTCGACCGCGGCGTTTTCGCCCATCAGCTGCTTATCGAGCGCGGCCGCAAGCGCATGGCCCTTGGCCGCTTCCGCGATGACGCTCGCGCCGTCGTCCTCGAAGCGGACCAGGCGGTCGGCCCGGAGCAGGATCTCCTCGCCGTTCTTTCCGATGAAGCGGAAGCCCTCGGCGTCGTCCTTCAGGAAGACCGCGCCGCTCAGGTAGCTTACGCCCGCCGCGTCGGACTTCGCCTTTTCCTCGGCGAAGAAGCGGACCTTTTCGTTCATGCCGGAGGTGACCACGGTGACCTTCGCGGAGGTCTTGGCCGCCTCTCGGGCCGCCGCGAAAATCCGCGGGGAATTGCCGTAGAGAACGACTTTCTGACCGCCGAGCTCCTCCGCCGTGAAGGGAAGCGCGCCGAGCGAGAGATCGCCGGCGGGGACCACGGCGTCGAAGGAGGCCGTGAGGCTCTCCTCGGTTTCGGCCGAGCCGCACATAAATCGGACGCCCTTGCCGCGCAGACTGTCGAGGATCCGGACGAGCACCTCTTCAGGCAGCTCGCCGACCTCCGCGAGCAGCCGGAGCACACCGCCGGGCTCTTCTTCCGCGGTGAAAACACTCACGGTGTAGCCGGCCCCGGCCAGTGCCCAGGCAGCGGAGAGGCCCTTGGGACCTGCGCCGAGCACGGCCACGTTCAGGCCGTTCCGGAGCGCGGGCTCCTCTTCCTTGTCCCAGCCCTCGGCATGGGCCTTTTCGAGCACGTATTTCTTCAGCTCGCGGATGCGCACGGGATCGCCGTAGGCGCCGCGTACGCAGGCATCCTCGCAGGGATGGTTGCAGACGTAGGCGCAGGCCCCCTGCAGGATTCCCTTCGCGCGGATCAGCTCATAGGCGCCGCGGAAGTCGCCCTCGGCGATGCGGCCCACGTAGGCCTGCACCGGAACGTGCAGCGGACACGCCGCCTTGCACGGGCCGGAAAGCCTCGGCTCCTTGATTCGGGCGTAGCCGTCGTAGATGGTAAGCTCGGGCGCGGTCTTCACCTCGGGCACGAGCTTGCCGCGGAACTCGTCCAGCGTGGCGTAGCCGTGCTTTTCCATGTAGGCCGTGAGGCCCTCGATCATCGGGCGGGCGATGTCGTAGCCGGAGATCAGCGTCTCCGCGCAGACACCCACCAGGTTGGCGCCGCAGAGCACGGTCTCGACCGCGTCCTTCCAGTTCCGGACGCCGCCGGCCGCCATGATCTTCGGCTCCATGCCGTTGACCTTGCGGATCTCGTAGGTATCCCGGAGCGCCAGGGGCTTCAGCCAGCCGCCGCAGTAGCAGCTCATGCTGATCTCGTCCTGGAGATGGTAGACCGCCTTCTCGGGGTTGTCGATGTCGATATCGGGGATGCCCAGCCGGTTCGCCGTGCCGCCCACCGCGTCGGCGCCGGCCGCGTAGAGCGCGTGCGCCACCTGGGCGATCTGGCCGCCCTCGGGGGTCAGCTTGACGAAGAGCGGGATGTGAATCCGTTTCTTGATGGCGCGGACGATCTCCGCGACCACGTCGGCCTGCTGGCCGAGGCTCGCGCCGGTCTGCTTGGCGGCCTGCGACTCGCCGCCGCTGGTCAGGCTCACGTTGTAGGACATGTTCGGGCAGCACATGTTGAGCTCGATCACGTCGGCGCCGGCTTCCTCGAAGCGCTCCGCCATGTTGACCCATCCCTCGGTCCCGGCATCGCCCGCGTAGGTGATGTTCGCGAACAGCTTGAGGTCGGTAAGGACCTTCTTCGCCTCGCGGACCAGCTCGAGACCCTGCTCGAAGGTAAGCCGCTTCTCCGCGGTAAAGGCCAGCGCATTCTTCTCGCCGAAGAGGGCATAGCGCGGCCGGCGGTTGATGTAGGGAGCCGGGTCGATGGACAGCTTGATGGAAGCCGCCGCCCAGCCGGTCTCCTCGATCCGTTTGAGCTGCCGCACGGTTTTCGTCGTCGGGCCGGAGGCCACGAAGAAGGGGTTCTTGAAGGTAAGACCGCCGATTTCGACGGAAATATCAGGTGTTTTGTTCATGAAAGCATCCTCATCCGGACAGTGCGCCGGTCTTCACTCGTTGACGATGTGACGGCCCTCGCGGGCGGATTCGTAGATCAGGTTGATGACCTTCAGGGCCTCGTAGCCGTCGCGGCCGCGGAGACCGACCTTCGCGTCGGTGCCCTTCACGGCGCAGTCCACGAAGTGGGAAATCTCCGCCACGTAGCCCAGATTGTACTTCTCATCCACGGCGGGACGGGACCAGCCGGTCGTGATCTCGGCCTTCTCGACGGCGTAGCTCACGCCCTCGACGGAGAACGCGCGGATCGGGGAGCTGAAGGTGAGATCGACGTGCAGGCAGCCCTTGGTGCCGTAGAAATCGATGGAATCCTCCATGCCGCCGCTGGTGACGTAGTTGGCCTCGAGCTCGGCCACGGTGCCGTCCTTGAAGCGGATCAGCGCGCCGGCCCAGTCCTCGCCCTCCATGCCGGTATGGACGAGATTCCCGGCGCCGCCGCCGGAGGTCAGGGCCGTGAGAGTGGCCCACTCGCCGTTCTTCAGCGCCAGCATGAAGCCCACGGGATGGATGCCCAGATGGACCATGCAGCCGCCGCCGCAGAACTTGATCGTCTGCGCGAAGGGGCTGTGGGACCCGTTGTGGCACTCACGGGCGCGGACGAACTTGAGCTCGCCGATAGCGCCCTCCTCGACCAGGGCCAGCGCCTTGGTGAGGGCGGGGCTGCCCAGCCAGTCCTCCGCGTAGTAGATGTGCTTGCCCAGGCGCTCGGCGGTCTCAATCATCTCGAGCGCGTCCGCCACGGTGGTGGCGAGGGGCTTCTCGCAGATGAGATCGTGGCCGGCGTTCATCGCCGCGAGGGCCGCGTCGTGGTGCAGGAAATTGGGCAGGCAGATGTCGACCAGATCGCAGTCGACCTTCCCCAGCGCCTCGTTGTAATCCGTATAGCATTCATAGCCGGTGAAGCCGTAGCGCTCCGCCAGGGCCGCGACCCGCTCGGGGGCCTTGTCGACAATGGCGACGATCTGCGCCTTGTCGCGCAGACGCGCGTAGGCATCCGAATGAAGATCCGCCGAGAAAGCGGCGCCGATCAGCATGACACGAAGCATTTTACCATTCCTCCTCAGTCGTATGGGCAAAAGCATCCTCGATGTACGCGAGGCAATGCTCCACCATCAGTTCGAACAGCCTCTCGCCCTTCGCCTTCGAGGCGTGAGAGGGCATACCCCAGACACCCGTGGGGCTCAGGCGCAGGAGCGAGGAATAATTCATGTATTCCCGGGGCACCTGCGGGACGAAATCGTTCTTCATCATCTCGTCCTTCTTGACCGTCTTCTCCTGCAGATAGAGAATCAGAGAGGTCTCCTCCTCGCCGGCGTGCAGATCGTTCCAGGGGTCGCCGTCCTCGATGGCCTTCATCGCGGGGGTGGCGGGCGGCTCGATCTTGATGACCTGAAGGCCGTCATTCATCGCGTTGAGCTCGCGGATGGCGGGACCGGCCGCGAAGATGCCGCCGTGGCCCAGCATGACAACGACGCGCCGGAAGCCCTGGTCCTTGAGGCAGAGCACGATGTCCTGCAGCATCGCCATGAAGGTGGCGGGACGCATGCAGACGCTGCCCCGCTTGCCCTTGTGCTCGTAGCAGGTGCTGATGGGCAGGGGCGGCAGCACATAGGCGTCCATCCGCTCGCCGACGGCGCGGGAGAGAGCGTCGATGATGAAATAATCCGTCCCGACGGGCAGGTGGGAGCCGTGCTGCTCCACGCTGCCGACCGGCAGGATCACCGTATCCGTTTTGGATGCGATAATCTCATCGATGGTATCGAAATAGCTGACCATGGAAACGATCCTTTCCGGCTCCGGCCGTCCGCGTACGCGGGGCCCGGAAGCCTGTGAATGATACCCATACTGAAGGCATTATATTATCCTTGATTATAACACGGAGCCCTTCCATATTCAACCGAGACGCAAGGATTTTCTTGCCTGCCGTCTCCAACGATGATAAAATGGAAGCGGCGAAAAGCCGAACGAATGACAAGGTGAAAAATGGACAGATATGATGTGACGGGCATGAGCTGCGCCGCCTGCAGCGCCCGTGTCGAAAAGGCGGTCTCGCGGGTCGAGGGCGTCGAGCGGGTCGAGGTGAACCTGCTCACGAACTCGATGACCGTGGAGGGTAAGGCGCCGCCCGGCGAGGTGATCGCCGCGGTGACGAGAGCCGGCTACGGGGCGGAGCTTCGCAGGTCGGCCGGAAGAAGCACCGGCGACGGCACGGTCCGGAAACTCCGGAACCGGCTGATCGTCTCGCTGGCCCTCCTCCTTCCGCTGATGTACCTCTCGATGGGTCCGATGCTGGGGCTTCCCCTCCCCTGCTTTCTCGCGGAAAGCTTCCTCCTGCGCGGGCTCGCCGAAATGGCGCTTTCCCTCGCGGTGCTCCTCGTGAACCGGAGCTTCTTCACGGGAGGCGCGAAGGCGCTCTTTTCTCTCGCTCCCAACATGGATACGCTGATTGCCCTGGGCTCCGGCGTCTCCTTCCTCTACAGCGCTGCCGTGCTGTTCTTCCCCGACGCGGGACTCGGCAGCGATCTCTGGTTCGAATCCGCGGCGATGATCCTCACGCTGATCACCGTCGGAAAGCTCCTCGAGGCGCTCGCCAAGGGCCGCACCGCCGACGCGCTGAAGAGTCTCGAAAAGCTGGCGCCCACCGAGGCGCGGGTGCTTCGTGACGGCGTCGAGACCACGGTCCCGATCGCGGAGCTTCGGGTGGGCGACCTCTTCACGGTCCGGCCCGGCGAAACGGTGCCGGCGGACGGCGTGATCGTCCGGGGCAGCACCTCCGTCAACGAAGCGGCGCTCACGGGCGAGAGCCTTCCGGTCGACAAGGCCGAGGGCGACACGCTCACCGGCGCCACCGTCAATCTGACCGGCCACGCGGTCGCACGCGCCACGCGGGTCGGCGAGGACACCGCCTTCTCCGGCATCGTGCGGATGGTCGCCGAGGCCTCTGCCTCGAAGGCGCCAATCGCGAAGACCGCCGACAAGGTCGCCGGAATCTTCGTTCCGGTCGTGCTCGGCATCGCGCTCGTCACGCTGACCGTCTGGCTGCTCCTCGGCGAAACTCTCAGCTTCGCCGTGGCCCGCGCGGTCTCGGTGCTCGTCATCAGCTGCCCCTGCTCGCTCGGCCTCGCGACGCCCGTCGCGGTGATGGTCGGAAGCGGCGTCGGCGCGAAGAACGGCATTCTCTTCAAGAACGCGGCGGCGCTCGAAAACGCGGGCCGCACGAAGCTCGTCGCGCTGGACAAGACCGGCACGCTGACGGTCGGCCGTCCCCGGGTCGAGCGGGTCCTGCCCGCCGCCGGAATCAGCGAAGACGAGCTGCTGCAATACGCGTATTCCCTCGAAAAACTGAGCGAGCATCCGCTGGCCCTGGCCGTCTGCCGGGCGGCGGAGGAACGAGAACTCTCCCCGCTTGGGCTCGACGCCTTCCGCGCGGTTCCCGGACAAGGCCTCACGGCTGACCTTGCCGAAGGCCCCTTCGCCGGACAGACCCTTTCGGGCGGAAACGCGGGCTTCGTACCCTGCGCTGACACGATGCGGACCGAAGCGGAGAACGCCTCGGCCGCGGGTCTCACTCCCCTCTTCTTCTCGCGGGGCGGCCGGCTGCTCGGCCTTCTTCTCGCCGCGGACGAGCTGAAGGAGGACAGCGCCGAAGCGGTCCGTGAGCTCGGAGAACTCGGGCTTTCGTGCGTGATGATCACGGGCGACAGCGAAACCGTTGCCCGCGCCGTGAGCGCTCGTGCCGGCCTCGGGCGCTATCTCGCCGGGGTCCTGCCCGAGGGTAAGGAGCAGGCGGTCGCCGATCTTTGCGCCGAGGGCTTCACCGCGATGGTGGGCGACGGCATCAACGACGCGCCGGCCCTCACCCGCGCCGATCTGGGCATCGCCGTGGGCGCCGGCACGGATGTCGCGATCGACGCCGCCGACGTGGTCCTGATGAAGAACAGTCTCCGCGACGTTTCGGCCTGCGTGCGCCTGAGCCGCGCCGCAATGCGCATCATCCGCGAGAACCTGTTCTGGGCCTTCTTCTACAACGCGCTCTGCATCCCGCTCGCAGCCGGCGCTTTCACGGGCCTCCTGGGCTGGACGCTGAATCCGATGTGGGCCGCCGCCGCGATGAGCCTCTCGAGCTTCACGGTGGTCATGAATGCCCTGCGGCTCAATCTCGTAAAGCTCTATCCGAACGGAAAGTCGCAAAACGGATCCGAAGTTTCTGAAATCGAACAAAACGAAACGCAAATAAACCCCAAGGAGGAACAAAATATGGAAAAGCTGCTCCACATCGAAGGAATGATGTGTCACCATTGCGAAGCGCACGTCAAGAAGGCGCTCGAGGCCCTGCCCGGCGTCGCCGAGGCAGCCGCGGACTTCGAGAAGGGGACGGCCCTCGTCCGGCTGACTTCCGCCGTGCCGAACGACATGCTCTCCGCCGTCGTCGAGGAGGAAGGCTATCAGGTCATCTCGATCGAATAAGCCTTGACTTAGCGCCGAAATCCTATATAATAAACTTGTTCCTATGACGAAGGATCTTCCTTCGCCGCGGAAAACATTCCTTTCCACTGACGAAGGAAGAGTACGTTCCGTCCCTGTTTCACAGCGAGCCGCAGAGGGTGTGAGTGCGGAAAACATACGAAACCGAATGGGCCTTCCGAGGAAGAACCCCTAACGAGCGGACCCTTTCCGGGTCAAGTCGGGTGGTACCGCAGGAAAACGTTCAATCCTGTCCCGGCAGTTTTCTCCTCCTCCGGAGATTACTGCCGGGACTTTCATTTTCATTCAGGAGGTCTCCATGGAAAACAAGAAAATCATGCTCTCGGGCATCCAGCCCACCGGTGTCTACACGCTCGGCAACTATACCGGCGCGGTCCGCAACTGGTCCGAGCTGCAGGACGAATACAAGAACTTCTACTTCCTGGCTGATCTGCATTCGCTGACCGTCCGTCAGGATCCCGAGGTGCTCCGGAACCGCATCTACACGGCTTACGCGCTGCTTCTGGCCTGCGGCGTCGACCCCGAGCGCTCCGCGATCTTCTGCCAGTCCCACGTGCCCGCGCACGCGGAGATGGGCTGGGTGATGGACTGCTACGTCCAGTTCGGCGAGCTTTCCCGCATGACGCAGTTCAAGGATAAGTCCCAGCAGCACGCGGACAACATCAACGCCGGTCTCTTCACCTATCCCGCGCTGATGGCCGGCGACATCCTCCTCTACCAGGCCGATTACGTGCCCGTCGGCGAGGATCAGCGCCAGCATCTCGAAATCACCCGCGACATCGCCCAGCGCTTCAACGGCATCTACGGCCCCACCTTCAAGGTGCCCGAGCCCTACATCCGCAAGGCGGGCGCGAAGATCATGTCCCTGCAGGACCCGCTCAAGAAGATGTCCAAGTCCGACCCGAACCCCAAGGCGACGATCACGATCCTCGACAGCGAGGATGACATCCTCCGCAAGTTCAAGAAGGCCGTCACCGACACCGACGGCTGCGTCCGCTACGCCGAGGGCAAGGACGGCATCAACAACCTGATGACCATCTACTCCGTCTTCACCGGCAAGACCATGGAGCAGATCGAGGCCGAATTCGCCGGCCAGGGCTACGGCACCTTCAAGACCGCGGTCGGCACCACCGTCGCCGACGCGCTGAAGCCCATCCGCGAGGAGTTCGAGCGCATCATGGCGGATAAGGCCTACATCCACCAGCTGATGAAAAAGGGCGCCGAAGAGGCGATGGAGGTCTCCTCCCGCACGATCAACGACGTGAAGGAAAAACTTGGCCTGATCCTGGGTTAAGTCCCGCGAAGCACGAAAAAAGAGCATCCCTGCGGATGCTCTTTTTCTTTTGCGATTTTGCGCGGTCAAACGCCGCAGGCCTCGGTCCCGAGGCCGGAAACGGCGCCGGGAAAATGCCGCTTCAGGTACTGCCGCATTGCGGCGGGAAGTTCGCAGGCGACCTCGAAGGACGCACCCTCCGCCGAGACCTCGGGGGCGATCCGGCCGCCGTCCGGGAAGACGAGCCGGCGCGCGAACAGCTGGAGCGTTTTCTCCTCCGGCCCGAGCGCGCGGGCGCCGTATTTGAAATCGCCCACCAGCGGATAGCCCTCCGCCGAAAGCTGGGCGCGGATCTGGTGGCTCTTGCCGCTCAGAAGCCGCACCTCGACAAGGGTGCGATCGGCGCCCTTCACCGTGCGGGCAAGGACGCGGACCCGGCAGCAAACCTCCTTCGCGTCGGCGGTCTTCTCGCTCGAGAGCGTGACCCTGTTCCGGAGGCCGTCCTTGGTCCAGAAGCCGCGAAGCTCCTTTTCATCCCAGGAGATCCGCCCCTCGGTCACGGCCAGATAGTACTTGCCGAGCGACTTGTCCGCGAGGATCTTCGAGAGATACTGCGCGGTCGGAAGGTCCTTGGCCATCAGCACGCAGCCGGCGGTGTTCCGGTCGAGCCGGTTCAGCACGCCGGGCGTGAAACCGGGCTGAAAGGCGTAGCCGGCCGAACGGAGGTAGCTCAGCGCGTACTCGTTCAGTGAAGGCTCGCCCGACTCATCCTTCTGCGAAAGCAGCCCCGCGGGCTTGTTCAGGACGAGAAAACGGTCGTTCTCGAACGCGATCCGAAGAAACGAAGGATCGAGCTCCTCCGCCTCCTTCCGCGCCTCCGCGGCGGCGCCGAAGGCCGCGAACTGCTCCTCGGTGAGGAAGAGCTTCAGCTCGTCGCCCTCCGCGAGCGGAACCTTCAGGTCGGCGGGCTTCCGCCCGTTCAGCTTGATCTTGTTCTCGCGCAGCGCCTTGAAGAACAGGGAGCGCGGCGCGCCGGGGAGCAATAATTCAAGATAGCGGCCGAGCGTTCGCCCGGCCGCTTTCTGTTCGATTGTAAAAGCCTTCACGGATCAGTCCTTGGAGATCTCTTTCAGGGACGCGGCAAGGCCGGCCAGAGACTGAAGCTCGGAGGGGATGATGATCTTGGTGGCCTGACCGTCGGCGACCTTGCCGAGAGCCTCGAAGCTCTTCAGGGTAAGGACAGCCTGGTCGGGGGCCGCGTTCTTCAGCATCGCGATACCCTGGGCAGTAGCCTCCTGCACCTTGTAGATGGCAGTGGCCTGACCTTCGGCCTCACGGATCGCGGCTTCCTTCTTGGCTTCCGCCTCGAGGATGGCAGCTTCCTTCTTACCTTCGGCCACGAGGATCTGAGACTGCTTGGTACCTTCGGCGCGCAGGATCGCCTCACGCTTTTCACGCTCGGCCTTCATCTGCTTCTCCATGGCCTGCTGGATCTCCGCGGGAGGAATGATGTTCTTGACTTCGACGCGGTTGACCTTGATGCCCCAGGGATCGGTGGCTTCGTCCAGGATGGTTCTCATCTTGGTGTTGATGATATCACGGGAGGTGAAGGTCTCATCGAGCTCGAGGTCGCCGATGATGTTACGCAGGGTGGTGGCGGACAGGTTCGCGATGGCGACCATGGGCTTCTCGACGCCGTAGGTGTAGGCCTTGGGATCCGTGATCTGGAAGAAGACGACGGTATCGATCTGGATCGTGGCGTTATCTTCCGTGATAACCGGCTGGGGCGGGAAATCCGCGACCTGCTCCTTCAGGTTGACCTTACGGACGATCTTGTCGATAAAGGGCCACTTGAAGTGGGGACCGACATCCCAGGTGGCACGGTAGGCACCCAGACGCTCGACGACCCACGCGGAGGCCTGAGGAACGATCTTGATGCCGGAGGCAATGATGATCAGAAGGATCACGCCCAGGATGATGAAGAGGACGTCCATCGGATCGACACCGGGACGGGCGCCGGCAAACAGTAAAGCGAAGTTCGACATGTTAGTTCCCTTTCTGCCTCATCAGGCATTGAATTGTTCCGGAAGGCTGGAAGCCGCCGGTTTGACTACTACTTTGACACCTTCGACCGCGATGACGGTGACGCGGACGCCCTCGCCGATCTCGGTTTTGTCATCGAAGGATTTCGCGGACCAGAGCGCGCCCTTGACCTTCACCAGTCCGGTGCCGTCGATGGGCTTGATGGCCTCGGTGACGACGCCCTCACTGCCGGGCACCGAATCCACGTTCGTCTTTTCGATTCCCTTCTTCAGGGAATTGACGAACAGGGGGCGCGTGAACGCGAGCAGCGCGACCGATACGGCGGCGAAGGCGAGGAACTGGAGCCAGGTGGGCAGCTTGACCAGCGCGAGCACCAGCGCGACCACCGCGCCTCCGGTGAACCAGAGGGAGGTAAGTCCTGCGGTCAACGCTTCGATCACGGCCGTCACGATGATCATGCCGATCCAGAAATAGACCATGTACTCGTTCATGGGAGTACCTCCTTGTTTTTTTCTGCAACTATCATAGCATGCCGCGGAACGCTCCGCAAGGAACGTCCTGCCAAAATAAGGGCGTTTATTTCGCCATCAGCGCGTCCTTTTTGAACTGTAACGTGTAAAGATGGTAATAACGGCCCTTCTGCGCGAGCAGCTGCTCGTGCGTGCCCTGCTCCACGATGCGGCCGTGGGCCAGGTAGATGATGTTGTCCGCGTGCTGGATGGTGGACAGACGGTGCGCGACCATCAGCATCGTGCCGATGTTCATCATCTTCTCGAGCGAGTTCTGGATCAAGAGCTCGGTCTCGGTGTCGATGTTCGCAGTGGCCTCGTCCAGGATCATGATCTCGGGACGGTGGATCACCGTGCGGGCGAAGGACAGAAGCTGGCGCTGGCCGGCGGAGAAGTTGTTGCCGCGCTCGCGGACCTCCTCGTCCAATCCGTCCTTCAGCTGCGCGATGAACTTGTCGGCGTTCACGTACTCGCACGCGCGCATGATTTCTTCATCGGTAAAGCTGTCCTCGCGCAGCACGATGTTGGAGCGGATCGTGCCGGAGAACAGGAACACGTCCTGCAGCATCTGGCCGAAATGCTTCCGGAGCGAGGCGATCGTGTAGTGCTTGATGTTCACGCCGTCGATCAGGATCTCGCCCTGCTGGATGTCGTAGTTGCGGCACAGAAGCGAAAGGATGGTGGTCTTGCCGCTGCCGGTGGCTCCGACGAAGGCGACCGTGGAGCCGGCCTCGACCTTGAAGGAAAGGTCCTTCAGCACCCACTCGTCCTCGACGTAGCGGAACCAGACGTTCCGGAACTCGATCTCGCCCTTCACCTCGGTAAGCTCCACCGCGTCGGGCTCGTCGCAGAGATCCGGCTGCTTGTCGAAGAGCGTGAAGATCTTCTCGCCGGACGCGAACGCGGCCTGCAGTCGGTTGAACTGGTCGGCCAGGTTCTGGATCGGGTTGAAGAAGCGGCTGTTGTACATGTAGAACGAAACCAGCACGCCGGAGCTGATGGTCTGGCCGAACCAGTGGGCATCGGTGATGTAGCCGCGGCCGGCGAGGTAGAACATCAGCAGCACGGAGCTGATGTAGAGCATGTAGATCAGCGGGCGGAAGATGCCGAACACGAAGATCTGCTCCTGCTTCGCCTTGTTCAGGGTATCGTTCTTCTTCTTGAACTCGCCGATCTTGCGCTCCTCGCGGTTGAAGATCTGGATGATCTTCATGCCGGACAGGTTCTCGGAGAGGAAGATGTTGATGTCGGTGGTCGCGTCCTTCGCGTGGCGGTAGGCGCGGCGCGAGAACTTCCGGAAGATCAGGGTGAAGAAGAAAATGAAGGGGCAGATGCAGAGGATGACCAGCGTCAGCGTGTAGTTCAGCATGAACATCGCGACGAGCACGCCCGCGATCACGAAAACGTTCTGCACCATGTTGACCAGGATGTTCGTGAAGAGCACGGACACCGAGTTGATGTCGTTGGAAAGACGGGTGACCAGGGTGCCGACCGGAATGCCGTTCAGCTGCGCCTGGGAGAGCCCCTCGAGATGCACGAAGAGGTCCTCACGGATGCGGGAGATGATCTTCTGGCCGGTACGCTGCAGGATCATCGCCTGGAAATAGCTGCTGATGACGGACACGATCAAGAGGCCCCCGTAGACGATCAGGATGCGGCCGAGCGCCTTCAGCTCGAAGTCGCCGGTCAGAAGGTCCTCGAGACGGCCGGTGATGTAAGGGCTCAGGATGCTGTAGGTCACGGAGAAGGCCATGAGGAGCAGCACCAGCAGGAAGCTGCCCCAGTAGGGCTTCGCGTAGCGGAGAAGCCTGCGGGCGACCTCGGTGTCCTTCATGTAGCGCTCGAAGCCGATGGCGTTCTTCTTGTCCTTCATGAAGACGTAGGCCAGGAACAGTACGATCGAGAACAGACCGATGATGCCGCCGACGACGAGCAGCGGATAATATTCGTACAGCTTACTCATGGCGCGCCTCCTCTCCCTCGTGGGATTTCTCCTCGTCGAGACGCTGCAGGTCCACCATGACCTTGTACTCGGGGCATTCGCGGTAGAGGACGTCGTGGGGTCCCACGGCCTCGACCCGGCCTTCGTTCAGGAACACGATTTTGTCCATGTTCTCGATGGTGCTGATGCGGTGGGCGATCAGGATCGTGGTCTTGCCCTCGCGGATGCGGCGGAGGTTCTCCAGGATGACCTTCTCGGTGCTCACGTCGACGGCGGAGACCGAGTCGTCCAGGATCAGGATGTTCGCGTCCTTCATCAGGGCGCGCGCGATGGAGATGCGCTGCTTCTGACCGCCGGAGACGGTGACGCCGCGCTCGCCGAGCACGGTCTGGTAGCCCTGCGAGAACTCCATGATGTTGTCATGCACGTCGCTCATCTTTGCGGCCTGCTCCGCCAGCTCCGTGTCGGAGGACTCGGAGGCGAAGGCGATGTTGCTTTCGATGGTGTCCGAGAAGAGGAAGTTGTCCTGGGGCACATAGGCGGCGTGATCGCGCACGGTCTTGATGGGGATCGTGTTCACGTCCCGGCCGTCCAGGAACAGGGTGCCGTCGGGCACGTTGTAGGTGCGGAGGATCAGGTCGACCAGGGTAGTTTTGCCCACGCCGGTCTTGCCGATCAGACCGACGTTCTCGCCGGCCTCGATCGAGAAGCTGATATCGTGCAGGACCTCGCGGTCGCTGCCGGGGTAGGTGAAGCTCAGGTGGCGGAACTCGATGTCGCCGCGGATGTCGTCCATCGGCGTCACCGCCTCGGTGTCGTGCACCGCGGGCTGCTCGTCCAGCAGCTCGGACACGCGCTTGAGCGACGCCTTGCCGCGGGAGCCCATGTCGATCAGGTCGGACACGGCCATGACAGGCCAGACCACGGAGACGAAATAGCCCTGGAACTCCATCAGCTCGCCGACGCTCAGAGTCTTGTTGTAGACCATGTAGCCGCCGACGCCCAGGATGATCAGGGTGACGGTCTCGACGAACAGGGTGATCATGATGTGGAACAGGGTCGAGGTCCGCACGAAGGCCACGTTGGTGTCCTCGTTGTTCTTATTGAGCTTGCGGAAGGCGTCGAGCTCCCGGGCCTCCTTCACGAAGGCTTTGATCACGCTGATGCCGGAGAAGTTTTCCTGCGCGAAATCGGAGATATCGGAGAAGGCCTGCTGACGGGCGTCCCAGCGCTTCGTGAGGTAGGGACCCATCAGGGTGGCAGAGATCAGCAGGAAAACCATGGGGATCATCGCGAGGAGCGTCATCATCCAGTTCATCCGGGCCATCTTGTAGATCGACAGAAAGCCCATGATGCAGGCGTCCGCCATCATCAGGAAGCCGTCGCCGAAGCACTCCTGGATCGTCTCCAGATCGTTGGTGTAGAGGGACATCAGGTTGCCCACTTTGTTGACCTGGAAATACTCCTGGGAAAGCTCCTTCGAGTGGTCGAACATGCGGTAGCGGAGGTCGGTCTCCACCTTCACCGCGCTGCCGAAGAAGCAGATGCGCCACAGGAAGCGGCCGATGACCATGATCACGACGATGATGATGAGGGGCAGGCAGATGCCGTCCAGCAGGAAGTCGAGGTCGAAGACCACGCCCTCATCCGCGAAGCCGGTGTTCAGGCCGTTGATCACCATGCGGTAAAGCTCCGGGATCCGGAGCTGGAAGAAATCCACCGCCAGAAGCGCCACCACGCCCAGCAGGAGCATGGGAAGGTGCTTCAGATAGTAGCGATTTACGTGTTTTCCGAAAATCACAGGGTCTCCTTGCGCCCCGGCGAACTCTCAGATCTTCAGGATCGCCGTGGCTAATTTGAAATAGATCAGTAACGAAAGGGCATCCACGATGGTGGTGATGAAGGGACTCGCCATCACCGCGGGGTCGAAGCCCAGCTTCTTAGCCAGGATCGGGAGCGAGGCGCCGATGATCTTGGCCAGAAGAATCGTGACGAACAGGGTAACGCAGACGACCAGCGCCACGATCACCGTGACGTCCGGGTTCTGCAAAAGCAGCCGGTCCACGAGCATCAGCTTGACAAAGCAGACGGCGGAAACGGAAAGGCCGCAGAGCACGGCCACCCGGATCTCCTTCCAGATCACGCGGAGCAGGTCGGAGAAATCGATGTCGCCCAGGGACAGGCTGCGGATCACCGTGACGGATGCCTGTCCGCCGGAGTTGCCGCCCGTGTCCATGATCATCGGGATGAAGGCGGTCAGCACGGCGACGATCGCGAGCTTTTCCTCGAAACCGTTGATGATCATCCCGGTGAAGGTCGCCGAGATCATCAGTAGCAGCAGCCAGGGAATGCGGTGGCCCCAGAGCTCCCAGACGGTGTTCTTCAGATACGGCTTGTCCGTGGGGGAGATGGCGGCCATCTTTTCGATATCCTCGGTGGTCTCCTCCTCCAGAACGTCCAGCGCGTCGTCGACGGTGACGATACCGACGAGGCGGTTCTCCTGATCCACGATGGGGAGCGCGATGAAATCGTAGAAGCTCATCATCTGCGCGACCTTTTCCTGGTCGTCCATCGTGTTCGCGGAGATGATGTTCGTCTCCATGATGTCCTCGATGCGGTCCTCGTAATCGGCGATCAGGAGATCCTTCACGGAGACGAGGCCCTCGAGGCGGCGGTTCGCGTCGGTGACGTAGCAGGTGTAGATGGTTTCCTTCTTCATGCCCGTGCGGCGGATGCGGTCGAAGGCTTCCCGCACCGTCATGTTCTTCTTCAGGTCCACATACTCAGGCGTCATGATGGACCCGGCGGAATCCTCGGGGTACTTCAGCAGCTCGTTGATCCGGACTCTCGTCTCGGGCCTGGCCTGGGCGAGAATCCGCTTGACGACGCTCGCCGGCATCTCCTCGATCAGGTCGACGGCATCATCGAGGTAGAGCTTGTCGATGACTTCCTTCAGTTCCTTATCGCTGAAGGCGCCGATGAGCGCCTCCTGGATATCGAACTCGAAATAGGCGAAGGCCTCGGCGGAAAGGTCCTTCGGCAGCAGACGGAAGACCAGGGTCTGGCTCTCCTCCGGCAGCTCCTCGATCACGGCGGCAACGTCCGCCGGATTCATTTCCGCGATTTCATCCTTCAGCTTCGCGTAGCTTTTTTCTTCCAGAAGCTCCGCGATCAGGGCCAGTTTTTCTTCCAGCTCTTCATTCATGACCGGATACCTCCCGACTTTTTTCGCTCTGAGCGAGTCGGAAGGGCGGGCCCTCGGGAGCCTTCGTCAGGTATTTTTCTCCCGTTCGAGAAGGTCGAGGCACTTCTTCCGGATGCGCTGCAGAGCGTTGTCGACGGACTTGGAGGACCGCTCGAGCTCCCGTGCGATCTCGACATAATCCCGGCCCTCGAGATACAGGCCGAGCACCCTCTTTTCCAGAGGGCTGAGATACGCGCCGAGCTTACGGAGCAGGATCCCTGTCCGTTCTTTTTCGAGATAGAGCTCCTCCGGCGTGGCCGCGGCCGGGTCCGGAAGCACCTCTATCAGCTGATACTCGTTCCCCTCCTCCGCGGAAACGTCCGAGAAGAGAGAAACGTAACCGTTGAGCGCCTGATTCTTCAGACGCCCGCCGGCAAGCACCGCCGTACGGATCTGGTTGACGATGCAGACGGCGGCATAGGACGGGAAGGAAACACCCTTCCCGGCGTCGAAGTTCATGATGGCCGAATACAGGCCGATCATGCCCTCCTGGATGACGTCTTCCGCATCAGCCCCCATCAGGAAAAACGCCCGGGACTTGATACGGACGGTGTCTTTGTAGCGCTCGAGCAGTTCGTTGACCGCGGCGCCGGATTGTTCGCCCGCGCTTTGCGCGAGCAGAGCCAGCTGTTCATCACTTGGCCTACACGGGTCAGGAACGTCCATTCAGGCAGTTTCTCCTTTCTGATAGATGGATTTATCTTCACCGCGCGGAAGGCCCGCACGGGGGAGGCCGCAAAGCTTATTTCTTCGAGCTCCGCTGACGCAGGATCTCGAACATCACCACACCCGCCGCCACGGAGGCGTTCAGGGAGGTGACCTTGCCCTTCATGGGCAGGGATACGATATAGTCGCACTTTTCGCGGACGAGACGGCTCACGCCCTCGTGCTCCCCGCCGACGACCACCGCGATGGGGCCGGTGAGATCGGTCTTGTAGATCTCGCTTCCGTCCATGTCGGCGGCGGCGATCCAGTAGCCCTGCTTCTTCATCTCGTCGATCGTGCGGGCGACGTTGCCCACGCGGGCGACGGGGACGTATTCGAGCGCGCCGGCGGCGGTCTTCGCGACAGCCTCGGTGAGTCCGACGGAATGGCGCTCGGAGATGATGACGCCGTGCACACCGGCGGCATCCGCGCTGCGGATGATCGCGCCGAGGTTATGCGGGTCCTGGATGCTCTCGCAGATCAGCACGAAGGGGGCTTCGCCCTTCTCCTCCGCGCGGCCGCGGAAGCTCTCCCAGTCGACGTAGTCGTAGGCGGCCACCATCGCGCAGACGCCCTGGTGGTTGCCCTTTTCGCAGAGCGTGTCGAGCTTTTCCTTTTCGACCTCGGAGATGAGGACGCGGGCCTCCTTGGCGCGGGCGACGATCTCGCGCACGCTGCCCTCGGAGTTTCCCTTCTGGAGGAAGAGCTTGTCGATGGGACGGCCGGATTTCAGTGCCTCGAGCACCGCGATCCGTCCGTAGATCAGCTGTCCGTTCATGCCTTCTCCTCCTCTTCCCCGGCCCGCAGGCTTTCGCAGGCGAGCCGCATCAGCTCGAACAGGCGTTCGTCCTGCCCGTTCACGTAGAGCCAGCCGAACAGGGCTTCGAGCCCCGTGGCCCATTTGTAATCGATCTCGCTCGCGTTCTTCGGAACGCTGACGGAGCGCTGGTTGCGGGCGTGCTTGAGCACCCGCTCCTCCTCCGGCGTAAGAAGCGGCAGAAGTCTCTGCGCCATCCTCGCCTGAGAGGCCGCGTTCGCGAAGGAGCTCGCCTGCCGGTGCATGTCCCGGGGCGACAGGCCGCTCTGCCCGATCAGCCCGGTCCGAAGATACAGATCGAACAGGGTATCGCCCGCGAACGCGAGCGCGACCGCCGGGATCTCTCCCCTTCCGTTTTCCGGAAGACCGGGCTCCGGAAAAACGAGCCGTTCCCGGCGCAGAAGCTCAAACAGATTGCTCAAGGGCCTACTCCTTCATGATACGATAATTATCCCTCATTATACGTCCGCGCGCGCCCGCGGTCAAGCGTTTTGCCCTCGGCGAAAGAAAAAAGAGACGGCAAAGAAAGCCGTCTCTTTTGGAAGTTGAAAAGAGCGAAAAAAACGGAACAGATTCCCGCGCGCCGATCAGTTTCCGGCGATATGGCTGCGGATCCGCTCGAAGATCATCCGAAGCGCGACCTCATTCTTTCCGCCCTCCGGCACGATCAGGTGCGCGTTCTTCTTGCTGGGCTCTACGTAGAGCTCGTGCATGGGTTTCACGGTGGTGAGGTACTGGTCGATGACGCTCTCGAGGGTGCGCGCGCGCTCCCGCACGTCGCGGACGATGCGGCGCAGGATCCGGACGTCCGCGTCGGTATCGACGAAGATGCGGATATCCATCTGCTCGCAGAGGGCCGGATCCTGGAAAATCAGGATGCCCTCGATCACGATGACCTTGTTGGGGCGGATCGTGATCTTCTCGGCGCTCCGGTTGTGGACGCGGAAATCGTAGACGGGGCACTCGATGCTCTCCCCGGCCCGAAGCGCACGCAGGTGCCCGATCAGCATGTCCGTATCGAAGGCCTCGGGGCTGTCGTAGTTGAGCTTCGTGCGCTCCTCGTAGCTGAGCTCGTCGTGCGCTTTGTAGTAGTTATCGTGGCTGATGACGGTGACATCGGAGCCGAAGGCCCCGACGATGCGCCGGACCAGGGTGGTCTTGCCGCTTCCGGTGCCTCCCGCCACGCCGATCACAAGGATACCGTCCATTTATCGCTGCCCCTTATCGTAGGGGATGCCCTCCGCCTTGGGCGCCTTGGAGTTCTTGGAGGTGAACGCCAGGACGATGAAGCAGATCACGTAGGGCAGGATGCGGTAGACGTAGGAGGAAACGTGGATCTCCTTCAGGAGATAGATTCCGTCCCCGTTGATATCGATGGAGGAATAAGCCGCCGCGATGCACTGGAACAGGCCGAACAGGAGCGAGGCCAGCGCGGTCAGGAGCGGCTTCCAGTTGCCGAAGATCATGATGGCCAGAGCCAGGAAGCCGAAGCCCGCGACCGAGCCGTTCGCCGCGCAGTTCGCGGTGGTCAGAGCGTAGGTGAAGCCGCCGATGCCGGCCAGCGCGCCGGAGATCGTGGTGCCGGCGTAGCGCATCTTTTTCACGTTGATGCCCAGGGAATCGGCCGCCTGAGGATTCTCGCCGCAGGCGCGCAGACGCAGACCGAACTTCGTCTTGTAGAGGATGACCGAGAGGATGACGAACAGGAAGATGACGATGTAGTTCGTCAGGTAGATCTTGTTCAGGAAGATCTCGCCCAGGAATCCGATG
>JAZUHB010000020.1:0-3102 GCA_045641505.1 Bianqueaceae bacterium | reverse complement strand
TCGTCATTATCTCCGGAGTTCTGGCAAGCTTCTTCCAGACGAGACATCTCGTGTCCAAGAGCACCCATCTGTATTCCGTGGAAAGCATGCAGTCCGACGCGGCCATCTTCGAACGTGTCCTCCGCGAGAAGATCGCGGCTCTGAACGCCGCCGGCGAAGGCAACGGTAATACCGGTAATACCGGCAATACCGGGAAAACCGTCGACCCCGGCGTCCCTCAGAAGGACCCCGCGGGCGGTGAGGGCGAAAGCTCTGAAGCCGACCCCGCGAGCCAATACGCGTATCTGCAGCCGCTGCTCGAGTCGGATGTTTTCACCGACTGCATCGTCTTCCTGACCGACGAGGAGGGCAAAATCCTCGCCCGGACCGAGCTGGCGCGTTATTCTGTCCCCAAGAGCAATTTCTTCGATAACTTCGCGGCCGATGCCTACGAAGGCACCACGCCCGAGCAGCTCAAAGCCTCCCTGATCAGCGGCTCCGTGTTCGATTTCAGCGTGACCGGAAACCAGAAGGAAACCGTCGTGGTCCGGCCGCTGGAGAAGGAATTCCGCCTGTTCTACGTTATGCATCAGCAGGACGCGGAGCAGCCGTACAGCCGCAATTCCGAATACGTGAAGACCCTCTGGCTGCTGAGCATCGCGTATATCGTCATCGTGCTGGGCTATGTCATCATCACGGTCCAGTATTCCGTTTCCTATAAGAAAGCCGGCGAGCTGAAGCTGTCGCAGAGCGACCAGGCCGGCCGGAAGGTCCAGAAGCAGGCGATGTCCTATTCGGAGGTCGCCAGCATGCTGTCGCAGAATTACGTCAAGATCTATACCGTCGACTTGGCCGACGATAACTATATCGAGTTCGTGCCCGCCGCCAAGAACCGCGGAAAGTCCCGCCTGAACGAGGGCGTCAATTTCTGGGGCGTCGTCATCGGCTGGCTCATCGGCTGCGCCGTCGAGGAGGACCGCGAGGAGGTCCGCCGCTTCCTGAATCGGAAGCAGCTGCTTGAAAACGCGCGCAGCGAGGCGACCAACCGGCTCCGCTTCCGCATGACCGTCGAGGGCAAGACCGCCTACTGCGATCTGCGCGCCTGCCTCTCCGATGTGGAGGGTCAGCATAATCTCGTGCTCGGCCTCAAGAACGTGGACGAGCTCGTCAGCCGCGACAAGGTGCTGCTGGCGGAGAAGGACACGGCCCTTCGCCGCGTCGACGTCTACCGCCGCGCGCTGCTGCGCAACATGCTCGGCTACGTCGAGCTCGATCTGACCGAGGGCACGGTCGTGGACGGCCCCTTCATCATGGAAGGCAGCGACATGCGCACCCTCGATCTGCCCCGCGTGAAGAAGTATCTCACCTTCCGCGAGCTGCTCGCCTACTGGAGCCAGCGGATCAGTGCCGCCGACGGCAAGGAATTCGTCACCAAGAACGACTGCGATTTCCTGCGCCAGGAGTACGAAAAGGGCAACCGCCTCGTCGAACTCGACTGCACGGCGAACTGGCTCGACGGCAGCGTCCGCGAGATCCGGCAGACCTATTACCTGACCGATACCCGGACCGGTCACGTCGCCGCGCTTTGCGTGCTCAGCGACCGCACCGAGGAAATCACCCGCGAGAAGGAAATCGTCAACCTGACCGAGGAGCTGGAGCGCAGCCGCGTCAAGATCTCCACCGGCCAGATGCAGCCCCATTTCCTGTACAACGTGCTCGGCTCCATCCGCGAGATCATTCTGGAGGACCCCGAGTACGCGTCCGATCTGATCTGCGATTTCACCACGCATCTGCGTGCCTGCATCAAGTCTCTTTCCAATGATGATCTGGTCCCCTTCGCCAAGGAGGTCGAGAACATCAAGGCTTACGTCAACATCGAGCGGATGCGCTTCGGCGACCGCATGCAGGTCGAGTTCGACATCCAGAACGATGACTTCTCCGTGGTGCCGCTGAGCATCCAGCCGCTGGTCGAGAACGCGATCCGTCACGGCCTCTATCCCAAGAAGGGCCCCGGCTTCGTGAAAATCTCCGCCTACCTGCAGAACGGCTATCACGTGATCGCCATCAAGGATAACGGCGTGGGCTTCGACTATGAGAAAATCACCCGTGAGATCCGCGAGCACAAGCGCGATTCCGCGGGCATCCGCAATCTGACCCTCCGTCTGGAGAAGGTCATGAAGGCCAAGGTTTATTTCGACAGTAAGATCGGTGTCGGCACCACCGTCACCGTGCTGATTCCTGAGCAGAAGGAGGAAGAGGAAGAATGAGAGCGATCATTGTCGACGACGAACCGCTGATGATCCGCAGTTTCATGCGCATGAGCGCCGGCATCCCCGATCTCACCGTGATCGGACAGCTGGAGTGCGCCACGGATGCCATCCAGTTCGTGGCGGAGCATGAGCTCGAAATCGTCTTCACGGACATCGTCATGCCGGACATGACCGGCATCGAGATGGCGAAGATCCTGAAGCAGATGCGTCCCGACCTGCTGATCGTCTTCATCTCCGCCTTCGACGACTACGTCCAGGAATCCAACGTGATCGGCGGCGACTACTACATCGTCAAGCCCTACAAGCGCGAGGTGCTGGAGATGACCGTCTCCCGCATGAAGCTGCTCCAGAAGCGGCAGCAGAAGCGCCTGTTCATCCAGACCTTCGGCCGGTTCTCGGTGCTGCTGGACGGCATGCCCGTCAACCTGACCGGCAAGGCGAAGGAGATCCTGGCCTACGCGGTCACCAAGCGCGGCCGGGAGGTCAGCAACGAAGAAATCTACAGCGCCATCTGGGAGGACCGTCCCTACAACAACGACGCGATGAAGGTCTACTACAACGCCCTGAAGCGCCTGAAGGAGGCCCTCGCCGAGTACGGCCTGTCCGAGCTCCTGATTTCGTCCACCCGCGGCCAGCGCGTGAACACCGAGATGTTCGACTGCGATTACTACAACCTCCTGGACTCCAACATGCGTGACCTCGACAAGTTCGAGGGCGAGTTCATGTCCGAGTATTCCTGGGGCGAGTACATCCTCGGCGACATCATGGAATGGTACGGCCGCAGCAACCTCTGATCATATGAAAGTGCGCCGCCCCCCGGTGCAACGATCGGGCGGCGGGTTTTTTTCGTGGG
>JAZUHB010000019.1:0-11299 GCA_045641505.1 Bianqueaceae bacterium | reverse complement strand
ATGGCTACGATCCGACTTCCGCGCCGAAGGCGGTCACGTCGAGGACAGCCGTGCCGATCCGCGGCAGCTCGGGATTCTGATTCATTTTCATGGGATCGTTCCTTTCCGGGCAACTTGCTCTTCCCTTTGATTTGGTTTATTATAGCATAAGAAAGACCCATTTCAAGAAGTGAAAGAGGAAATAACGTGATCAGTGAAGAGACGCTCGCGCGCATCCGCCGCCTGAAGGAAGACCGGGACTGGGACCAGTTCCATACGCCCGCCAATCTGGCCAAATCCATCGTCATCGAGGCCGCCGAGCTGCTGGAGTGCTTCCAGTGGAGCGAGGAGGAGTACAAGCTGCAGGCGGTCAAGGAAGAGCTCGCCGACGTGCTGGTCTACTGCGTCGATCTGCTGGACAAGCTGGGGCTCGACGCGGACGAGATCATCGCGATGAAGATGGACCAGAACGAGGCCAAGTATCCCGTGGAAAAGTCCCGCGGCAGCGCGAAAAAGTACAACGAACTGTAAGTGAACGGGAAGGAGGAAGTCCTGTGAAATACACGCTCGAACCCTTTTATTTCGATGAGCCGGAGATCCTCGAGGCGGGCAAGCTCCCGCCCCGCAGCTATTTCATTCCCTATCCGGACGAGGAGAGCGCCCGCGCGGCCAAGCCCCTCACGAAGCGCTACGGGAGTCCTCTGGTCCGCTGTCTGAACGGGGACTGGGATTTCAAATTCTACCGCGACCCGAACGGGCTCCCGGCGGAGTTCGACACCGACGCGGTGGAGTTCGACCGGATCGACGTCCCATCCTGCTGGCAGTACCGGGGCTTTGCGGACCCCGTCTATCTGAACATCCGCTACCCCTTCCGCTACGACGCGCCCCGTGTGCCGGAGAAGGAGCCCGTCCGCCGCTACTATTCCCTGCTCGACGGACACAAAAAGGCCCCGGCGGGCGAGTTCAACAGCGTGGGAGTCTACCGCACCTTCTTCGACTGCGAGGACCTCTCGAAGCGCCGGATCATCTCCTTCCTGGGCGTCTGCTCCTGCCTGCACATCTACCTGAACGGCCGCTTCGTCGGCTATTCGGAGGAGTCCCACAACACCGCGGAATTCGACCTCAGCGGCTTCTGTGTCGAGGGCCGGAACGAGCTCGTGGCGGTGGTCCACCGCTGGTGCACCGGCTCCTACCTCGAGTGCCAGGACATGTTCCGCAACAACGGCATCTTCCGCGACGTGCTGCTGCGGGAGGACGGACCGGTCGCGCTCTGGGACCTGAACTTTACGCCGAAGAAGCGGGGAGACCGCTATGACGCGCTGGTGGAGCTCGAGCTCTCCGGCGGCGACACGGCCGTCACGATCACGCTTCGCGACAGCGCGCCCGCCCATGAGGCGCGGCTCCTGGACTCGGTCACGCTCCGCAGCGTGGACGGGAAGATCGTCTATCCGATGAAGGACCTCGAGGTGACCGAGTGGAACGCCGAGCAGCCCGTGCTCTACGAGCTCACGGTCTCGCTGGAGGGAAGCGCGGTCGCTCAGAAGGTCGGCTTCAAGGAAGTGAGCATCCGCGATCAGGTCTTCTGCCTGAACGGCCGCCCCGTGAAGCTTCTGGGCGTGAACCATCACGACACCGATCCCGAAAACGGCTGGTGCATGAAGCCGGAGGAGATCCTGCGCGATCTTCGGCTTGCCAAGCAGTACAACTGCAATACGGTCCGCACCTCGCACTACGCGCCGGACCCGCTGCTCATAGAGCTCGCGGCGGAACTCGGCCTCTATCTGGTGGACGAGTGCGACCTCGAGACCCACGGCGTCCAGCTGATGAAGTTCCCCTATAACATGAACGCGCTCTCCGACGACCCGAACTGGAGGGAGCGCTATCTTTCCCGCATCCGCCGTCACTATCACCGCGACAAGCTGGCGAAGACGCCGGTCGTGATGTGGAGCCTCGGCAACGAGAGCGGAGGCGGCTGCAATACCGAGGCGATGTACCGCTGGCTGAAGCAGCGGACAGACATCCCCGTGCACTACGAGAGCGCCTATCACGGCCATTCCGACGCGGTCGACGTGGACACCCGCATGTACACGCCCGTGGCGAAGGTCCGCGAGATCGGCGCCGGGAAGACCGCGGCCGCAAAGGCGTACCGCAAGCCCTTCTTCCTCTGCGAATACGCGCACGCGATGGGCGTCGGGCCCGGCAACTGCGAGGCCTACACGGACGCCTTCTGGGAGTTTCCGAAGCTGATGGGCGGCTGCATCTGGGAGATGAACGACCATGCCGTGCGGCATGAGGACGGCTCGTACACCTACGGCGGCGATCACGGCGAGTGGATCCACGACGGCAATTTCTGCGTCGACGGTCTGTTCTATCCGGACCGGACTCCGTCCACCGGCGCGAAGATCATGAAGCACGCCTACCGGCCCCTGCGCTTCAGCTATTCCGCCGAGGAGGGGCTCGGCATCTTCAACACGCAGGCCTTTACCGGCACGGACGGCTTCCGCGTGGAGCTCCGCACGGAAAGCGGCTTCGCGGAGACGCTCACGCCCGCGCTCGGTCCCTGGGAGAAGACCGCGGTGCCGCTCGAGCTCCCGGAAAGCGGGGAGAGCGATTATCTCACGGTCGAGACCTACGACGCGGCGGGCGAGCTCCGGGACGTCACTCAGTTCACGCTGAAGGAGGTCCTGCCGGAGGCTCCCGCGGCGAAGAAGCTGCCCGAGGGCTTCCGCCTGGAAGCGGGTCGCCCGGTGTGGACCAGGAACGGCGTGAAGCTGGAGACCGCGTCCCCCTACACGCTGCTGTTCCGCGCGCAGACCGACAACGACAAGCTGCTGTTCCTGCCGAGTGCGATGGAAAAGTGGTACGGAGAGAGTGAAAAGCTCGTTTCCTCCCTGATCACGGAGACGGCCTGCACGGTGGTCACCCGCGTGAAGGCGGGCGGCTGCCGCTTCGAGGTGACCGACCTCTATCAGGGCTGCGACGACGGCGTCTACGTGGAAAGCACGGTTCGCTGCCTCAGCGGCTCCGGGTATCTGCCCCGTTTCGCCAAGAGCTTCCGGCTCGATCCGGCCTTCGACCGGGTCAGCTGGTTCGGCCGGCGCGAGGAGTCCTACCTCGACATGAAGGAGCACACGTCGGTCGGTCTGAACCGGGCGAAGGTCGCGCGGATGACCGAGCCGAACCTCCGTCCGCAGGAGAGCGGAAACCGCGCGGACACTCAGTTCGCGGTGCTCTCCGACGGCACGAACAAGGCCGTTTTCGCGGCGGTGGGTAAGCCCTTCGAACTCGGCGTGAAGCCCTACAGCGACCGGGAACTGCTCGGAATGAAGCACCGTGAGGACGAGAAGCAAAGCGGCTGCTATGTCACGCTTTCGGCCTTTCAGCAGGGCATCGGGACCGGCTCCTGCGGCCCCGCGACCCTGAAAGAACACAAATATCCCGTGAAGGGAAGCTATACGCTCCGGTTCATACTGGCGCTCGACCGATAAGGAGGAAGAAAGATGAGAAAAACTCTCGCGCTCGTGCTGGCGCTCTGCGCGGTGCTTGGTCTCTGCGGCTGCTCGGCGGGCGGCTTCGGCTACTCGAAGGAACGGAAGACCGTGGAGAGCTATCTGGAAAAGATCCGCAAGGCGGACAAGGACGCGGCCTCCTCGGGCGATTACAGCCAGGATTCCGCGAACTTCTACGAGGCGCTCGCGCCGATGTGGAAGAAGATGACCTACCGCTACGTCGGCGAGGAAAAGGTCGAAGGCCTGACCAGCGTGACCTTCGAGATCACCTTTCTGGAAAATGACGGCTCGGTCTTCACGCAGATGTTCAGCGAGCTCCTCCAGGCTGCGTTTGCCGGCGAGGAGGTCGACAACGATGCCATCATGGTGAAGTGCATCGAGAACGGCGAATATAAGCAGAACACGCGGCAGTTTACCTTCCTCGTGGACGCGAATCAGCAGATCATCGTCTCCGAGCCCTTCAAGAGCAAGGTGCTGCTCTGCGGCGTCCTGACCGGGTCCGAGGGACTGCAGCAGCTGGATTGACGGAGAAAGGCAGCCGGAATGGAGAAAATCCCGTTTTATCAGATCGAGCTTTCTGACGGCTTCTGGAAGGAGAAGCAGGCGCTGGTCAGCCGGAAGACCACGGACGCCATTTACGAGCGTTTCGCGGAGACCGGGCGGATCGCCACGATGTCCTGCACGGACGTCGGCATCATGCCGCATATCTTCTGGGGCAGCGACGTGTTCAAGTGGATCGAGGGCGTGGCGTACCTGCTGGAGAAGGAGGAGCGCCCGGAGCTTCGCGCGAAGGTCGAAGCGATCCTCGACGACGTGGAAGCGGGCATGACGGAGGACGGCTACTACAATTCCTATTTCAACCGGACGAAGGAGCCGCGCTTTTCTGACCGCGACCGGCATGAGCTTTATTCGCTGGGACACATGATCGAGGCCGCTGTCGCCTGGGATCACGCGACCGGCGACGGCCGTTTCCTTCGTCTCGCGTGCCGGAACGCCGACCTGGCGGACCGGATCTTCCGCGTCGAGCACTCGGCCGTATTCGACACGCCCGGGCACGAGGAGATCGAGCTCGCGCTGATCCGGCTCTACCGCTATACCGGGGAGAGCCGCTACCTGGAGCTGGCGAAGTATTTCATTCTGACGCGCGGGACCTCCGAGAAGGACCGGCAGGAATTCGGACGGCATCTCTCGGAGATGGACTACAGCTACGCGCAGAGCCACAAGCCCGTGAAGGAGCAGCGCGAGGCGGTCGGCCACGCGGTCCGCTGTCTCTATCTCTACTGCGGCGTCGCGGACCTCTATGAGGAGACCGGGGACGCGGAGCTGCTTGCGGCCGCGGAGGCGATCTTCGACGATATCGTTTCGAAGAAGCTGTATATCACGGGCGGAGTGGGCGTTTGCGGCACACTGGAGTCGCCCTCGGAGCCCTACGATCTGCCCAACTACCAGGCATACGCGGAGACCTGCGCGGCCCTCGCGCTCGCGCTATTCTGCGGCCGGATGTCCAACCTGACCGGCGACGCCAAGTACGGCGACGCGGCGGAGCGGGCCCTCTGCAACGGCATGCTGTCCGGCCTCTCGCTGGACGGCGAGGCCTTCTTCTACGTGAATCCCCTGGAGATCGATCGGAGCAAGCGCGGGGCGCGCCGCCTGTATCTGCCTAAATATGAGCGGCAGAAGGTCTTCAGCTGCTCCTGCTGCCCGCCGAACCTGAGCCGCTTGATTCCGCAGCTCGGCGGGATGATCTACGGCGTCCGGGAGGACCGCCTGTTCATCCATCAGTACATCGCGAACCGGGCTGCGCTCGCGGACGGGACCGTGGAACTCGAAACCTCCTATCCCGACAGCGGCCGGGTCACGGTGAGGGCCGGGGAGCGAAAGCTCGCTCTGCGCAAGCCCGCCTGGTGCCGGAAGCTTACGGCCTCGCTGCCGTACCGCGAGGAGAAGGGCTATCTCTTTTTCGAGAGCGGCGACGTGACCGTGGATTTCGAAATGACGCCGCGCTTCATGAAGGCGAACACGGGTGTCCGGGAGGACCTGGGCAAGCTCGCGCTGCTGCGCGGGCCGATCGTGTACTGCCTCGAGGAGCAGGACCAGATGCCCGGGACCTCGGTCTTCGGCTATCGGGTCGACCCGGCGGCGCCGGTGACCGTGGAGGAGGGGCGCTTCGGCGGCCTGCGCCGGCTCACGGCGCGCGGCCTGTACGAGCACTCCTGCGACGGCCTGTACGCGGATTATTCCGACGAGACCGAGCCCTGCGAGCTTCATTACATTCCGTACTACAGCTTCGCGAACCGGGGCGAGGACGACATGACGGTGTGGGTGCGGAGAGCGTGAACGAAAGTGCAGAAAGTTTTGCGACGCTATTATTGTTTTTCTTGATACGTAGAAATAAGTTTATCTCAAAAACGCGGTTTGGCGATATTGCATTCACGGCATGCATATGATAGTACTATACTATTGTTGGCTTGTTGGAAGCGTGGCGTGAGCCAAGTATACTGAAAGATGAAAGGTATTCGAAAGAGGTCCCAGCATGAACAGAGACGCAGCAGGCATTAACGTTGATTTTCTTGAGATATACAAAAAGGTCGATGCCTTTATTCGCGACGCCTACGGATCACAAGAGGGTGTTTCCGAGTACCTGAAACTGATGGAGGCCGATGGTGATGGAAGCAATTTCTGCCTGACCTGGGACGAGGATTATCAGTTGCTGAAGAAGGCGCGCTGGCAGCGGAATCAGCTTTCTCATGCCGTATCCATCGACAACAAATTTTGTGAGGAAGAGGACCTTGCCTGGCTCGAAGAGTTTTTTGAGCGGCTGTGCTCAACCGCGGACCCTTTGGCCGTCTCATACCGCGAGAATTCGCGGCAGCAAAAAGCAAACAAAGCTTTTCTCGCCGACAACGCAAAAGAAAAATACGAACTTGCGATTCGAAAAATGAACGCTGCCGACAGTCAATCGGCGTTCCTTCATGCGGCTTCTGTCTTTGAATCTTTGGGCGATTATCAGGCTTCCAAGTTTTATGCTAAGAAATGTCGAGAAAAGTCGGACGAAATCGAAAACAAAGCACAGGAAGAAAAGAGCAGAAAGAAGCAAGAAAAATTCGACCGCGCCATTTCCCTCATGGAAACTGCCCTTATGGAATCTGCTTTCCTTCGAGCAGCAGACCTTTTTGACGAAGTGGGCGACTATAAGGATTCGTTACAACGCTCACAGGATTGCCGCCAGAAAGCGGCAGAAGCAAACGCAAAAGAAATCCAATATCAACGAGCGGTTGCCGGTGCGATAGCGGGGGATGAGAAATCTCTGGAAGAGGCTATCGTTCTCTTTACAAATCTAGGCCTTTGGCGCGATTCACAAAGCTTGCTGGCCGATTGTCAGAGACGATTGTTTTGCATTAACCAAGAGAATAAGGCTGAGCAAGCCCCCCGCCAAGATGACATCGCAGAAGAAAAGCAGGACATCCCTCAAACAGATTTGCCTAAGACGGTTGTAGTCGAGACACAAACCGTCGTAGAAAATCCACCCCATCAGGTAGAGCAAAAGGCTGCGCCCAGAAAAGAAAGAAACTCTTTTGAAATCTTTCTCGCCACAGCTCTTGTTTTGATTCTCCTGCTCTTCCTGAAACCTTGGCAGAACTGTCAAAATCCTTTGCATCCTTCGGAGGAAAGTACTTCCCAATCTTCTCCTCAAGAATCGAATACGGCGGAGGAGAGGGAGGAGAGCGCGGAGAGCGAAGAAAGCCATGCTCATACCGTGTCCGAGGACTGGATCGTCACAAAGGAGGCCACTTGCACCAAAAACGGCATCGCGCAACGTGTTTGTTCTTTGTGCGGAGCCGAACTTGAAACAAAAATCATCGAAGCCACAGGGCATGTACCCGGTAACTGGATTATCGATAAAGAAGCTACGATAACTTCCACAGGTAGCCGTCATAAAGTCTGCACGAAATGTGGTAAGACGCTCGAAAGCGGCCAGATTCCGATGATTGGACATACGTGCTCTTTTGGCGATTGGATTGTCGATGTAGAGTCGACTTGTTCAGCCTGCGGCCACGAATATCGCATATGCGAAATCTGTGGACTAATAGAAGAGGCCGATATGATCATGCTTCCCCACACCCCAAGCAATGAATGGCTAACGGTACGGGATGCAACTTGCACAGAGGACGGGAGCGCGTACAATACTTGTTCCGTCTGCGGTCAGCGTTTGCAAACTATATTCATCCCTGCTCTGGGACACGAAGGCGGACATTGGACAACCGAATCTGAGGCTACATATTGCAACGAACACGGAACAGAAAAAGAGATATGCCCGAGGTGCAACGCGGTTCTATCTACCCGCGAAATCACTGGTATCGAGCATTTTTGGATCGATGCAACGTGTACGGAGCCGAGGACATGTTCCTCCTGCGGATTAACGGAGGGCGAAGCTCTCGGACATGTCCTTGAGGATGGCATCTGCTCGCGTTGCGGATATGTGGCAGACAGATACATTTCCCGAATCGAGATCCTCGACCCGCCTACACAAACGGAATATTATACGGGAGATGCTTTGAATACCGCCGGCCTTAGGTTGACCGCATATTACAATACAGGAGAAACTGAAACCGTTAGTTCCGGCTTCGCTTGTACACCTAGCACTCTCAACACAGCAGGCACGCAAACGATAACCGTAACCTTTGGAACAAAGCAAACAACATTTCAGGTGAATGTAATAGCGGTTGTTCCGGTTAGTATTTCCGTGATATCTGGTCCTACGAAGACACAGTATACGGTGGGCGAGGAACTCGACCCGAGCGGGTTAGTAATTCATGTTGAGTACAACCACGGACCTTCCGTAGACATATACAGTGGCTTTATTTGCATGGTTCAGACAATAGCTAGAGCTGGCACTAACACGATACCGGTCTGGTATGATGGTTTGTCTACGTCCTTCTATGTTTCAGCGCAAATGCCTGCCGTAGGATCCGAAATGGAATTTGGTGACTATACTTGGATTGTCGCAGGCTCAACTAGCTCTGAGGTAATTCTCCTCTCGAAATATATCATTTGCCAACAAGAGTATGGAAGTGCGTATTGGCCAAGTCCATTGCGGCAATGGTTGAATACTACCTTCTTGAATACTTTTTCTGCTGCAGAGCAAGCGAAAATCGTGCCCTACACATTCTCTTGTCAAACTTACAGAGGCGAAACATATACTTCCTCGTCGAAAATCAATTTGCTGACCCGACAATTGTTTATTGACAACCTGAATGCACCCTGGCTGAGCGCAACCATGGAGGGATCCTCGACGCACATGCGTTATTGGTGCCTAGATCCTGTCAATAATGGTTATGGATATATTTTCGGAGTATCTGCAAATGGAACGAGTGCGGTTTTAAATTATGGCAGCGTCTATGGGGTAAGACCCATGATTTGGGTTGATTTTTCTCGATAGGCATAACGGAGAGAAGGCAAGCTTCTTGCGGAAGATGCTTGCCTCCTCGTCAATTTTTTACGAGGGAGAAAATCCAAGGATAATCTTGATGTAAAGAGATTTATAAAGATTATTTGGATAGATGACATCTAATTTGGATTGGCAGATTGAAACGACCTAGAGATAATTGAAACGGCCCAAAGTTCACATGGCAAAGCAGAATGTATTTCTGGCTTCATCAATGTTTTTGGCGCGAAAATATTGTTTGATGCAGATTCTCTTTTAGGGGATGTCGCCCCCGCGTTTCCCTCCTCACAAAAATCGAGGCGACCCTTGCGGAGAGAGGAGGGAACCGCTTGCAAGAAGGCTTTCTGCGCGTGCGGGCGGAAGGCCGTGCGCCTTCTTGCGGGGGCTCTCTCCAACTCAATTCCATAAAACAAAAACACCATCCGTTGGATGGTGTTTTTGTTTTATGGAGCATAGGGGATGTCGCCCCCGCGTTTCCCTCCTCACAAAAATCGAGGCGACCCTTGCGGAGAGAGGAGGGAACCGCTTGCAAGAAGGCTTATTGCGTGTGCGGGCGGAAGGTTGTGCGCCTTCTTGCGGGGGCTCTCTCCGACTATATACACAAAAAGAAAAACCACCTTGAAAGGTGGTTTTTCTTTTTGTGGAGCATAGGGGATTCGAACCCCTGACCTTCTGAATGCCATTCAGACGCGCTCCCAACTGCGCTAATGCCCCATTGGCTGCGACGTTTAGAATAGCACAGCCGACTTATAAATGCAAGCAAAAAATCACGTTTTTTTGAAAAAGTTTTGCGAATCGCCCGGCAGGGCGGTTCCGGCTCCGGAAACGGCGTCGCTTGTGCCGCGGGAACCGGGCTTTGGCTCCGGAAACGGCTTTGCTCCCACCGCGAAATCCGCAAAATCAGGCGAGGAGCAGCGTCCGGAGCGCTTCGACGGTATCGACCACGTGAGTGGCGCCGGCCGCTTCGAGCTCGCCGGCCTCCGCGTAGCCGTAGTAGACGCCGACGGTGTCGAGGCCGAACTTCCGTCCCCCGGCCACGTCGTACTTGCGGTCGCCGATCATCACGCAGCGGCGGCGCTCCTCGGGGCTCAGGTTCAGGCGGAGGAGCAGGTCCTCGATGATGTCGTCCTTGCGGTTGAGGCGTTCGTCCTCGGTCGCGCCGGCGATCTCGGTGAAATACTCCCTCAGGCCGAAATGCTCCAGCACGCGCTCGGCCATGAAGGTCGGCTTGGAGGTGGCGACATAGAGGCGGGCGCCGGCGTCGCGGAAGGCGCGCAGGGCCTCGGGGATCCCGTCATAGACGGAGTTCTCGAAGATGCCGACGGGCTTGTAGCGCTCGCGGTAGACCTCGACGGCCTCCAGCGAGGTGGGGTAGTCGAAGCCCCAGAAGCGCATGAAGCTTTCGGTCAGAGGCGGGCCGACGCAGGCGCGGAGCTGGGCTTCGGTGTACTCGGTGATCCCGTAGTGCTCCAGCATGTATTTCACGCAGTTCATGATGCCGGGGCCGGAATCGGTGAGCGTGCCGTCCAGGTCGAAGAGGAGGGTGGTGTATTTCATCTCAGTATCCTTTCCGGCGGTCGACGACGTTCTCGAGCGGTTTCCCCTCGCAGTAGGCGACGAGGTTGCGCAGAAACTTGTCCACGATCAGATCGCGGGTGACAGAGGCGGAGGTGCGGCCGGAGACGTGGGGCGTGATCAGGATGTTCTTCGCGCTCCAGAGCGGATGGCCGGCGGGCAGGGGCTCGGGGACGGTCACGTCCAGCGCCGCTCCGGCGAGACGGCCTTCGTTCAGGGCCTCGCAGAGGGCTTCCTGGTCGATGGCGGTGCCGCGGCCGACGTTCACGAGCACGGTGCGGGGGGACAGGCTGTCGATGACCTCGCGGGAGATCAGGGCCTTCGTCTCTTCGGTGCCGGGCATGCAGAGGACGACGATGTCGGTATCGGAAAGGGCCGCGGTGAGGTCGGCCGTCTGGTACATTTCGTCGAAGACCTCGTCCGGCTCGGCCTTGCTCCGGCGGACGCCGCGGACGCGGGCCGCGCCCAGAGCCTTCAGGCGGAGCGCGGTGTTGCGGCCGATGTCGCCGCAGCCGACCACGGTGACGGTGGAGCCGAAGACGGTGCGCATGGGCTCCAGGGGCGCCCAGCCGCGCTCTTCCGTCATGCGGAAATATTCGGGCTCGCGGCGGAGCAGCATCAGCACGGCCATCACGATATGCTCGGAGATGGTCACGCCGTAGCAGCCGGAGGAGCAGCTGATCATGACCTTGTCGGAGAGGCGGGGGCTGCCGTTCAGCACGCCGTCCACGCCGGCCCAGGAGCCCGCGAACCAGCGGAGCTTCTTCGAAGTCGGGTCGTAGCCATGTCG
>JAZUHB010000018.1:0-26374 GCA_045641505.1 Bianqueaceae bacterium | reverse complement strand
TACGATCCGACTTCGGAAAAATGTGGCAGCGGGCTGCCGTCTCCCTTGACCAACCAACATTTAGAGTGTACAATAATGAGAAGAACAAGATAATGTGGCAGAAAAGGCTTTCTGCCGCTGTTCCGAAGAATCATCATACTACATCCCACAGGAGGAAACAGTCATGTCCATTCTTACCGTTCTCGACCATCCTATGCTTCAGCACAAGCTGACCATCCTTCGCGACAAAAACACCACGTCCAAGGATTTCCGCGCCATCGCCCGCGAAATCGCGCTTCTGATGACCTACGAGATCACGAGAGATTTCCCCCTGGAAGACGTCGAAGTCGAAACCCCCATCTGCAAGACCACGTCCAAGGTCGTCAGCGGCAAGAAGGTCGCCATCGTGCCGATCCTGCGCGCCGGTCTCGGCTTCGTCGACGGCGTGCTGGAGGTCATCCCCAACGCGAAGGTCGGCCACATCGGTCTGTACCGCAATGAGGAGACCCTGGAGCCCGTCAAATACTACTTCAAGATGCCCAAGGACATCGACAAGCGCATGGTCATCATCACCGAGCCCATGCTGGCCACCGGCGGCAGCATCATCGCCGCGGTCAACTTCCTGAAGGAAGTGGGCGTCAAGAACATCAAGGTCATGTGCCTCGTCGCCGCCGAGCCCGGCATCAAGGCCGTGGAAGCGGTCCATCCCGACATCAAGGTCTACTGCGTCGGCTACGACAAGAAACTCAACGAGAACGGCTACATCACCCCCGGTCTGGGCGACGCGGGCGACCGTCTGTTCGGCACCAAATAAGTCATCGCAAGCATTATTCGGAGGAAAGAAATGGGCGTTTTATCCGGTCTGGAACCCCGGCAGGTGTTCGAGTATTTCGAAGCCATCGCGGCGATCCCGCACGGCTCCCGCAACACGAAGGCCATCAGCGATTATCTCGTGGCCGAGGCGGCGCGGCTGGGCCTCGAAAGTTATCAGGACAGCCTGAACAACGTGATCATCTACAAGCCTGCCTCCGCGGGCTATGAGCAGGCCGCGACCGTGGTCCTGCAGGGCCACATGGACATGGTCTGCGAGAAGACCGACGGCTGTGAGACCGACTTCACAAAGGACGGTCTGAAGCTCGTGTGCGAGAACGGCTACGTCAGCGCGGAGGGCACCACCCTCGGCGGCGACGACGGCATCGCCGTGGCGTACATGCTGGCGATCCTGGCCGACAGGGAGCTGCCTCATCCCGCGCTGGAGTGCGTCTTCACCGTGGACGAGGAGATCGGCATGGACGGCGCGCAGGGCCTGGACGGCTCGAAGCTTTCCGGCCGCATCCTGATGAACATGGATTCCGAGGGCGAGGGCACCTTCCTGGCGGGCTGCGCCGGCGGCGCCACTGCCTCCGTCCGCATCCCGCTCGAATACGAGACCAAGTCCGGCACCGTCTACACCCTGGCGCTGGGCGGCCTCCGCGGCGGTCATTCCGGCGTCGAGATCCACAAGGGCCGCGCGAACGCCGACGTGATGATGGGCCGTCTTCTGGACGCGCTCCTGTCCAAGCAGCTGGTGAGCCTCGTGAGCATCGAGGGCGGCAGCAAGGATAACGCAATCCCCCGCAGCTGCAAGGCGAAGGTCCTGGTGAAGGACGCCGACGCCGAGCAGGTGGCGATCCTCGTGAAAGCCGCCGAGCGGACCTTCAAGAACGAATATCAGGCCATCGATCCTGAGATCAATATCGTCTTCGCCGAGGGCGAGGACGCCGAGGCCAAGGCCGAGACCGTGTCCCTGGTGACCCGGAACAAGCTCGTCCGCCGCCGCTTCCTCATTCCGCCCCGCGAGATGAAGAAGTTCGACCGCGACGAGGCCGAGTGCCTGACGCTCGCCTCCGCCGGCCGCCTGGTGACCGCGCTGGTGGGCCTGCCCAACGGCGTGCAGGCGATGGATTCCTTCATCCCCGGTCTCGTGGAGACCTCGCTGAACCTGGGCATCCTGAAGATCGAGAACGGCGCGGCCGTGCTTGGCTTCAGCGTCCGCTCCAGCGTGAACAGCAAGAAGGACGCGCTGCTCCGCCGGCTCCAGCTGCTGGCGGCCGCCGTCGGCGCGACCATGACCGTCGAGGGCGCCTACCCCGCCTGGCAGTACCGGGCTGATTCCGCGCTGCGCGACCTGATGGTCGGCACCTACACCGAGATGTTCGGCACCGCCCCCACGGTGGAGACCATCCACGCCGGCGTCGAGTGCGGCCTGCTTTCCGACAAGCTTCCCGGCATGGACGCCGTGAGCTTCGGCCCGAACATCTACGCCATCCACACCCCGGACGAGCGCATGGAGGTTGCCTCGGTCGAGCGCACCTACCGCTTCATCCTGGAAGTGCTGAAGCGGATGAAGTAAATCGAATAGAATATGGAAGGCCGGCCCCCGGGATGCTCCGGGGGCCGGTTTTTGCGTGATTGCGGGGGAGGGGGCGGGCCGCGGCCGAGATTTATGCTGCCTTACATGCCGCGCTTGAAATCTGTGTCGCCGTACCTGACACATTTGTATGCGATATCGCCGTTCTTACCACGTTTTTTCGCGAAAAGCTGATTTGCGTGGTATGGCGAATGGGCCGATTTTGGCTGCATACCACGCTATTTTCAAAAACGGGAATTTGCGTGGTATGTCAGGAGGAACTTGACCTGTTGATCTACCACGTTTTTTAGGGAAATGCGGAAAAGCGTGGTAGGGTGTTCGGCGGTAGCCGCACAGACTAGCCACGTTTTTTTCAAAAAATCAGATTTGCGTGGTAATTTTTTAAAAATCATCTCAGTCACATACCACGCATTTTTCAAAAACGCCGATTTGCGTGGTAGGTCAGCGATTTTCCTATTTTTGCCGGTCGCAATGTATTGCCTGCGCATCCCAACCGGGAAAGAGTGTGCCCATCTTTCCCTGTCAGCTGACAAAAACACACAAAAAACCGGCTCAGTATTGAACTGAGCCGGGCCTTGAACGAGCATTAGCAACGGCGCGTCACAAGCCCAAAGGCCACGACTATCACCGCGCCGTCCATATATCACCACTTCGGGCAATACGCGCAAAGCGTGTATTGCAACGGCGCGTCACCTGCCCAAAGGCCACGACTATCAACGCGCCGTCAATATCACCACTTCCGGCAATACGCGCTCCGCGCGTATTGCAACGGCGCGTCACAAGCCGAGCGGCCACGACTATCAACGCGCCGTCTCGATCTTGCAGAAGCAGGGATAGAGCGAATCCTTGAGGATGATCTCGCCGATGGACTCGGCGGCGATGCGGCCCTCGCGGGGGTTCTTGACGGAGTCGATGTGGCCCGTGACCGTCGCGTTCACGGTGGAGTATTCGAAGGCCAGGTCGCAGTCCTCCATCGTGCAGTCGATCAGGGTGAGGTCCTTGCAGTAGCAGAGGGGCTGGGTGCCGATGATGCGGCAGTGGTCCAGGGTGAGGCCCTCGGAGTACCAGGCCAGGTACTCGCCGCGGATGACGGAGTTGCGGACGGTGGCGCCCTTGGTGTGCCAGAAGGCGTCCTTGGTGTCCAGCTCGCAGTTCTCGATTACGAGACCGGTGTTGTACTGGAAGGAATATTTGCCCTTCATCTTCGTGTCCTTCATCGTGACGCCGTCGCACTGGAACATGAAGTACTCGCCGCCCTGCATCTCGCAGTTCTCGAAGGTCACGTTCCGGCAGCGCCAGCCGAACTCGGGCGAGAGGATTTTCGTGTTCCGGAGGGTGATGTCGCCGCACTCACGCAGGCATTTCACGCCGCCCAGGACGCAGTCCTCGATCAGGCCGTTTTCGGAATACCAGAGGGCCGCGCGGGCGGTCTCGGTCATCCCGCAGTTTTTGAGCTCGAAGCCCTCCACGTGCCACAGCGGGTAGCGCAGCAGGAAGGAGGAGTCGGAGACCCTGACGCTGCGGGCCTCCTTCAGCGCGGATTCGCCGTCCGCGGGACCGGCAAACTGACAGGAGCGCACCTCCGCATCGCAAAGATGATACAGGGCGCGCTCGGCGTCGAAGCTTTGATTTTCGATCAGCATGGGTTATTGTCCAATCAGAATTTTTTTGACGAACTTATAGACAAAGAACGTGATGGCCGAGACCAGCAGTCCTTTGATTAGATTGAAGGGGACCACGGCGAAGAGGACGAGCGTCCGGACGTCCGTGATGAAGGGGTTGACCTTGGTGCCGAGCGCAACGATCGTCTCGACGGACATGCCGAAGAGCCGCGCGTACTGCGGGATCAGGTAGAAGGCGTTGAAGAGACTGCCGAAGACGGTCATCGTCACGGTGCCGAGGATCATGCCCCAGAGGGCGCGGGTCCGGGTCTTCCTGAAACGGTAGAGGACCGCGGCGGGCAGGATCATCGCGCAGCCGAGGACGAAGTTCGAGAACTCGCCGACGAAGGCGGTGGAGGTGCCCTTGATCAGGGTCTTGAGCAGCACCTTCAGAAACTCGCAGACGATGCCGGCCACGGGGCCGAGCGCGAAGCCGCAGAACAGCACGGGCAGCTCGCTGAAATCCATCTTGTAGAAGCTCGGGGCGAAATAGAGAGGGATGTCGAAGAGCATCAGCACGGCGGCCAGAGCGGCGCACAGGGCCGTGACGGTGAGGCGCCGGAGCTTCGGGGGCTCGGTGCCCTCCGGCTTCTTCGAAAGCTTCTCGGCCAGCCAGGCGAGAAGGACCAGCCCGACGGAAATCGCCAGCGCGATGCCGATGAAGCCCAGGTTGTCCTTGAAATCGCTCCAGAGAGCGGTCCATTTTTCGTTCATGTCAAGTCCTTTTTGCGGGAATTAAGTGCATACTCAATTTTAGAAGATTTCGGGGTCAAAGTCAAGAAAAAGGTTGCTTTTGGAGGGGCATGCTCCTATAATTATCAGCATATATTGTCTTATTCCAAGTTCGATCCGAGGTTTGTTCATGATGACGTTTTCCACCCGCAGTACTGCCGAAACCGAGGCCCTGGCCGAGCGGCTCGCCCGATCGGTCCGCCCCGGCGAGGTCTGGTGTCTCCGCGGGGATCTGGGAGTCGGAAAAACGGCCTTCGCCCGCGGCTTTGCCCGGGGGCTGGCGGTCGCGCGCGAGGTCACGAGCCCCACGTTCACCCTGGTCCACGAGTACGCCTGTGTGTTCGGGGACGGGACGAAGGGACGCTTTTGTCATTTCGACATCTACCGCCTCGGGAGCGAGGACGAGCTGTACGAAATCGGCTGGGACGAGTATTCCGCCGACGGCTCGGTCTGCCTCGTGGAATGGGCGGATCAGCTCCGCGGCGCGATGCCCGCGGACGCCGTCTGGGTCACGATCGAAAAGGATTTGGCCGAGGGGACGGAATTCCGCCGGGTCACGGTCGAACAGCCGGACCGCGGCGATGAAATCACGGATCAGAACGCTGAAATCGCCGGAGAGGAGGAGCGCGCATGAACATTCTCGCCATCGAGGCCGCTGCCAAGGTCGCCGGCGCGGCCCTGCTCCGGGACGGACGCATCGCCGCCGAGCAGTCGGTGAACGGCCCGCTCACCCATTCCGAAACGCTGATGCCGATGATCGACGCGGTGCTCCGCGCGGCCGATGTCACGCCGGATGCGCTCGATCTGATCACGCTGACCGCGGGACCCGGCTCCTTCACGGGGCTCCGGATCGCCGCGGCGACCGCCAAGGGCCTCGCGCTGGGACACAAGATCCCGGTGCTGCCCCTCTCCACGCTGGAGGCCCTCGCCTGGAACGCCGGCGAGTGGGACGGCCTCACCGTGCCCATCATGGATGCCCGCCGCAGCCAGGTCTACGGCGCGGTCTACGATCGCGGCGTCTGTCTGTACGGACCCGATGCGATGCCGCCGCAGGAGCTCTGCGACGAGCTCATCCGGCTCGGACGGCCCTGCCTCTTCCTGGGCGACGCGGCCGATCTGTACGAAAATTTCTTCCGCGAAAAGCTGGGCGCGCTCTACCGCAAGGCGAGCCCGGACAAGAAGGATCTGCGGGCGGCGTCGTCCGCGGCGCTCGCGCTGGAAAAGCTTTCGGAGGGGGTCGCCCCCATCTCCGGAAGCGACCTGAAACCGGAATATCTCCGCAAGCCGCAGGCTGAGCGGGAACGGGAGGAGCGGCTGAAAAAGGCCGCGGCTCCGGAGCACTGAAGGAGGTTACGACATGGCACAGACCCGTTATGAATACGAGCTTCGCCCGATGAAGCTCGAGGATCTCGAGGAGGTCTACTCCATCGAGGTCGACAGCTTCACGCTGCCCTGGTCCCGGGACGCGCTGACGGAGGAGATCGCCTCCGTTCCCGGCGCCCACATGCTGGTGGCCGAATATGAGGGCAAGGTGGTCGGCTACGCCGGCTTCCGTCAGGTGGTGGACGAGGCGCAGGTCACGAACATCGCCGTCGCCCACGACTGGCGCGGCCGCGGCGTGGGCCACGCGCTGATGGACCAGATGATGGCGGACTGTCCCCGGCTGGGCATCGGCTCCATCTCCCTGGAGGTCCGCGTCAGCAACAAGGGCGCGATCCATCTGTATGAACGCAAGGGCTTTTCCGCCCGCGGCATCCGCCGGGGCTTCTACGAGCGTCCCAAGGAAGACGCCGTGATCATGGTCAAGGATTTCTGATTTCTTTCCGGGACAAATAGCACCCGATAACAAGGAGGAAGAACGTGAAGATCGGTTTCGACAACGAGCTGTATCTGAAGACCCAGTCCGAGCACATCCGCGAGCGGATCCGCAATTTCGGCGGGAAGCTGTACCTGGAGTTCGGCGGGAAGCTGTTCGACGATTACCACGCGGCGCGCGTGCTGCCGGGCTTCGAGCCGGACAGCAAGATGCGCATGCTGCAGCAGCTGGCCGACCAGGCCGAGATCGTGATCGTCATCAGCGCCGACGACATCGAGAAGGCCAAGATCCGCAGCGATCTGGGCATCACCTACGATCTGGAGGTGCTTCGCCTGATCAACGCGTTCCGCGAAAAAGGCCTCTACGTCGGCAGCGTGGTGCTGACCCGCTGCAACGCCCAGCCCTCCGCCGCCGCCTTCGAGCGGAAGGTGCGGGAGCTCGACGTGCCGGTGTTCCATCACTACCCCATCGAGGGCTATCCCTCCGACATCATCAAGATCGTCAGCGAGGAGGGCTACGGCCGCAACGAGTACATCGAGACCACCCGTTCCCTGGTGGTCGTGACGGCGCCCGGCCCCGGCAGCGGCAAGATGGCCACCTGCCTCTCCCAACTCTATCACGAGAACAAGCGCGGCATCACCGCCGGTTACGCGAAGTTCGAGACCTTCCCCATCTGGAACCTGCCGCTGTCCCATCCGGTCAACGTGGCCTACGAGGCCGCGACGGCGGATCTGGACGACGTCAACATGATCGACCCCTTCCACCTGGAGGCCTACGGCCAGACCTGCGTGAACTACAACCGCGACGTGGAGATCTTCCCCGTGCTGTGCGCGATGTTCAAGCAGATCTACGGCAAGAGCCCCTATAAATCCCCCACGGACATGGGCGTGAACATGGTGGGCAACTGCATCGTCGACGACGCGGTCGTCCGCGCCGCCGCCCGGCAGGAGATCCTGCGCCGCTACTTCGCCGCGAAGGTGCTCTTCCGCAAGGAGCTCTGCAGCGCGCAGGAGGTCCGCAAGATCCAGCTTCTGACGCAGCAGCTCGACATCGACGAGAGCGAGCGGCCCGTGATCGAGAAGGCCCGCGCGGTCAAGGAGCGCACCGGCGGCAATCCCGCGGTCGCGATCGAGCTGCCCGACGGCCGCTTCGTCACCGGCAAGACCTCCGACCTGATGGGCCCCTGCGCCGCGGTGCTGATGAACGCCCTCAAGGAGCTGGCGGGCATCCCCGACGAGGTGCTCCTGATCGAGCAGAACGTCATCGAGCCCATCCAGAAGCTGAAGGTGGACCATCTCGGCAACCGCAACCCCCGGCTCCACTCCGATGAGATCCTGATCGCGCTCTCCATCTGCGCGGTGAGCGAGGAGAGGGCCCGGCGCGCGCTCGAGCAGCTTTCCGCTCTCCGGGGCTGCGAGGTCCATTCCACCGTGATTCTTTCCGCGGTGGACGAAAATGTGTTCCGTAAGCTCGGCATGCATCTCACCTGCGATCCCGAATATCAGGCGAGAAAGCATTATTCCAATAAATAAGCAACCAAGGAGCAAAGAAACATGAGTGAGAAGAACGTCAACATCGCGATGATCGGCCTGGGCGGCAGAGGTGCCGGCCACCTGGATTACATCCTGAAGTATCAGCCCGACGTGACGATCCTGGGCGTCTGCGACCTGTACGAGGACCGGGCAGAGGATGCCCGCAAGATGGTCCTCGAGCGCCGCGGCAACGACCCCGTCTGCACTACCGATTCCGATAAGATCTTCGAGATCCCCGGCCTGGACGCCGTCGTGATCGCCACCTCCTGGAAGGACCATGTGCCGCTGTGCATCACCGCGATGAAGAAGGGCATCCGTCCCGGCGTCGAGGTCGCCGGCGCCTACTCCATCGATCAGCTGTGGCAGCTGGTCCATACCTACGAGGAGACCAAGGTCCCCGTGATGTTCCTGGAGAACTGCTGCTACGGCCGTGAGGAGCTGATGCTGCTCAACATGGTGCGCCAGGGCGCGTTCGGTACGCTGGTCCATCTGGAGGGCGCGTACCATCACGATCTCTGCGGCGAGATCACCGAGGGCCGCGAGAACCGCCACTACCGCCTGGAGGAGTACAAGCACCGCAACTGCGACAACTATCCCACCCACGCGCTCGGCCCCATCTGCCAGATGCTGAACATCAACCACGGCAACCGCATGCTGACCGTGAACTCCATCGCCAACCGTCCCGTCGGTCTGAACGACTATCTGCGCCGTCCCGGCGCGAAGAACGCGGACCTCGCGGATTATCCCTTCGCCCAGGGCGACGTCGTCACCACCGTGATCAAGTGCGCCGGCGGCGAGACCATCACCCTGAACCTCGACACCAGCACCCCCCACGCCTACTCCCGCGGCCTCCGCGTGCAGGGCACCAAGGGCTGCTACATCGAGGACAACCAGTCCATCTTCCTGGACGGCGTCAATTCCGACCGGGAGCCCTGGTGGAAGGAGCAGTGGGGCAACGTCGAGCAGTTCCGCGACCAGTACGAGCACCGCATCTGGAAGGAGTTCCTGCAGAGCGACGTGACCGCGGGCCACGGCGGCATCGACCATCTCGTGTTCTGCGCCTTCTTCGAGAGCATCCGCAAGAATACCCTGCCTCCCATCGACGTCTACGACATGGCGTCCTGGATGTGCATCACCGTGCTTTCCGAGCAGTCCGTCTCCATGGCGGGCGCGCCCGTGCCGGTGCCGGATTTCACCAACGGCAAGTGGGAGCGGGACTATCCCTGCCACTTCGAGGAATAATACAACAGGATTTCGTCCGGGGAGGGAGGAGCGCATCTTTCCTCCCCGTTTCTTGAAAGGAAGGGACCCGCGTGAAAGAGCTTACGGCTGTCGTGGCGCCGGGCGAGGAGGGGCGGCTCGACCGCTTCCTGCGCCTGCGCTTCGCGCTGCCCGCCGGCCGGGTGCGGAGCCTGAAATTCACGCCGGGCGCGCTCCTCGTGAACGGTGCTCCCGCCCGGGCGGACCGTCTGCTTTCCGCGGGCGAGCGCGTCACGGCGCGTCTCCCGGAGAAGGCGAGCGCCTTCGAAGAAGTGTCCCTTCCGCTCCGGATCCTTTACGAGGATGAGGATATCCTGATCCTCGACAAGCCCGCCGGGATCGCGGTCCACGGCCGGAGCGAGCGGGGCGACGCGACCCTCGGGAACGCCCTCGCCGCGTACCTCGGCCCGGAGACGGCCTTCCATCCGGTGAACCGGCTGGACCGGGAGACCAGCGGCGCGATGGTGATCGCGAAGAACGCCTACGCCCACGACCGGCTGCGCCGGCTCCTCCACACGCCGGACTTCATCCGCGAGTACCGGGCCGTCGCGGAGGGCGAAACGCCGGACGAGGGCACGATCGAGCTCCCGATCCGCCGCGAAAGCCCTGATTCCTACCGCCGCGTATGCGGTGACGGGGGACAGATGGCCTCTACGCGCTTCAAAACGCTCATTAAGGGGCCTGAACGCTCTTACGTGAGTATTTTACCGACCACGGGCCGAACCCACCAAATACGGGCCCATTTCGCGGCCATCGGCCATCCGCTGACCGGCGACCGCCTCTACGGGACCCCCTCGCCGCTGATCGGGCGGACCGCGCTGCACAGCTATCGGATCGCGGTTACGCTGCCGTGGAACGGGAAGAGGGTGGAGGCCGTTGCGGAGGATGAGGAAATAACGGCTGCCTTCGGCAGCAATAACGGCGGCCTTCGGCAGCAATAACGGCGGCCTGCGGCCGCAATAACGGCCGGCGAAGCCGGCAATAACGTAAATAACACAAGAGTGAAGCGCGCTGCTGCGCAGCGCTAACACAAAAATAGGGTTCAGGTGTTCTGGTGTTAGCATTTTCGGCAGCGCCGAAAATGCGCTTCACTCTTGTGTTCACCCATTACCAAAGGATTCCCATGAAACCATTACTGAAGTACCTGCGCGAATACCGCGTGCAGAGCGTTCTGGCTCCCCTCTTCAAATGTCTGGAGGCGGTGATGGAGCTGTGCGTTCCGCTGATCGTGAAGGAGATCATCGACCGGGGCATCCCGGACGGGGACCGCGGATTTATTCTGTCCCGCGGCCTCATCCTGGTTGGTCTGGCGCTTCTCGGCCTCCTTTTTTCGGTGACGGCGCAGTACTTCGCGGCCCGCTCGGCATACGGCTTCGGCACGGCGCTCCGGCGGGACCTCCTGCGGAAGATCGATTCCTTTTCCTATCCGGAGCTGGACCGGATCGGCACCTCGACGCTGCACAACCGCCTCGTCACGGACGTGACGCGCGTGCAGGACGGCGTGAACCTGTTCCTCCGGCTCTTCCTGCGCTCGCCCTTCATCGTGCTGGGCGCGCTCGTGCTGTGCTTTCGCGAGGACGCGCGGATCGGCTGGATCTGCCTGGCCTCCGTGCCGTTTCTGGGCGCGGCGATCTGGGCGATCACGGCCTACGGGCTGCCGCGGCTCACGGAGGCGCAGGCGAAACTCGACCGTGTCTCGCTGCTCACGCGCGAGAACCTGACGGGCGTCCGGGTGGTCCGGGCCTTCTCCCGCGAGGAGCGCTCGGTCCGCGAGTTCGCCGGGGCGAATGAGGAGCTGAAGGACCTTAATCTTTCCGCCGGGCGCGTCTCGGCGCTGCTCAACCCCCTGACGCTCGTGATGGTGGATCTGGTCATCGTGACGATCCTCCGGCAGGGCGGCGCGCGGGTCGAGGCGGGGCTTCTTACCCGCGGCGCTGTGGTCGCGCTGGTCAACTACATGACGCAGATCCTGACGGAGCTGCTGCGGGTGGCGGACCTTTGCGTCTCGCTCACCAAGGCACTGTCCTCCGCGGGACGCGTCACGAAAATCTTCGAAACGGACTGCTCTCTGCCGGAAGGCTGTGTCACTGACGCGCCGGAGCGGGGCACCGTGGCGTTCGAGCACGTGTCCGCCCGCTATCACGAGGGGGCCGACGAGGTCCTCTCCGACCTCAGCTTCCGCGTGGAGGCCGGGCAGCGGATCGGCCTGATCGGCGGCACCGGCGAGGGCAAGAGCACTCTGATCAACCTGATCCCGCGCTTCTACGACGTGTCGGGCGGCCGCGTGACCGTGGACGGCACGGACGTGCGCGATTTCACTCGCGAGGCCCTGTGCCGCCGGGTCACGGTGGTGCCGCAGCAGGCCTTCCTCTTCAGCGGGACGGTCCGCGAGAACCTGCTGATGGGGCGCAGAGACGCCACGGACGAGGAGCTTCGCGAGGCCCTTTCCCGGGCGCGGGCGCTGGATTTCGTCGAGGCGAAGGAGGGCGGGCTGGACGCGGCGGTCGAGCGCGGCGGCGCGAACTTCTCCGGCGGCCAGCGGCAGCGTCTCTGCATCGCGCGGGCGCTCTGCGCGCGGCCCGAGATCCTGATCCTGGACGACAGTTTTTCCGCGCTGGACGCGCTGACCGACCGCGAGATCCGGAGGACCCTCCGCGAGGAGCTCGGCGGCGTCACGGTCATCACCGTTTCCCAGCGTGTCTCCGCCGTGCGCGACTGCGACCGCATCCTCGTGCTGGAGGACGGCCGGCTCGCGGGCGAGGGCATCCATGAGGAGCTGCTCCGCGCCTGTCCCGTCTACCGGGAGATCTGCGAGTCGCAGGGCGCGGCCGCGGGAAGGGAGGCGGCCGATGACTAAGAAAGAGATCCTGCGCCGGATGAGCCGGCTCCTTCGGCCGTATCTTCCGCTGATGCTTCTGTCGCTTCTCCTGTCCGCCGGACTGGTGGCGGCAAACCTGCTGATCCCGGTCCTCACCGGCGACGCCATCGACCTCATCGTCGGGCCCGGCCGTGTCGACCTTGCCGGGCTTCGCGTGATCGGCCTGCGGATCCTGATCGCGGCGGGCGCGGGCGCGCTCTGCCAATGGCTGGCCGGCGTCCTGAACAACCGGATCGGCGCCTGCGCGGTGACGGATCTTCGCGTCGCGGCCTTCACCCGGCTGCAGCGCCTGCCCCTTTCCTACCTGGACGGCATCTCCTCGGGCGAGCTCCTGAGCCGCGTCATCACGGACGTGGACCAGTTCCAGAGCGGCCTGCTGATGGGCTTTTCCCAGGCCTTTTCCGGCGTGCTCACGATCCTCGGCACCCTGGTGCTGATGCTCCGGACGAACTACCGGATCGCCCTCGCGGTGATCCTGCTCACGCCGCTTTCGCTCTTCGTCGCGTCCTTCATCTCCCGCCGCAGCTACCGGCTGTTTCGGGCACAGGCGGAGGCCCGCGGGAGGCTCAGCGCCCTCTCCGAGGAGCTCATGAGCGGCGGCCGCGTGATCCGCGCCTTCGGGCAGGAGGCGGCCGGTGAGGCGCGCTTCGAGGCGCTCAACCTCGCGCTCGAGCAGACCGGCCGGCGCGCCGTGTTCTACTCGTCTCTCACGAACCCCTGCACCCGCTTCGTCAACAATCTGATCTACGCGGTGGTCGCGCTGATGAGCGCCTTTGCCTGTCTCGGCGGAGGCTTCACCGTGGGCGCGATGTCGTGCTTCCTCACCTACGCGAACCGCTACGCCAAGCCCTTCAACGAGATCTCCGGCCTGATGGCGGAGCTCGCGAACGCGCTGAGCTGCCTCGGCCGGGTCTTCGAGCTGACAGAGCAGCCGCCGGAGGAGCCCGACCCGGAGGACGCCGAAGAGCTTCCTCGCTGCGAAGGCGCCGTGACCCTCGACCGCGTCTCCTTCTCGTATCTGCCGGAGAAGCCGCTGATCGAGGATCTGTCCCTGGAGGTCCGGCCCGGTCAGCGGATTGCGATCGTCGGCCCGACCGGCTGCGGCAAGACCACGCTGACCAACCTTCTGATGCGCTTCTACGAGGTGCGTGGCGGCGAGATCCGCCTGGACGGCATCCCGGTGCGGCGGCTCACCCGCGCGGGGCTCCGCGCCTGCTACGGCATGGTGCTCCAGGACAGCTTCCTGAAGAGCGGGACCGTCCGCGAGAACATCGCCTACGGGCGGGAGGACGCGGTCGAGGAGGAGATCCTCGAGGCGGCGCGCCGCTCCCACGCCGCGGGCTTCATCCGCCGGCTCCCGAAGGGGCTCGACACCGAGATCGGCGAGGACGGCGGCGGCCTTTCCCAGGGCCAGAAGCAGCTCATCTGCATCGCCCGCGCGATGCTCACCGACCCCGAGGTGCTGATCCTCGACGAGGCCACCTCGTCCATCGATACCCTGACCGAGCAGCGGGTCCAGCAGGCCTTCGCCGAGATGATGAAGGGACGCACCTCCTTCGTGGTGGCCCACCGCCTCTCCACCGTGCGGGAGGCGGACCTCATCCTCGTGATGCGCGACGGCCGCGTGATCGAGCGCGGGCGCCACGAGGAGCTCCTCGCGCAGAACGGTTTCTACCGCGAACTGTACGAAAGTCAGCTCGCGATCAATCAATAAAGGAGAACGAACATGAAGAAAGAAGCACTGCAGCGCGCGCTTGCCGCATACGATACCGAGGCGCAGAACATCGCCGAGATGAAGGTCTATTTCGATGAGGAGGCCTTCGGCAAGGCCGTCGAGCTCCTGGCCGGCGCCACCCGCATCGGTACCTGCGGCTGCGGCCACTCCGGCATCATCTGCCAGCATTTTTCCCATCTGCTCTGCTGCATCGAGCGGCCCTCGCGCTTCATCTCCCCCGCGGAGGCGGTCCACGGCGCGACCGGCTTCCTGCAGCCCGGCGACGTGATGGTCTTCGCCTCCCGCGGCGGCAAGACCGGCGAGCTCCTGCCCATCCGCGAGATCTGCTTGAAGAAGGGCGTGCGCTTCATCACCGTGACCGAGAACCTGGAGTCCCCGCTGGCCCAGGGCGCGGACGTGGTCCTCAAGATGCACGTGAACCGCGAGACCGACAAGTACAACGAGCAGGGCACCACCTCTTCCACCGCCCTGGCCGTGATTTTCCACGCCCTGCAGGCGGCCCTCATCGAGGAGACCGACTACAAGGAGGAGCAGTTCGCCGTAGTCCATCCCGGCGGCGCCGTAGGCGAGCGGCTGAACGGGAAGGCGATCAACTGACCCGCGCGCGGTTTCTCTGCCGGGCCGCGAAAGACAAAGAAAAAGGCTTCCGTTTCGTGACGGAAGCCTTTTTGTTATTATTGCGGGATGCTGTCTTTTATTCCTTCTTCTCCCTGCTGAACGCCATCGGGTACACGCCGGTGATCACGAAGACGATGATCGCGTAGCGGAGCGTGCGGATCAGGTGGGGCAGGAAACTGTTCATGGCCAGGAACTCCGCGTCGAAGGGGAGCTTCAGCAGCTCGTTCAGGCCAAAGTAGATCACGCCGCCGCCGGCGAGCCGAAGCAGCATCTTCCACCAGACGCGGGTGTTCTCGAAGCGGACCACCTTCTCCTCGAAGGGGATGCCGGCGCACATGCCGAGCAGCATGCCGAAGCCGGTGTAGTAGTCGGTGCTGGTGCAGTAGAAGAAGCCGGGGAGGGAGGTGAGGATCAGCAGTCCGTAGAAGATCCAGTCCTTCTTGATCACGCGGCGGAGCATCGGAACGACCAGAACGGCGAGAAGGCCCAGAAGCCAGCCGCAGAGCACGTCGGTGGGATAGTGGACACCGACGCAGAGACGGCTCACGCCCACGGCGAGGATCAGGATGACGGCGAGCACCGTGAGGATCCGGCGCGCCTTCGTCCCGCGCTTCTGATAGGCGGCCAGACTGCCGTAGACGGCCGCGGCGCTGGAGGAGTGGCCGCTCGGGAAGGAGTAGCCCTGGGCGTTCACGTCCATCAGGTCCGCGCCCGGCTCGACCGGACGGAGGCACATGAGGGACGAATGATCCATGTAGGGACGGCGGCGGACGCAGATGTTCTTGAGCATCGGATTCCAGACGGAGACCGCGAAGATGTTCAGGCCGACGAACTTGCCGTATTCCTTATCCCAGCACCAATAGAGGAAGCCGAGGATCAGGACCATGATCGTCTGCTCGCCCAGAAAGCTCGCAATCCCGGCGAGGGTTTCGCCGACCGGGCCGAGGTGGGCCTGCATCCATTCCATCAGCCGCACTTCCCAGTCGAAGTAAAAGGTATTGCCGATCAGGAATTCCATTTAACGGTTCTCCCTTCCCTGGATGTTGAGGACGAGCGCCGCCTTGAGGAGCGCCGTCTGGGTCTTGCCGTCCGTGATAAGGCCGTTCAGGACGTCCGAAACCAGCTCCATCAGCGGGACCCGGCAGACGTCGAGAAATTCGTCGAAATCGAGGGACTGCGCGCCGGCGCTGAGGCCGGTGGCGAGGTACAGGCTGATCCGCTCGTCGCTGTAGGCGGGCGAGGGATAGTAGTCGCCGAGGGGAAGCCAGTTTTCCGCGGTGAGGCCGGTCTCCTCGCGGAGCTCGCGCTTCGCGGCCTCGAGCCGGTCCTCGTCGGGGCTGTCGAGCTTGCCCGCGGGGATCTCGGTGACGATGCCGCCGAGCGGATAGCGGAACTGCCGCTCCATGATGACGCTGCCGTCCTCCGCGATGGGCACGATCGCGACCGCGCCCTGGTGGCGGATGTACTCCCGGTGGGCGCTGCCGCCGTTCGGCAGGGTCACGTCGTCGCGGCGGACGTGGAGCAGGGTGCCGTCGAAGACGTTCTCGGAGCGGACCGTCGTTTCGGCCAGGCGGGACAGTTCTTCCGGATCTTCTTTCATGCCGACTCCTTCGCGGCTCCGGCGCGCGGCCGGACCGCTTTCTGATTATTTCTGATGCGAGAGCTTGCTGTACTGATAGCTGTCGCGGCACATGTCCTCGAGCGTGCGGGTGGCCTTCCAGCCGAGGACGCGCTCCGCCTTGGAGGCGTCGGCCCAGGCCTCGGGGATGTCGCCGGGGCGGCGGTCCGCGATCTCGTAGGGGACCTCGACGTCATTGATCTTCTGGAACGCGGTGAAGATCTCGAGCAGCGAGACGCCGTGGCCGGTGCCCAGATTGAACACGTCGGCGCCATCGATCTCGTCGATGTGGTCGAGCGCCTTCACGTGGCCGTAGGCCAGGTCGCAGACGTGGATGTAGTCGCGCACGGTGGTGCCGTCGGGGGTGTCATAGTCGCTGCCGAAGAGCTTCATATCCTTGATATAGCCCAGCGCGGTGAGGCAGATCGCCGGCATGATGTTGGAGGGCCGGCCATTGGGGTTCTCGCCGATCAGGTAGCTGGGATGGGCGCCGACGGGGTTGAAGTAGCGCAGCAGGATGACCTTGCGCTCGGGATCGGCCTTCGCGAAATCGCGGAGCACCTGCTCCATCATCACCTTCGTCCAGCCGTAGGGGTTGGTGGCGGAGGTGGGCATGGTCTCGACGAAGGGGCAGGGATTGTCGGTGCCGTAGACCGTGGCGGAGGAGGAGAAGACGATGCGCTTGACGCCTGCCCGCTCCATCTCCTTCAGGAGGTTCACGGTGCCGCTGATGTTGTTCTCGTAGTACTTGAGCGGCTCCTGGATGGACTCAGCCACCGCCTTGAAGGCCGCGAAGTGGATCACGGCGTCGATCTGCTCGTTCTCGAAAACGCGGCGCAGGTCCGCGGGCTCGAGCAGCGTGCCCTCGTAGAAGGGGAAATCGCGGCCGGTGATCTTTTTGATTCCCTCGAGGGAAGCGGGGGAGGAGTTGCTGAAATTATCGAAAACGACGATGTCGTAGCCATTCTGCAGCAGTTCGACGCAGGTGTGGGAGCCGATGAAACCGGCTCCGCCGGTAACCAGAATCTTCATGAGTTTCAATTCTCCTATTGGAAATAGTATTCGGCTTATTATAGCCAAAATCGCGGTCCGGGTCAAGTTGCCACGCCGTCCGGCGGCGGACGGCGTTCGTTCCATCCTTACGAGGACGGCGTCCCGTTTGCCGCGGGAGAACAAATGCTTGCAAAACGCGGCGTTTCAAGGTATACTGACAGATGGTAAAATATCTGAAAAGGAGATATATATCATGGCATTAGTTACCACTACCGAAATGTTCAAGAAGGCTTATGACGGCGGCTACGCCATCGGCGCTTTCAACGTCAACAACATGGAGATCGTTCAGGGCATCACCGAGGCCTGCCAGGAGGAGCATGCTCCCGTCATCCTGCAGGTGTCCAAGGGCGCCCGTGCTTACGCCAATCATAATTACCTGGTCAAGCTGGTCGAGGCCGCTGTCATCTGCTGCCCCGACATCCCGATCGCGCTGCATCTGGATCACGGCCCTGACTTCGAAACCTGCAAGGCCTGCATCGACGGCGGCTTCACCTCCGTCATGATCGACGGCTCCTCCCTGTCCTTCGAGGACAACATCGCCGTCACCAAGAAGGTCGTCGAGTACGCTCACGAGCACGGCGTCGTGGTCGAGGGCGAGCTGGGCACCCTGGCCGGCATCGAGGATGAAGTGAGCCACGCCGTCGGTTCCTACACCCGTCCTGAGGAAGTCGAAGAGTTCGTCGCCCGCACCGGCGTCGACTCCCTGGCCATCGCCATCGGCACCTCTCACGGCGCTTACAAGTTCAAGCCCGAGCAGTGCACCCGCAACGCCGAGGGCATCCTGGTTCCTCCCGCGCTGCGTTTCGACATCCTCGAGGAAGTCGAGAAGCGTCTTCCCTACTTCCCCATCGTTCTGCACGGTTCCTCTTCCGTTCCTCAGGACTACGTGAAGATGGTCAACGAGCACGGCGGCAACATGCCTGATGCCGTGGGCGTTCCCGAAGAGCAGCTGCGCCAGGCCGCGAAGCTTTCCGTCTGCAAGATCAACATCGACTCCGACCTGCGTCTTGCCATGACCGGTACCGTCCGTAAGTTCTTCGACGAGCATCCCGAGAAGTTCGATCCCCGCGAATACCTCAAGCCCGCCCGCGCCAACATCAAGGAGCTCGTCCGCCACAAGCTGATCGATGTGCTCGGCTGCGCCGGAAAGGCCTAAAGGGCGCGTTAACACCGCAGTCCCTTAACCTTGTGACACGCCCTCGCAATACGCGCATCCGCGCGTATTGTCGGCGACGTGGCTAAGGGCGCGTTTATACTGCAGTCCTTTTCCCTTGTGACGCGCCCTCGCAATACGCGCTTTCGCGCGTATTGTCATAAATATTACCATCATCGGGAGAGAGGAGCCATCCTCCTCTCTCCCCTTGTCTCTGCAAAGTATTGGGGATAATCCTATGCAAATGTTCAAGATCAAGGGCCTGAAGCCGCTCGAGGGCAATGTCTCCGTGAGCGGCGCCAAGAACGCGGCGCTGCCCATCATGGCGGCCGCGGCGATGGCCCGTGACGTCGTCCGGCTGGAGAACGTGCCCTACATCGCGGATACCCGCAATCTCGTCACGATCCTCCGGCAGGTGAACGTCAAGGTGGAGTACCTGGATCATCACACCCTGCGTATCGACAGCACCGGCCTCCGGAACGCTCCCGTGGATACGGAGGAGGTCCGCAAGATGCGCGCCTCCTACTATCTGCTCGGCGCGCTGCTGGGCCGCTTCGGCGAGGCGAACGTGGTGATGCCCGGCGGCTGCGATTTCGGCACCCGTCCGATCGATCAGCACATCAAGGCCTTCGAGGCCCTGGGCGCGAAGGTCGACGCGGGCGCGAATGTCGTGATGAAGGCGGAGCGTCTCCACGGCGCGCACATCTTCTTCGACGTGGTCAGCGTCGGCGCCACCATCAACGCGATGCTCGCGGCCGTGCTGGCTGAGGGCGACACCGTGATCGAAAACGCGGCCAAGGAACCGCACATCGTCGATACCGCCAGCTTCCTGAACAGCATGGGCGCCGACGTGCGCGGCGCCGGTACGGACGTGATCCGCGTCTACGGCGTGAAAAAGCTCCACGGCTCCGACTATTGCATTATCCCCGACCAGATCGAGGCCGGCACCTACATGGTCGCCGCGGCCGCGACCCACGGCTGTGTCACCGTGAACAACGTCATCCCCCGTCACATGGAGTGCATCTCCGCGAAGCTGCGCGAGATGGGCATCACCGTGGACCGGGGCGATGATACCGTCACCGTGGATGCCCGGAACATCGAGTTCTGTCCCATCCGTGTCAAGACCCAGCCCTATCCCGGTTTCCCCACCGACATGCAGCCGCAGATCGTGGCGCTCCTCTCCGTGACGGAGGGCACCAGCACCGTGATCGAGGCGGTCTACGATAACCGTTTCAAGTACGTGGACGAGCTTACCCGACTGGGCGCTAAGGTGTCCGTGGACGGCCGCATGGCCGTGATCCAGGGCATTCCGGCTCTTACGGGCGCCGAGGTGCGCGCCACCGATCTCCGCGCGGGCGCCGCGATGGTCATCGCCGCGCTGGCTGCCTCCGGCGAGAGCTACATCACCAACATCGAGCTGATCGACCGCGGCTACGAGGAGCTCGTGGCCAAGCTCGTGGGCCTGGGCGCGATGATCGAGCGCGTCGACGACGAGGAGAAGAGGGAGAAGAAGATTGGATGAAGATCACGCTGATCGCGGTCGGAAAGATCAAGGAAAGCTTCTACAGAGACGCTGTGGCGGAGTATGCCAAGCGTCTTTCTTCTTATTGCGAGCTGTCGCTCATCGAGGTCGAGGACGAGCCCACCCGCGAGGGCGCGAGCGCGGCCGAGGAGGAGGCTGTCCGCGTGAAGGAGGGCGAGCGGATCCTCGCGAAGCTGCCGAAGGGCGCCTATCCGATCGCACTGGCGATCGACGGCAAGGCCCGGGACTCGCTGGAGTTCGCTGCCTGGGCGGAGAACCTTGCCGTTGCCGGCCAAAGCCATCTTTGCTTCATCATCGGCGGGTCGCTTGGCCTTTCGGCCGCGGTGCTTTCCGCCGCGCGGGAAAAGATCAGCTTCTCGAAGCTTACCTTCCCGCACCAGTTGATGCGGGTGATCTTCCTGGAGCAGCTCTACCGGAGCTTCCGGATCCGGAGGGGAGAGCCGTACCATAAGTGATAATAACGTTCCGAAGCGCAAGCGCTTCGGAAAATAACAAATAACAAATAACGTTCCGAAGCGCGGTTATTTCCGGACATGAAAAAGGCAGGGCACCGGGTGCTCTGCCTTTTTGGCGGGTGGATTGTGGAGCTTAGTTTTCGGGCTTGGTTTCGTTTTCGGCTTCCGCGTCGGGCGACTGGGAGGGAACATTGGGAGCGGACCAGGGAGAGGTATGGGATTCCTCGCCGGATTCTTCGCCGCCGCCTTCGCCGGATTCCTCGCCGGGCTCCTCGCCGGATTCTTCGCCGGATTCCTCACCGGATTCTCCGCCGCCCGTGTTCACGAGCTTCTTGAAGGAGCAGAGCGGGCAGACGTGGGTGTGGCTGACGTCGAAAACGACGTTGCCGCCGGCGGGATCGAAGAAGAAATCAGGCTGATCGGCCAGAAGCGCTTCCAGACTGTCGTAGGGGCAGACCATCCGGTTGCTGTTGTCGAACTGGTAGACCGGACCGGCGCCGTCCTCACCGACCTCGTCGGCTCCCTCGAACCAGTTCATGCCGATGTCGACAAGCTGGCGGGAGCTGCCGCCCATGGTCCAGACGCGCTGGAGGGTGTCGGCCTTCGCGCAGAGGATATCGTAGCACCAGGGCGCCATGTAGGGCCAGTCCTCGATCTTCGAGTAGTCGAAGGTCTCGGGGGTCTTGGCGGCCAGGGCCGCGTTGTATTTCTTGCGGTTTTCGGCCTTGAAGTATTCCAGGGCTTCCTGGATCGCGTCGAGCTGCTCGCGGGTTCGCTGGAAGCGGACGCTCGTGGCGACGCTGGTGCAGTCGGCGGAGGGATAGAGGCCGGACTCGGTGCAGTAGACGCAGCCGACATGCTTGTCGCACCTATCCTTTGGCTCGGTGCCCTTCGCGTACCATTCGGTGACGATCTGGCTGCCCGTCGGGTCGCTTCCGCAGGCGCTCGTGGCGATCATGCCGCTCATGGCGCAGGTGTTGACGCTGACGATGCCGCTGGGACGGGCGAAGGTGGTCTTGGAGGGCAGATCCTCATGTACGGCGGCCATGATGCGCATCCAGATGACGCGGTGCGCGTACCGCATGTTCTTCCAGGGATCTTTTTCGTTATTGTAGGTGTAGTAATCGAAGCCGGCCCAGACAGCGCCCACGTAGTAGTTCGTGAAGCCCACGAAGACCTCGTCGGATTCGTTCTCGGAGGAGCCGGTCTTGCCGCCCACGGCCTGGGGCTGTCCCTTGTATTCGTGGCCGGTGGCGTTCTTATAGAAGGATTTGTCGGTGAAATTGTCGTACGAGGCGGTACCGCCGTTGTCACCCTTGACGTTGGTGCGCAGCATATCGCTCAGGATCCAGGCGGAGGTTTCCTTGAGGACCACCGTGCTGGTTTGCTGCTCCTCCAGGAGGATGTTGCCCTCGTAGTCGAGCACGCGGGTGTAGAAGATGGGATCGTAGCGGACGCCGCCGTTCGCCATGGCGCCGTAGGCCGCCGCCAGCTCGAGCTGCGTAACGGAGCAGGAGCCCAGGCAGAGGGAACCGACGTGGTCGGAGGCGTTGCCGTCCGCGACATCGTCGTAGTCGCGAAGCGAGGTGAACCCGTATTTCTGGGCCATCGCGAAGTTATCGTCGACGCCGTTCTCGGTCCAGCCGGTATTCACGCGGGCCGCGGCGATGTTGTTGGAGCGGGCGATGGCCTGACGGAAGGTGACCAGGCCGTAGTAGGCGGGCTGGGAGGCGGTGCTGTTTTCACCCCACCAGGCGGTGGGAGCCCAATCCCAGAACATGAAGGGGGAATCGTCGACGACGGAGCCGGTGCCGGCACCGTTCTCGACCGCGTTCGAATAGGCGGCGATCAGCTTGAAGGTGGAGCCGGGCTGACGGACGGTGTCGGTGGCGCGGTTGGTGGACATGTTCGTGGTCTTTTCACCGCGGCCGCCGGCGATCGCCTTGACCTCGCCGTTATGGAAATCGTACAGCGTGAACGCGTACTGGGGCTCGATCGTGATCAGGCAGTCATCGATGTATTCGTAGCCGTAGCGGGCGTCCTTGCTCACGTATTTCAGGCGGAATGCGTCCGCCGCGTCCTGGGCCTGTTTTTGAGTTTTGTAAAGACCCACGAAGGTGGGGTAGTTGGTGACGATGGAACGGTCCTTCGGATCGTAGACGGACAGGTTGTAGGAAACCTGATAGAAGGTGGGCTGGTTGCCCCAGCTGTATTTGCTCGAGGATACGGCTTTCGCGTCCTCGAACACGTCGTCGACGCATTTCTGCAGGTCGAGGTCCTGGGTCAGATAGATGGAGAGACCGCCGTAGTAGAGGCGGTTCCAGGCCTGGGCGCTGGTCATGCCCAGATCCTTTTCCATGTCCTTGACGATGTACTTGACCGCGGTATCCAGGAAGTAGGACCAGACTCGGTCGGAGGAGTTTTCCTTGAAGGCCTGGTAGTTGTTGGCGATGCGCTTGAACACGTCGTCATGGTAGGCCTCTTCGTATTCCTCGGGGGTGATGAAGCCCAGATCGCGCATCTTCTGCAGGACCGTGACCTGACGGATGCGGCAGTCCTCGGGATAGCTGGTGGGGTCGAAGGCGGAGGGGGCCTGGAAGAGGCCGGCGATCAGCGCGCATTCGGCCAGATTCATGTCCTTGGCGTCCTTGTCGAAATAGAAGTTCGCCGCTTTCTCGATGCCGTAGCAGTTGTTGCCGAGGAAGTTGTAGTTGAGGTAGAGCTCGAGGATCAGGTTCTTCGCGCCGTCGTGGCCGTACTGCTCTTTGAGCACCTCCTCGACCTCGAGGGCCAGATACCATTCGCGGATCTTACGCTGGATGTTCTGGGAGGGGTTGAGAAGCAGCTGCTTGACGACCTGCTGGGTGAGGGTGGAGCCGCCCTGGGCGGTGTCATCGCCGGAGCGGAAGATGGCGTAGCCGGCACGGAGGATACCCTTCATGTCGATGCCGTTGTGGGTGTAGAAACGCTCGTCCTCGATGGCGACGACGGCGTCTTTCATGTATTGAGGGATTTCGTCGGCGGTAATGTAGACGCGGTCCTCACCGGAGGAAAGCTGGATCACCTCGCGGCCCTTGCAGTCGTAGACCGTGGTGGTGAAGCCGCTGATGCCCAGATCGCTGGCGTCGGTGAATTCCTCCACCCCGTGCAGCAGACCGGTGAACGCGCCGAGCCCGAGGCCGGCGACCGCGCAGATGCCCATAATAACAGCCACACAAAGACCCCGGAGCACGTACAGCCAGGCTTTGGAATAAATCTTATCGCCGAGCCGGGTTCTCTCCAGGCAGTTCGTGTTGTTTTCGTAACTGCTGTATTCCATAGGCGCCTCCTTTTTTCATGATACAAAGACTATCATATTATAGCAGAAAAGCGCCGCTTTGGCAAGCGCGGCGGCGGATTCGCGCGCGGCTTCGGCGGCGCCCCGGGGACGGCCGGGGCTTGCCAGAGAGGGCCCTCCGGGGATATAATGGTAGAAAACCCGGGAGGAGGTGAGAGGATGGGCTACAAAACCGTCGGCGGCCACGCCGAGGCGGAGTTCACGGACCGCAAGTCCCGTTTCATCGGGAAGATCTGGCACGTGGAGAGCGAGGAGGAAATCCGCGCTATCCTCGAGGCCGTCCGCAAGGAATGCTGGGACGCGTCCCACAACGTCTACGCCTACCGGGTGGGGCTTTCTCCCGAGACGGAGCGCTTCTCGGATGACGGCGAGCCCGGCGGCACCTCGGGCCTGCCCACGCTGGCGGTGCTGCGCGGCGCGGAGCTTCGGAACGTGCTGGTCATCACCACGCGCTACTTCGGCGGAACGCTCCTCGGGACCGGCGGCCTCGTGCGGGCCTACACCGAGGCGGCGCGGCTCGCGGTGGAGGCGGCCGGGACCGTCACGCGCGAGGAGGTGCGGATCTTCCGTCTGCCGATGGACTACACGGCGCTCGGCCGCATCCAGTATCTGCTCGCGAAGGAGCAGTATCAGACGGTCGGCACCGAGTACACCGACCGGGTGACGCTCTCCGTGCTCGTTCCCCTCGCGCGGGAGGAGGCGTTTCTCGCGCAGATCCGCGAGGAGAGCGAGGGACGGATCTCGCCGGAGGGCGGCGAGCCCTTCGAGGCGGAGCTCCCGTAATTTTGTCCTTGAAAGAACGCGGGCGGAGTGCTAAAATAGACAAAGTGATTGAAGCGGCGGGCCGCGCGCCCGTCCTACGAGAAAATCCAGAAAGGTATTGAACAGGTATGTCCGGACATTCCAAATTTTCCAACATCAAGCATAAGAAAGAAAAGAACGACGCCGCGAAGGGCAAGATCTTCACCAAGCTCGGCCGTGAGCTGATGGTCGCCATCAAAGAGGGCGGCCCCGATCCCGAAGCCAACGGCAAGCTCCGTGAGGTCATCGCCAAGTGCAAGAGCAACAACATGCCCAACGATACCATCCAGCGCAGCATCAAGAAGGCGGCCGAGAGCGGCAACGTCGATTACGAATCCTGCAGCTACGAGGGCTACGGCCCCGGCGGCATTGCCGTGATCGTCGAGTGCCTGACCGATAACAAGACCCGTACCGCGGCCAACGTCCGCCATGCCTTCTCCAAGTGCAGCGGCAACATGGGCACGCAGGGCTGCGTCTCCTTCATGTTCGACAAGAAGGGCCAGATCGTGATCGACATGGAAGACGGTCCCGATGAGGACGAGCTTACCATGATCGCCATCGAGGCGGGCGCCGAGGACTTCGTGGTCGAGGACGGTTCCGCCGTCATCACCACCGATCCCGACGATTTCGACGCGGTCTACAGCGCCATCGAGGCGGCCGGCATCGCGATGGCCGAGGCCGAGATCACGATGCTCCCCCAGACCACGACCGCGCTCACCGATCCCGAGCAGATCGAGAATCTCGAGAAGATGCTCGACATGCTGGAGGATGACGATGACGTGCAGGACGTCTACCACAACTGGGAGAATGAGGACTAAATTTGCGAAACGAAAGGAGAGAGAAGCGATTCTCTCTCCTTTTTTATAGGAGGAAGCATGAAGCTCGAAGAACTGGACAAGAATTTCGCTTTCAAGGGCATCACCGCGGAGAACCTGGTCTGGTACGACCGCCATTGCCCTGATTTCGTCTGGGACGGCGTCGGCAACCTGGAGCATTTCCACCGGATCGCCGCGGCCGACCTGGACCGCCTGCCCTACGGCATCCGCGAGGGCTACCCGTCCACCGGCATCCGGCTCCGCTTCTGCACGGATTCCCGCGCGGTCGCGGTGAAGGCGGTGCTTTGGCTCGAGGCAGACATGAACCACATGCCCCGCACCGGCTCGCACGGGTTCGATCTGTACGAGGACGATCCCGGACGCGGCGCCGCGGGCGGTCAGCCCGTGAAGTTCGCGCAGATGTTCGCGCCGGCGGAGGACCACCGTCTGGTGGCCGGCGAATACCGGTGCGCCGAGCCGGGCTTTCATCAGTACGAGCTGAGCTTCCCGCTCTACAACGGCGTGCTGGAGTTCGCCCTCGGCCTGGAGGACGGCGCCCGTTTCGCGCCCGCCGCGCCCTTCGCGTCCGAAAAGCCGATCGTGTTCTACGGCTCCTCGATCACCCAGGGTGCCTGCGCCTCGCGGCCCAGCCACTGCTACACCTCGATGGTGGCGCGGCGCTTCAACCTGCGCCAGATCAACCTCGGCTTCTCCGGCCGCGCGAAGGGAGAGCCCGAGATGGCGCGCTATATCGCGGACCTGCCGATGGAGGTCTTCGTGATGGACTACGACCACAACGCCGACACGCCGGAAGACCTCGCGGCGACCCACGAGCCCTTCTTCTGCACCGTGCGCGCGGCTCAGCCGGAGCTGCCCATCATCCTGGTGACCCGCCCGAACACTGTCCGCGACCCGGCCGACGCGGACCGCCGCTTCGCCGTGGTCGAGGCGGGCTACGAAGTCGTCGGCGTGGAATAA
>JAZUHB010000017.1:0-12659 GCA_045641505.1 Bianqueaceae bacterium | reverse complement strand
AGTCAAATACTTAACACAACAACTCTATTATCGGCAACTACACTGCGTTTTGAAAACGCCGCGAAAACTAGATGTACATATTCACGATAGCCTCGTAGAGCTCCTGCTTTCCTGAAGTTGCAGCAGGCTCGTCCTTGGTCTTCGCGTACTCGACAACCTGCTCGAGTGTGAGCTTGCCATCCTCGAAGTCCTTGCCTATGCCGGAGTCGAAGCTTGAGTAGCGCTCCTTCACCATTGCAGGGATCTGCGAGTTCTCGAGGATGTCGGCAGCGATGAGCAGCGCACGTGCCATCACGTCCATGGAAGCGATGTGGCTGATGAAGATGTCCTCGAGGTCGGTCGAGTTGCGGCGGGTCTTCGCGTCGAAGTTGGTGCCGCCTCCCATGAGACCGCCGTTCCTGACGATCACGAGCATGGCCTGAACGAGTTCATAGAGGTCGATCGGGAACTGGTCGGTGTCCCAGCCGTTCTGGGCATCGCCGCGGTTGGCGTCGATGGAGCCGAGCATGCCGTTGATGGCGGAGACCCGCAGATCGTGCTGGAAGGTATGGCCGGCCAGCGTGGCGTGGTTGGCCTCGATGTTCAGCTTGAAATCCTTGTCCAGACCGTACTGGCGCAGGAAGCCGATGGCGGTGGCCGCGTCGAAATCGTACTGATGCTTCATGGGTTCCTTGGGCTTGGGCTCGATGTAGAAGTCGCCGGTGAAGCCGATGCTGCGGCCGTAGTCCACGGCCATGCGCATCAGGGCGGCGATGTTTTCCTGCTCGAACTTCATGTCGGTGTTGAGCAGCGTCTCGTAGCCCTCGCGGCCGCCCCAGAAGACGTAGCCCTTGCCGCCCAGCTTCACGGTGATGTCCAGGGCCTTCTTGACCTGGGCCGCCGCGAAGCAGAAAACGTCGGCGGAGTTGGAGGAGCCGGCGCCGTTCATGAAGCGGGGATTGCCGAACATGTTCGCGGTGCCCCACAGGCATTTGATGCCGGTGCCCTTCATCTTCTCGAGGATGTAGTCGGAGATCTCGTCCAGACGGGCGTTCGTGACCTTGATGTCGTCGGCCTCGGGGACCAGATCCACGTCGTGGAAGCAGAAATAGCGGATGCCCAGCTTCTGCATGAATTCGAAGCCGGCGTCCACCTTGGCCTTGGCGTGCTCCATGGTGCCCTTTTCCGCGCCGAAGGACTTGTCGGCGGTGTCGCGGCCGAACATGTCGGTGCCGGCGGCGCCCAGATTGTGCCACCAGGCCATGGCGAAGGGAAGATGCTCCTTCATGGGCTTGCCGGCCACGATCCTGTCGGGATCGTAGAACCTGAAGGCCAGCGGATTGGTAGAGGCGGGGCCTTCATAGCGGATCACGGGAATGTTTTCGAACTTCATGTGTCAGTCCTCCTTGATTTGTTGGAACAGATTTTTTACAGCGGGATAGATCTCCCGGAATTTGCGGTATTTGGCTTCGTAGCGGGCGGCGACGGCCGGGGCGGGATGAACGACCTCGCGGACGGAAACCAGGGCGTTCGCGCAGGCCTCCACGCTTTCATACACGCCGCAGGCAACCATGGCCAGCATGGCGCCGCCGCAGCCCGGCCCTTCCTCGGTCTGAGGAAGCTCGAGGTCGATGTTCAGCACGTTGGCGAAGATGGTCTGCCACAGGCGCGACCGGGCGCCCCCGCCGCAGATCATGGACTTTCGGATGGGGATGCCGAGGGAGCGCGCTACCTCGAAGCAGTCGCGGATGGCGAAGGCGACACCCTCGAGCACGGCCTGCACGAGGTCCTCGCGGGCGGTGTCCATCGTCATGCCGATGAAAAGGCCCCGCGCGTCGGGATCGTTGATGGGGCTCCGTTCGCCCATCAGGTAGGGCAGGAAGTACACACGGTTTCGGCCCAGCCGGTCCATCGTGATCTTTTCCTGCTCCTTCGCGTAGTCCGAGGTGTGCAGCACGCTGTCGCAGAGCCATTTGTTGCAGCTCGCGGCGGAAAGCATGCAGCCCATCAGGTGCCAGCCGCCGTCCGCGTGCGCGAAGGCGTGGAGGGCGTTGTGGGGATCCACGCCGAAGTCCTTCGAGGAGATGAAGATGGTCCCGGAGGTGCCGAGGCTGATATTGCAGCCGCCGTTTCCGACCGTGCCCGTTCCGACCGCGGCTGCGGCGTTGTCGCCCGCGCCGGCGGCGACCCGGACGTCCTTCGGGAAGCCCAGCTCCGCGGCGATCTCGGGAAGGAGGGTGCCGACCGGCTCATAGCTTTCGAAGAGCCGGGGCATCTGCGCCTCGCTCACGCCGCAGATTTCCAGAAGTTCCCTCGACCAGCGGCGGTGCTCCACGTCCAGCAGAAGCATTCCGGAGGCGTCGGAGTAATCGCAGCAGTGCACACCGGTCAGCAGGTAGTTGATATAGTCCTTGGGGAGCATGATTTTGCGGATCCGGGCAAAGAGCTCCGGCTCGTTTTTCCGCATCCAAAGGAGCTTGGGCGCCGTAAAGCCCGCGAAGGCGATGTTGCCGCAAAGCTCCGAGAGCCTCTCTTTGCCGATGACCTCGTTCAGGTACGTCACTTCCTCGGCGGTACGGCCGTCGTTCCACAAAATGGCGGGACGGATCACCTCGTCGTTTTCGTCGAGCACCACGAGACCGTGCATCTGTCCGCCGCAGCCGATGCCGGCGATTTTAGAGCGGTCGCAGTCCTTCGTCAGCTCCGCGAGGCCTTCCAGAACGGCCTTTTTCCAGTCTGCGGGATTCTGCTCCGACCAGCCGGGATGCGGGAAGGAGAGGGGATACTCCCGCGAGACGGCAGCCGCGATGGCGCCGTTTTCCTCCATGAGCAGGAGCTTGACCGCGCTGGTGCCCAGATCGATGCCGATATAATACATGTTAGCCCCTTTCTGCCGCCGCCGTCACGGCCGCGGCGCTGATCTGCATGATGAAGCCCGCAAGTTCCTCTTCCGTCATCGAGCATTCCCCGGTCAGCCAGCTGCGGAGGATATTGCCGCTGCCGCTGGAAACGTACTGATACAGGAGCTTTGCCTTCTCATCGCTGAGAGCGGGATTCCTTTCCTTCAGGATCGGAAAGGCCAGGGAATAGACAAGCTCGAACACCCGCGCCGGAAGATCGGATATCGCGTTCGGGGAGCAGAGAATGTAGAAATCGTGGCCGAAGCGCTTCGCGTAGGAAAGAAGCTCGGTCATCATCGCGGAATACTTGCCCGCGCCCGAAAAAGCGTGCTCGCGCAGGTACGTTCCGAGCTCATCCAGCACCTTCGTTTCCAGCGCATCCTGCAGATGGAAGACATCCGGAAAATGCTTATAGAAGGTGGCGCGGTTGATCCGCGCGGCCTGGCAAAGCTCCGTCACGGTGATTTGAGAAACCGGCTTCTTTTCCAGCAGGTCAAGAAAGCACGCGGCGACCGTTTGCTCGGTACGCTGTCCTCTGACATCCATTTTTCCGTCCTTTCAGCAACACTTCGCGTCGGGCTGTTGGTTGCATTCACTGTTTTTCGTTATTATAATGAACTCAGTAATAATCGTCAACACCTGTTGCCAAATTCGAAAGGGAAAGAAATGAAACGCTTTGACTTTTCCTCACCGGTGCTGAATTCCCGGTGCCATCCGGATGAGATCCGCAGGAGCGAGCAGTGGCTGGGTCTGGCGGGCGTGATCCTGCTTTCCTGCGGCCGGCGCGGAGCCGTTCGTAAAACAAAAAAAGCCCGGAGCCGAAGCTCCGGACCGTAAGGATATTCGTTCGTTACTCTCCCAGGCAGGGATCGTGGTCGAAAAGGAAGCGGATCGCGTCGCGGATCCAGCCCGCGTAGCCCGAGGGGACCTCGTGGTCGTCTCCGGTCAGATAGGTGCCGAGGGAGCCGCCGTGTCCGCCCCGCGGATAGAGGCGCAGCTCGCAGGGGATGCCGAGCGCATCCAGCTTCGCCTTCATCATCCTGCTGTTCTCGCAGGGGACGCAGCCGTCATCCTCGCAGTGCCAGAGGAACGCGGGGGGCGTCTGAGCGTCCGCCTGAAGCTCGATGCTGACGCTTTCGAGCTCCTCCCCGGAGGCTTCGTCACCCATCAGGAACCGGAAGGATTCCCGGTGGGCGAATTTGCCGGAGGAGAGCACGGGATAGCAGAGGATCATCTTGTCGGGACGGTACGCCTCGGCCGGACCTTCCTCGAAGGGCGCGGCGCAGGGCTTGTTCCAGAGGGTGCCCGCCATGCCGGCCACATGGCCGCCGGCGGAAAAGCCCATCACGGCGATGTTGTGCGGATCGATGCCGAACTCCTCCGCGTGGCCGCGCACGTAGCGGACCGCGGTGAGGGCCTCCTCGAGAGGCTGGGGGAAGAGGGGCTCGCCTGTCAGGTCCGTGAGATTCACGACGCTGTAGCGGACCTCGAAAACGCAGGCGCCCGCCGCGCAGAACTGCAGCGCGACCGGCTCGCCCTCGCCCTCGTAACTCAGGTGATAGCCGCCGCCGGGGAAAAGCACCACGGCGGGACGCTTCCGGTTGAAGTCAAGGATCTTGCCGCCCTCGGGACACCAGGCGTCGGGGATATAGGCGGTCATGTAGGAGGCGCGGGGCTCCGGCCGGTAGAAGGCCTTGTAGGGCCCGGTCTCTCGGCCGAGGAGCTCGGAAAAGGGAATATCGTATACTTTCATTTTACTCGCGGTCCAGCAGAGTGGGATCCTTCAGCATCTCGCGGATCGTGACGATGCGGCCTTCCGCGATGGACTGGTTCGCCGCGGCGCCCAGCAGCACGGAGTAGGCGCCCTCGATGGAGCTGGCGCGCTGGTCGGGACGGGAGGGCTCTTCGCCGCCGAAGAGGACCTTGCGCAGATCGTAGTCGGAGCCGCCGTGGCTGCCTTCCCGCGCGGGGGGCAGAGGATAGGTGGTCACGTTGTTGTTCATGTCGATGACACGGATGAAATCGAAGTCCTCGTCGGGCTTCAGTCCGCCGGCACCCTTGGCGTAGCAGGCGATCTCCATGCGGCCCTTCTCGCCGTTCAGGGTGAAGTGCCAGCCCTCGTACGCCGCGGCGGAGCTCTCGGTATAGGTGAGCACGCAGCCGCCGTCATACTGGACGGAGATGGCCATGGAATCGTAGATGTTCACGGCGTCGCGGTAGACGCAGGAGTCCACGATGTAGCCGTCGAGCTTCTCGTTATTGTAGAACATGCCGACCGCGTCGGTGTCGTTGTGGTCCGCCCAGCTGAATTCGCACTCATCGGCGTGGGGGCAGCCGTGGCAGCGCTCACCCTTGAAGGGGGCGTTCTTGGGACCGTAGACGCGGAGCTGACCGAAGGCGGAGACCTTCTCGGGATGCTGGCCGATCAGCCAGTTCGCGACGTCGAAGTGATGGGTGGCCTTGGTGATGAGCAGGCCGCCGCTCTTCTCCATTTCGGCGTTCCAGCGGTGATAATAGCTGGCGCCGTGACCGGAGTTCACCTTGGGACGGGCCAGCAGCCAGTCCATGTTGGCGGAGTAGATCTCGCCGATGACGCCGGTATCGAGCAGGTTCTTGATGTAGAGGACGGTGTCGTAGTAGCGCATGTTGAAGCAGACGCCGATCCGGCGGCCGTACTTCTTCTCGGCCTCGAGGATCGCTTCGACCTGCTCGGCGTTGATGCACATGGGCTTCTCGGTGAAGACGTACAGACCGTACTCCAGACCCTTGATCACGTAAGGGGCGTGGTAGACGTCCATGCAGACGACGATCAGGGCGTCGGGCTTCGCGGTCGCGATCATCTCGTCGAAATCCTCGAACACGGGGCAGTCGGCTCCGTAGGTGTGGGCCACGTAGCGGGCGCGGCCGGGGTTGATATCGTAGATGCCGGCGAGCTCGCAGGTATCGTTGAATTCTTTGACGATGGACTCCACGTACATGGTGGTGGAACGTCCGCTGGCGCCGACGATGCAGAATTTTCTCTTCATTTTCGTTTCCTTTCGAAAGGATTTATAACAGATAGAGTTTAGTGCAAAAGAGGGGGAGCGTCAAGAATAAATTGACTTATGCGAAGCCGCCGCGGTATAATTGCCGAAAGAAATCGAAACGGAGGCGCAGAATGATCTACGGAGTCGGAACCGATCTTTGCAGTGTGGAGCGGGTGCTTCGGGCGGCGGAAAGCGAGCATTTCCTTTCCCGTGTTTTTACCGAGGACGAGCTTCGCGATTCGGCCGGTCATCCCGAGCATCTGGCGGCCTGCTTCGCCGCAAAGGAGGCCTGCGTGAAGGCCTTCCGCACCGGCTTTTCGGGCGGGCTCGCGCCGCAGGACGTGGAGCTTCTGCACGGGGAGAAAGGCGCGCCGGTCCTTCGTTTCCACGGTAAGGCCGCGGAGCTGTTCGCGGAGCTTGGGCTTGGCGCCGCTCACGTGTCCCTTTCGCACGAGGCAGGGCTCGCCATCGCCTTCGTCGTATTGGAGAACTGAATGGAACGGATACGGCTTACTTTGCCGGAGGCGCGGGCATTGCTCCCGGAGCGCCGTCCGGATACGCATAAGGGAAGCTACGGGAGGCTCCTCGTGATCGCGGGGAGCGCCCGCATGACCGGCGCGGCGATCCTCTGCTGCCGGGCGGCGTACCGCTCGGGCGTGGGTCTCGCGGAGGCCGCGATGCCGGAGGGAAGCGCGCTGCCGCTTCAGGTCGCGGTGCCGGAGGCGATCCTCCGCCCCTATTCGGCGGAGATCCCCTATCTCTCCTTCGAGGGCGCCGACGCGGTGGTGTTCGGGCCGGGAATCGGTACCGAAACCTACGCGGCGGACCTGTTTTCGCAGCTTCTGCAGGGGCTTCCCGCGGAGGTCCCGCTGCTCGTCGGCGCGGACGGACTGAACCTTCTGGCGCTCCATCCGGAGCTTGCCGCGCAGCTTCGTGCCCGCGGCGGAAATACCCTGCTCACGCCCCATCTCGGGGAGGCATCGCGGCTTCTCGGCCTGCCGGTCGGGGAGGTGAAGGCGCTCGGGGAGGAGGCGGCGCTTCGGCTTGCCGGCCGTTTCCGCGCGACTGTGATCCTGAAAACCGCGCCGGCGGTCTGCGTGACCGAATACGCGCGTGTTTATGAAAATCCCACCGGCAACAACGGCATGGCCACGGCCGGAAGCGGCGACGTGCTCGCGGGTGTCTGCGGAGCGCTTCTCGCGCAGGGCCTCAGCCCGGAGGAGGCGGCCGTCCTCGGCATGTTCTTCCACGGGGAGGCAGGCGACCGTGCCGCGCAGCAAATCGGAAAGACGGGCCTCATGGCCTCGGATATCATCGAAAATCTTCGTCTGGAGAAGAGTGAATCATGGAACAGTATTACCGCGTAAAGGCCTTCATCAGCGAAGAAGCGCTGGTGCACAATCTGGGCGAGATCCGCTCCCGCCTCGATCCCGCGGTCTGGGTGCTGGGCGTCGTCAAGGCGGACGCCTACGGTCACAGCGCGGATCTCTGCGCGCCGATCCTCGAGCGTGAGGGCGTCGACTATTTCGCCGTCGCGATCGTGGAGGAGGGCGTGCATCTCCGGGAAATCGGCATCACGAAGCCCATCCTGGTGCTCGGCTATGCCGATCCTTCCCAGTACGAAGCCGCGCTCGACGCGGGGCTCAGCCTCACCCTGTTCGACCCGGAGCAGGCCGCGCTTCTGTCGGAGCTGGCCCTTTCCCGCGGGGAGCAGGCGAAGGTGCATCTGAAGATCGACACTGGCATGGGCCGGATCGGCCTTCCCTGCGACGAAGAGGGACTCGGCGCCGCCGTGCGCATTCTGGAACAGCCCGGGCTTTTCGTCGAGGGCATCTTTACCCATTTTGCCCGTGCGGACGAGGAGGACAAGACCCCGACCGAGACGCAGTATGAGCTGTTTACGGCCTTCTGCGACACGCTCGCCGGCATGGGCTATCCCATCCCCGTGCGCCACTGCGCGAACAGCGCCGCCATCATGGAGTTCCCGCAGGCGACCGCTCCCGGCTTCGGCTTCCGCCGCATGGTCCGGGCCGGCATCATGCTCTACGGCCTCTATCCTTCCCTCGAAATGAAGCGTCCCCCCGAGGAGGGCGCGATGGACCTTCGTCCCGTGCTGACCCTCGGCAGTCATCTGGTGCACGTGAAGACCGTGCCCGCCGGGACCCCCATCAGCTACGGCGCCAGCTACGTCACCGACGGCGAACGCCGGATCGCGACCCTGCCCGTCGGCTACGCGGACGGGTACAGCCGGCAGCTTTCGAACCGCGGCTTCGTCGAGGTCTGCGGCAAGCGCGCCCCGATCCGAGGCCGGATCTGCATGGACCAGTTCATGGTCGACGTGACGGAGATCCCCGAGGCCTCGCGCGGCTGCGAGGCGCTCCTCATCGGACCGAGGTTCGGCGCGGAGGAGATGGCGGAGCTTTGCGGCACGATCCACTACGAGCTGACCTGCGCGCTGTCGGAGCGCGTGCCGAGGGAGCTTTCGGCGAAGAAGCCGAACACTGCGGAGGACCCCGATGGCATCCGGTAACGGCTTGAATGAGAGGAAAACCCCCTATCGCGGTGTCTGGGTGATCCTGCTCTTTCTGTTCGTTGTGCCTTTGATTGCCTACGGGATTATCGGAGGGGCGATCAGCAGATTCGAACATATTTCCGCTGAAATGACCTACTGGGAGACCACGGTGTTCACCGGACTCGTGGGTACTGCCGTTTCGGTTATCGTGGCCCTTTGCGGCGGCCTCCGGGAGTATTTTCCCGCCGTCCGCAACAGGATAAAAGAACTTTTCGAGAACCTCGCGATCTCCGTTGGGGACGCGGTCCGCTGGTATTTCGAGGACCTCCGCGAATACGGGATCGCTTTCTGGATCGTGTTGGGTGCGATGCTTTTGAACCTCGCGTATCTGCTCTACGGCATGATTGGTTTTCTGAAATTGACCGGATTCCTGCATTGAGAATCCGGTAAAAATCAAGAAAGAAAAATCAGTTATGAAACGGAACAAAAAGAAAATGAAATGGTGGAAGAAGCTGATTCTGACCGTCTGCATCGTCCTCGTGGCTTTTCTCGCGATTTCCGTGGGCACTATCATTTATTTCACCGGTGACTCACTGTCAGGACGCGGAATGCTGGCCATGATCGGCTACAGCGGACTGGATCTCCCGAAGGGCATCCTGACTGGATCCATTTCGTTAACTACGTCGAATATCTGAAGAAACTGAATAAATGACCGTCTGAGGCGGTCGCCGAAAAGACGTGAAAAAGCGGGCCCGGTCCGAAAGCCGGGTCCGCTTTTCTGTGTGAGAAAGCTATTTTCAGTTGTCGAGCCGCGCCCGGACCGCCGCGAGGAAATCGGCCGTATTCACGGCCTTTACGGAGATCCCCTCGGCGAGGAGCGCGAGGTCCTTCGTCATCACGCCGCTTTCGATGGTCTCAAGCGTCGCGCGCTCCAGCCGGTCGGCGAAGGCGGAAAGCTCCGCGAGAGAGTCCAGCTCGGCGCGCTTGCGGAGCGCCCCGGTCCAGGCAAAGAGGGTGGCCACCGGATTGGTGGAGGTCTCTTCCCCGGCCAGATAGCGGTAGTAGTGGCGGGTCACGGTGCCGTGGGCGGCCTCGTACTCGAACTTGCCGTCGGGGCTTACCAGCACGGAGGACATCATCGCCAGGGAACCGAAGGCGGTGGAGACCATGTCGCTCATCACGTCGCCGTCATAGTTCTTGCAGGCCCAGATGAAGCCGCCCTCGGAGCGGATCACGCGGGCGACAGCGTCGTCGATCAGGGTGTAGAAGTACCGGAGGCCCTTGGCCTCGAAGGCTTCCCTGTATTCGTCGAAGATCTCGTCGAAGATCTCGCGGAACGCGCCGTCGTAGGTCTTCGAGATGGTGTCCTTCGTCGAGAACCAGAGATCCTGGCCCGTCGCGAGCGCGTAGCTGAAGCAGGAGCGCGCGAAGGCGCGGATGGAGGTCTCCTTGTTGTGCATGCCCTGGAAGACACCGGCGCCGCCGAGCACCGCCACCTCCCTGCGGATCTCCTTTCCGCTTTCGCCGGTGAAGACCAGCTCGCAGCGGCCGGGCTCGTCGGAACGGATCTCGACGTTCTTGTAGACGTCTCCGTAGGCGTGACGGGCGATCGTGATGGGCTTCTTCCAGCTCCGGACGGAGGGGGTGATGCAGTTCACCAGAATGGGGGCGCGGAAGACCGTGCCGTCCAGCGCGGCGCGGATCGTCGCGTTGGGGCTCTTCCACATCTCATGCAGCTTGTACTCGGTCATGCGCGCGGCGTTCGGCGTGATGGTCGCGCATTTGACCGCGACGCCCAGGCGTTTGGCGGCCTCGGCGGCCTCCAGCGTGACCCGGTCGCCGGTCGCGTCCCGGTTCGGGAGGCCCAGATCGTAGTATTCGGTTTTCAGGTCGACGTAGGGGAGGATCAGCTCCTCCTTGATCATCTTCCAGAGAACGCGGGTCATTTCGTCGCCGTCCATCTCGACGAGCGGGACGGTCATGCGGATCTTGTCCATTTTACTCCTCCGAAGCGTTTTTCGCTTTGTAGTAGTTCATCAGGCAGCCGTCGAGCAGAATCTCCTTCTCGGTGGCGGTGAGGCCCCGGAGCAGGAAGGTGAACGGGACGGTGCCGTTCTTCCCGAGCCCGAGGGCGGGAATCTCCTCCCTGCCTTCAAGGACGGCCGTGCGCAGTCCCGGCACGTAGACCCAGTCGAGGGCCTCCAGCGGGAAGGCGGTCTCCTTCGGCAGCGTGAAGGGGAAGATGCCCCAGTTGATGCAGTTGGAGCGGTAGCGTTTGGTGGCGTACTCGTAGCAGAGGTTCGCCCAGCCGCCCAGGACCTTCTGGCAGGAGGCGGCCTGCTCGCGGGCGCTTCCGTCGCCGGGCTTGTTGGCGAAGAGGAGGCTGCCGACGGAGAGAGAAGCGGGATCGGCGCCGAGCGCGCGGATGACGTCCGAAAGCTCCTCCGCGGGCGCGCCGGCCTGCAGTCCGTCATTCATCGCCCGGACCGCCTTCGAGCGGGCCCGGTATTCGGGCTCCCGGCGGGAGAGGGCGAAATCGGAAAGCTTGATGGGATTGGAACGGTAGGAGGAGGTTTCGCCGGAGGGAATCAGCTCGTCCGTGGTGGTGACGTCGTCGCGGATCACGGCGGCGAGACGGAGCAGCAGGTTTTCGGCAGGCGAGCGGAAGGCGGGCCAGTCGGTGATGTTCGGGCCGAGAATCAGCTCCTCCTCAGGCAGGGGCTTTCCCCAGCCGTCGTAGCAGCGCTTTTCGTAGACAGAAGGATCGAAGCGGTACTCCAGGGGCGTCTCTTCGTAGTCGAGCTCGTCGGCGCCGGTGAGGATGCCGCCGCGGAGCGCCGTCGCCGCGATGGAGCGGGCGTCCATCAGCGCCACGCAGGCGAGCTGACCGTCGGAGGGCTTGGAGCCCTCGCGGTTCGGGAAGTTTCTCGTGGTGTGGCGGATCGAGAGACCGCTGTGGGACGGGACGTCGCCCGCGCCGAAGCAGGGGCCGCAGAAGCATTGCTTCACGACCGCGCCGGCTTCGAGCAGCGTCTGGGTGCAGCCCTTCCGCATGAGGTCGAGCGAGACCGGCACGGAGGAGGGATAGACGTCCAGGCTGAACGCGCCCGCGCCGATGCTGCCGCCGCGGAGGATGTCCGCCGCCGCGCGGAGATTGTCGAACATGCCGCCCGAGCAGCCGCAGATCACGCCCTGGTCGACCCGCACGCTTCCGTCCGGCAGGACCTTGTCGGTGAGGGAGAAGCCTTCCTTTTTGCCGAAGAGATGCTCGGCCTCGGCCTCGACGCCCGCGAGAATCTCCCGGGCATTCTGTTTGAACTCCCGGACCGTCCAGGCGTTCGAGGGATGGAAGGGCAGCGCGATCATCGGCTCGATGCTAGCGAGGTCGATCTCGATATAACTGTCGTAATAGGCGGGCGAGAGGGCGGCGAGCTTCCGGTAGTCCTCCGGCCGTCCGTGGTTTTCGTAGAAGGCGCGGACCGTTTCGTCGGTCTCCCAGACGGAGGAGAGGCAGGCGGTCTCGGTGGTCATCACGTCGATGCCGATGCGCTCGTCCATGCTGAGGGAGGCGACGCCGGGGCCGGCGAATTCGAGGATCTTGTTCTTAACGAAGCCGTTTCCGAAGGTCGCGCCGCAGAGCGCGATGGCCACGTCGTGGGGGCCGACGCCCTTGCGGAGCCTGCCGGTCAGATAGACCAGCACCACCTCGGGCGCGGGGATGTCGTAGGTGTTTTTGAGAAGCTGCTTCACCAGCTCGGGGCCGCCCTCGCCGAAGCCCATCGTGCCGTAGCAGCCGTAGCGGGTGTGGGAGTCGGAGCCGAGGATCATCTTTCCGCAGCCGGTCATTTTCTCCCGGGCGTACTGATGGATGACGGCCTGGTTCGCGGGCACATAGAGGCCGCCGTATTTGCGGGCGGCGGAGAGGCCGAAGAGATGGTCGTCCTCGTTGATGGTGCCGCCCACCGCGCAGAGGCTGTTGTGGCAGTTGGTCAGCGCGTAGGGAATGGGGAATTCCTTCATGCCGGAGGCGCGGGCCGTCTGGATGATGCCGACATAGGTGATATCGTGGGAAATCATGGCATCAAAGCTGATGCGCATTTTGCTGCCGGACTTCGCGCGCTTCTCGTGGGCGCGGAGAATGCCGTAGGCCATGGTGTTTTCGTGGGTGCCGTCCTCGCCGGGCACGGGCTTGCCGTCCCGCAGGACAACGGGGGCGGAATATCTTTCAATCATATCTTTAAG
>JAZUHB010000016.1:0-16244 GCA_045641505.1 Bianqueaceae bacterium | reverse complement strand
CCGACGACGGGAGCGAGGACAAGGCGAAATTTGCCGAATACACGCTGCGCTTCTGATTATGCACATAAAGAAAACGGGACGGATGATCCGTCCCGTTTTTTGATCCGGTTTTTATCTCTGCACTCTGCCCGAACCGTCTCCGCCGGCAAGCTTTTCCACTTCCTTGACGGTGACGCGGTTGAAGTCGCCCTCGATGCTGTGCTTCAGCGCCGACGCGGCGACGGCGAATTCGATCGTTTCCTTCGCGGTCTTGCCGTTCAGTATGGAATAGATCAGACCCGCGCCGAAGGAGTCTCCGCCGCCGACACGGTCCACGATATGCAGACGGTAGGACTTGGAGAAGTAATAATCCGTGCCGTCGAAGAGCATTGCCGCCCAGTCGTTGTCGCTCGCGGAGATCGACGAACGGAGCGTGATGGCGACCTTTTCGAAGCCGAAGCGGTCGGCAAGCTGTCTTGCGACCGAACGGTAGCCGTCCTTATTCAGATCGCCGCCCGTGATATCGTTGTGCTCGGGTTCGATGCCGAAAACGTCCTTCGCGTCCTCTTCGTTCGCGATGCAGACGTCGACGTACTTGCAGAGCTCGGCCATGACCTGGCCGGCCTTCTCGCGGGTCCAGAGCTTCTTGCGGTAGTTCAGGTCGCAGGAAACGGGGATGCCCTTCGCCTTGGCGGCCTTCACGGCCTCGAGGCAGATGGCGGCCACGTTGTCGTTCAGCGCGGGGGTGATGCCGGTGAAGTGGAACCAATCGGCGCCGTCGAAGATCGCGTCCCAATCGAAATCGGAGGCGGAGGCGGTGGCGATGGAGGAGCCGGCGCGGTCGTAGATGACCTTGGAGGGACGCTGAGAGGCGCCCTTTTCGAGGAAGTAGATGCCGACACGGTCGCCGCCGCGGGCGATGAAGTCGGTGCGGACGCCGAAGCGGCGCAGGGAGTTCACGCCGGCCTGACCGATCTCATGGGCAGGCAGCTTGGTGACGAAGTAGGCATCCAGACCGAAGTTGGCCAGGGAAACGGCCACGTTGGCCTCGCCGCCGCCGTAGGTGGCGCCGTAGGATTCGGCCTGCAGGAAACGGTAATAGCCCTCAGGGGCCAGGCGGAGCATGATCTCGCCGAAGGTAACGACTTTCTTAGCCATGACAGTCTCCTTTATTTCTTCAGAGTAAGGTGCACGCCGAAGCCGGCCACTTCATCCTTGAAGTAGATGAAGTTCATCTTGCCGTCCTTGTAGGTGGCGGTGTCGTAGTTGAACTCGACGCCCCGGCTCTCCAGGAAGAACACGGCGCGCTCGACGCTGTTGGTGCCGATGGCGATGTGGCCGTGGGCGCCCACGCCCTGATACTTCATCGCCTCGATCGTGGTGCCGGCGAAGATGCTCTTCTCGCCCTCCTTGCTGATGCCGAAGCCCAGGGTATCGGCGAAGAAGGAGGCGGTGCGGCCCGCGCACTTCTCGCAGGCGTTGTTGATGCCCAGGTGGGTGAACTCGAAGCCGAGCATGGTGTAGACGGCCTCGCGGGTGAGGCGCTCGATCTCGGCGAAGTTGCCGGCGCTGATCAGGGCCTTGCTGACCATCCAGCTGCCGCCGCAGGCCGCGACCTTGCCGAAGGACAGGTAGGAGTTCAGGTTCTCGGCGTTGACGCCGCCGGTGGGCATGAACTGCATCGTGGTGAAGGGAGCCGCCATGGCCTTGATCATCTTGATGCCGCCGGCCGCCTCCGCGGGGAAGAACTTGACGGTGTCGAGACCCAGCTTGTAAGCGGCTTCCACCTCGGTGGGAGTGCTGGCGCCGGGGATGATGCAGATGTCATTCTCCTTGCAGTATCCGACGATTTCGGGATCGAGGCCGGGGCAGACGATGAACTGAGCGCCCGCGGCGACCGCGCGGCGGGTCTGCTCGACGGAGAGGACGGTGCCGGCGCCGACCAGCATTTCGGGGAATTTCGCGCAGATGCGGCGGATGGATTCCTCGGCGGCGGCGGTGCGGAAGGTGACCTCGGCGCAGGGCAGGCCGCCCTTGATGAGGGCCTCCGCGAGGGCTTCAGCGTCCTTGGCGTCATCGAGAACGACTACGGGAACGATACCGATTTTCCGGATCTTTTCTAAAATAGGGGACATGGCAGTATCCTTTCTTTATCATGACCGCCGACGCGCGGGGCGTCCGGACGGCAAAATTATCGTTCGTATCATACTCCAAAAAGAGGCTCTTTTCAAGGGAATTTCAACGGTTGGGACGTTTTTGTTGCTTCCGCGGTGTTTCCTTGTTATAATCGTGCGAAAGAATGATGTGAGGAAGCGGAAATGGAACAGGACACGGTTTTCATGGATATGGCGCTTAGGCTCGCCGAGCGGGCCGCGAAGCGGGAGGAGACGCCCATCGGCTGCGTGATCGTCTTCGACGGACCCGGCCGTCTGCAGGGCAGGGTGATCGGAAAAGGGCTGAACCGCCGGAACGCCCGCGGCTCGGTGCTCGAGCACGCGGAGATCATGGCGATCCGTCAGGCCTCCCGCCGGCTCCGTGACTGGCGGCTCGAGGACTGCACCCTCTACGTGACGCTGGAGCCCTGTCCCATGTGCGCGGGCGCCATCGTCCAGGCCCGTATCCCCCGGGTCGTGATCGGCGCGATGAACCCGAAGGCGGGCTGCGCGGGCTCGGTCACCGACCTTCTGCGCGAGCCCCGCTTCAATCATCAGTGCGAGGTCACGGCGGGGGTCCGGGGCGAGGAGAGCCGTGCATTGCTTCAGCGCTTCTTCCGGAGTCTCCGGGAAAAGGGCTCCGGCCGGCGGCAAATGTGAACGAACGGTAAAATCTCGCGCAACTGCCCTCCGGCCCTTCTGCCGGACAGCCTTTTCTGGTATAATATAGGCAGAGCCGGAACGAACCGGCTCGCCGCGGGCCGCGAAAAGGGCCCGAAGAAAGGTAATACAATATGGTCGACAATAATAACGAAGACGAACTGAAAAAGAAAAAAATAAAGGTCGGGATCATTTATCTGCTCGTGGTGGGCGGTCTCATCTTCCTCATCTTCAGCCTGCTGAATTCCCGTTTTTCTCAGGAAGAGAAATATTCCGAATTCAAGAAGCAGGTGGCCGAGGGCAAGGTGGAATCCGTTTCCGTCAATCTGACCACAGGCAAGCTGACCTATTTCAAGGCGGGCGACAAGCAGGTCGCCTATTCGACGGTCCCCACGGAGGACAGCACGGTGCTCACCGCCTTCCTGGAGGCGAACGGGGTCTCCGTCTACACCGGTGAGGTGACCAGCACCAGCTACCTGGGCATGATGCTCCTGGAGCTCGGCTTTACGATCGCGCTCTGCCTTCTGTTCTGGCGCTTCATTTCCAAGCGCATGAGCGAGGGCGGCCTCGGCGACTCGATGTCCTTCGGCAAGAACAACGCGAAGATCTACGCGGAGAACGAGACCGGCATCAAGTTCGCGGACGTGGCCGGCTGCGACGAGGCGAAGGAGTCTCTCGAGGAAATCGTGGACCTGCTGCACAATCCCGGCAAGTACGCCGCCATCGGCGCCAAGATGCCCAAGGGCGCGCTGCTCGTCGGCGCTCCCGGCACCGGCAAGACGATGCTGGCGAAGGCCGTTGCGGGCGAGGCGAAGGTTCCCTTCTTCTCCCTGTCCGGCTCCGAATTCGTGCAGATGTTCGTGGGTCTGGGCGCCGCCCGGGTCCGCGACCTGTTCAAGCAGGCTGCCCAGAAGGCTCCCTGCATCATTTTCATCGATGAGATCGACGCCATCGGCAAGACCCGCGAGGGCGCCTATTATTCCAACGACGAGCGCGAGCAGACCCTGAATCAGCTGCTCACCGAAATGGACGGCTTCGATTCCTCCAAGGGCGTCGTGATCCTCGGCGCCACCAACCGGCCCGAGGTGCTGGACCCGGCGCTGCTGCGTCCCGGCCGCTTCGACCGCCGCATCGAGGTCGAGATCCCCGACGTGGCCGGCCGCCAGGCAATCCTGGAGGTGCACGCCAAGAAGATCCGCATGAGCGACAAGGTGGACCTGGCCGCCATCGCGAAGATCACGCCCGGCGCTTCCGGCGCGGATCTGGCCAACGTGATCAACGAGGGCGCGCTGCTGGCCGTCCGCAAGGGCCGCGACCGCGTCGAGCAGTCCGATCTGGAGGAGGCCCTGGAGGTCGTCATCGCCGGCAAGGTGAAGAAGGACCGCGTGCTTTCCGCCGCGGAAAAGCGGGCCGTCGCCTATCACGAGGTGGGTCACGCCTTCCTGGCGCATCTGCTTCCGCAGGCCGACGAGGTGCAGAAGATCACCATCATCCCCCACACCAAGGGCGCGCTGGGCTACACCGTGCAGGCCCCCGGCGAGGAGCATTACCTCGTGACGAAGGAGGAGATGGAGGACGAAATCTGCGTCTGCCTGGGCGGCCGCGCCGCGGAGGAAGTGATGCTGGGACAGATCTCCACCGGCGCCGCGAACGATATCGAGAAGGCGACCGAGAGCGCCCGCCGCATGGTCACCGTCTACGGCATGACCGAGCGCTTCGACATGGTCGGTCTCGAAAATCCCTCTCTGCAGTACCTGGAGGGCGGCTATCAGAAGAATTACAGCCCTGCTACCGGCAAGGACATCGACGGCGAGGTGCTGGCCATTATCCGCCGCCAGCATGAGCGCGCCATCGGCATTTTGATGGAAAACCGGGAGAAGGTGCTGGAGGTTTCCGAGTATCTGATCGGCAAGGAGACCATCACCGGCGAGGAATTCCTTTCCATTCTCGAAAAAGCGTAATTTCCACTTGACATAGTACCGGCTCCGTATTATAATCCTGTTTGCGCTTGAAAAAAGCGCAAACATATTGGGCATTCGCCAAGCGGTAAGGCACTGGACTCTGACTCCAGCATTCGTAGGTTCGAATCCTTCATGCCCAGCTTACGAAGGACAACCGGGAAGGTTGTCCTTTATTTTCTATTCAGGGGTAGCAACATGAAAAAGAAAGCGGCGCTGCTGTTGATGATCGCGGTGCTTCTGCCGGCGGCCGTCCTGGGACGGACGTTCCCGACAGAGGCTTTTCAGCCTGCGGTCGAGGCAAAGGGAAGCGAGCCGATCGAGGTCCTCGTAGGCGAGTCCGTGACCCTGAAGCAGTATGCCGCCAACATGGAACGCGATTCCTATGAGGTCGTCTCCGGCGCGAAGTACGTCACCGTCAACGAAAACGGAACGTACAGCTTTACCGGGGCCGGCACCGTCATTATCCGGGACACGGTCTTCGACATCGAAAACACGGAGGTCGCCGCGTACGAATGGACCTTCCGCGCCGTCCGCTCCGTCCCGGTGCTCGCGTCCTGGCCGGAAAGCGTCACGGTCTACTCGGGTGATACCGCCGCCTTTGCCGTGGAGACCCGCCAGGATGAGGAAAACGTGGAATATCAGTGGATCTGCGTGGATTCCTCGATGGTCTATATCGACCAATCCAATTTTCCCGACGCCACGGGCTGGAATGAGAGAGTGCTCGTCATCCGGAACTGCAAGTACTGGATGAGCGGCTACCGCTTTTACTGCATCCTGACGAACAGTCAGGGCAAGTCCTATACCGCCACCACGAAAAGCCCGAAATACGCGGTGCTGACGGTCCTGCGCCATCCGATCGCGACGCTTCTTTCCGTCACGGATCTGCCGCTGCCGTCCGCCGGAACCGCGGCCTCCTATGAGGCGAGCCTGGATACGCCGGACTGCTTCATTTCCTCCATCGAATACCGTGTGAACGGCGAGGGCCGCGGCGAATACGTTCCTCACCCCGGCGACGAGGTCGAGGTGCTCATCCGGGTCACTCCCGCGGATGAACGGTATTTCGTCAAGGACGAGGAGTACGCGATGACCTGGAACGGCTTTTTGAACGAAAGCGTGACCGCGGTCGGGGACGGCCGTGTTTTCCAGTTCTTCTACACCGTTCCGGCGGGGGATCCCTCCCATCAGGAGAGTATTTCCGATGATCCCGGCCATCATCAGGGCCAGGGGGAGGAATCCGGAGACGAAGATCCGCTTCCCGTGACCGAAAAGGATCTGAAGCTTCGTTTCATCCTGGGCGGTCTGATCCTTCTGGCGGTTCTCTTCCCGGTGGTCCGCGTGATTGTGCTGAAGGGCATGGAGGAGAACGGCGAAAGTCTGAAGCGCCGGAAGAAGGAGAGCGGAGAAGACGCCCCCTCCGGAGACCAAGAATGAAACGCATAGAAAGGAGACGCTCCGTCGTCTCCTTTTTTTTGAGCTTTTTCGGGAATTTCCCTTGACAAAACAGGTATAAATGTATACAATAGCGCAAAATCCGAATGAACGGAGTCTGTCACTATGGAAGATATCGATTACAAAGAGTATTTCCGCCGGATGAACGAGGAGGAGCTGGAGCTCGATCCGTTCTCCAATCTGCTCGAGAAGAACTATTACAAGTATACCCTGCAGGATGTGGAAGAGCCCAATCTCTACCGGCTTCTCTTCAACTATGAGGAGATTCCCAAGATCATGTTCAACCGGCGGCTCGTGCCGGCCGGCATGCCGAAGGAGATCTGGATCACCGACACCACCTTCCGCGACGGGCAGCAATCGCGCGAGCCCTACACCGCCGACCAGATGGTGGATCTCTACAAGATGCTGCACCGACTGGGCGGCCCCAAGGGCATCATCCGCCAGAGCGAGTTCTTCCTCTACAGCGACAAGGACCGCGAGGCGGTCCGGCGCTGCCTGGAGCTCGGCTACGAGTTTCCGGAGGTCACCAGCTGGATCCGCGCCACCAAGGAAGATTTCAAGCTGGTCAAGGAACTCGGGCTCAAGGAGACCGGCATCCTGGTCAGCTGCTCCGACTATCACATCTTCTTCAAGCTGAAGATGACGAGACGCCAGGCGATCGACCACTATCTGGGCATCATCCGCGACTGCATCGAGGCGGGCATCCGGCCGCGCTGCCACTTCGAGGATATCACCCGCGCCGATTACTACGGCTTCGTCGTTCCCTTCGCCCTGGAGCTTGCCAACCTGATGGCTGAGACCGGCGTGCCGATCAAGATCCGCGCCTGCGATACGATGGGCTACGGTGTCAGCATGCCCGGCGCGGCGCTGCCCCGCAGCGTGCCCGGCATCATCTACGGTCTGCGCCATTACGCGCACTTCCCCTCCGGTCTGCTCGAGTGGCACGGCCACAACGATTTCTACAAGGCGGTCTCCAATTCCTCCGCGGCCTGGATGTACGGCGCCTCGGCCGTCAACTGCTCGCTCCTGGGCATCGGCGAGCGCACCGGCAATACGCCCCTCGAGGCGATGGTCATCGAGTACGCGCAGCTGCGCGGCACTCTGGACGGCATGGACACGACCGTGATCTCCGAGATTGCCGATTACTACAAGAACGAGCTGCACTACGACATCCCGCCCCGCACACCCTTCGTGGGCGAGGAGTTCAACGTCACCCGCGCGGGCGTCCACGCCGACGGCATGATGAAGAACGAGGAGGTCTACAACATCTTCGATACGGAGCTGCTTCTGAACCGTCCGCCCAAGGTGCTGATCTCCAATACCTCCGGCATCTCCGGCATCGCCCTCTGGGTGAACCGGAAGCTCGGCCTCTCCGGCGAGGACGCGCTCGACAAGCACGACCCGATCATCGAAGGCATCAAGGCCTGGGTGGACGAGCAATACGCCGCCGGCCGCGTTACCGTGATTACTGACAATGAACTGACGGAGCAGCTCTTGAAACAGCAGGAGCTGCTGCACCGGAAGAACTGATCCCCACAGCCAAATAAGAAAGCAGGAAAAAGCCATGACAGAAAGAGCGAGATCGGTCAATCTGACCGAGCAGGTCTACGATGCACTCCGCCGGGACATCCTTTCCGGCCGTTATCAGAAGGGGGACGCCTTGACCGAAATGGGCGTCGCCGATGAACTGAACGTGAGCCGCACCCCCGTCCGGGAGGCGCTCCGCCAGCTAGAGCAGGAGGAGCTGGTCGCCATCCGTCCCAACCGGGGCGCGGTGGTGGTCGGCATCGAGAAGATGGACTTCCAGGACATCTACTACATCCGTTCGCTGATCGAGGGCATCGCCGCCGAGCGTGCCGCGAACACCGCGTCCGATGAGGACATCCGCGCCCTGGAGGAGCGGGTCGAGCTGATGGAGTTCTACCTGGAAAAGAAGAATTACGAAAAGATGCTTGAGATGGACGACAGCTTCCATCACATGCTCTACGAGCTTTCCGGCAGCCGGATGCTGGCCCGGATCCTGAAGGAGCTCCACATCTACGCCGCGATGATCCGTCAGGCGTCCATGCGCCAGGAGGGCCGCGCCGAGCATACGGTCAGGGAGCACCGGGCGATCTACGAGGCGATCGCGCAGCACGACGGAGCGACCGCGAAGGCCTGCGCCATCGCGCACATCAGCCATACGATGGAGAATATCACCGACAATCATCTGATCTGAGAAAGGTAACACCATGGTAAGAAAGTATCTGTTCGGCGAGCCCTTCGAGACCTTCGCGGTGACGGCGGAGTTCCCCGTTTCGACGGAAGAAATCCCCTATCTGACTCTCGAACGGAAGGTCACGGACGGCGTGAAGAGCCTCTGCTTTTCCACGCCGCTGGCGGACGGCGAGATCGTCTACGGTCTCGGTGAGACCCTGCACGGCATCGACAAGCGCGGATACCGCTACATCATGTTCAACACGGACGATCCGACCCACCGCGACGAGATGATGTCGCTGTACGGCGCCCACAATTTCGTCGTGATCGACGGTGAGCGGCACTTCGGCCTGTTCTTCGACACCCCCGCCCGCACCGTCTTCGACGTCGATCTCGCGGGCAGCGGCAAGCTGGAGGTCTACGCCCAGACGGAGGATCTGAAGCTCTACGTGCTGGAAGGGACGTCGAGCTACGAGATCACCCGGGAGTTTCTGCGGATCATCGGCCAAAGCTTCATCCCGCCGCTCTGGGCGTTCGGCTACATCCAGAGCCGCTGGGGCTACAAGAGCGCGAAGGACCTCTCGAAGGTCGAGGAGAAGTACCGGAACGCCGGCATCCCTCTGGACGGGCTCAGCATGGACATCGACTACATGGACCGTTATATCGATTTCACGGTCCATAAGAAGCGCTTCCCCGATTTCAAAAACTTCTGCCGGGTGCTCGACGCCCGCGGCCACCACGTGGTGCCCATCATCGACGCGGGCATCAAGATCGAGCCGGGCAATCCGGTCTTCGACGAGGGCGTCGAAAAGGACTATTACGTCAAGAACGAGAAGGGCGAGAACTTCGGCGCCGCGGTCTGGCCCGGCATGACGCATTTTCCGGATTTCTGCCGTCCGGAGGCCCGCCGCTGGTTCGGCATGCAGTTCAAGGCGCTGACCGACCAGGGCGTGCGCGGCTTCTGGATCGATATGAACGAGCCCGCCATCTTCTGGATGGACGGAATGCCCCGCGGCGAGCGGATCGCGGTGCCCGAGGCGCCGGACGCGCTGACCGAGAACAGCCGTCTGACCGGCGAGTACAAGCTGATGTACCAGCAGTACGACGGCCGAAGGGTGCGCCATTTCGACGTCCACAACGTCTTCGGCCACTTCATGGCGATGGGAACGGGCGAGGCGCTGTCCGAGCTCCTCGACGAGCGCTACCTCCTGTTCTCGCGCTCCAGCTATATCGGCACCCACCGCTACAGCGGCATGTGGACCGGCGACAACAACTCCAGCTGGCTGCAGCTTCGGCGGAACCTGACGCAGATGACCGGCCTCAACATGTGCGGCTTCCTCTACAGCGGCGCGGACACAGGCGGCTTCGGCCGTCACGCGCAGCGGGAGCTCACCCTGCGCTGGCACGCGCTTTCCGACTTTACGCCGCTGTTCCGCAACCATTCCTCGAAGGGCAGCCGCCGTCAGGAATGCTACCGCTTCTCGAACCCGAAGCAGTTCCGCGACGTGATCGCGCTCCGCTACCGGCTCATGCCCTATATCTACTCCGAGTTCGTGAAGGCGGCGCTCCGCTCCGACATGTACATGAAGGCCCTCGGCTTCGAGTGGCCGGAGGATGAGGAGGCCCGCCGCTGCGAGGACCAGCTCCTCGTGGGCGGAAGCGTAATGATCGCCCCCGTGCTCGAGGAGGGCGCGGACGGCCGCAGCGTCTATCTGCCCGAGGAGATGACCGAGGTCCGCTTCGACGGGGACAACTTCAGCTGCCGCAAGGTCCCTGCGGGCCGCTGCGACGTGAAGGTCCCGGTGGACGAGGTCGTGTTCTGGATCCGGAAGGGAACGCTCGTGCCCGTGACGAAGAAGCTCGCGATGAGCACCAAGTTCATGGATCTTCGCGACGTGGAGCTTCTGGGCGACGGACAAAGCTACGAGCAGTACCTGGATGACGGCTTTACCAAGCAGGTAAGCGAGAAGAACATCCGCGTGCTCACGAAATAAAGCCTCGGCTGTGCTGAGTTGAGAGCAAAACCCGCCGAATAGGAATAATTCCTCCTTTTCGGCGGGTTTTCTTATGTTTGCTGCGTTTCAGAGACGGCGGGCGCCGGACGGCCTTTGCGGCGTTACTATTCCATATTGTTGAGGCCGTCGGGCCGGAAAGAATCCGCCGCATTGCGTTGCAATGCGTCGGATTCCTTTGCGGGAACGGCAGCCTTCGTCTCATTTTTCAGAGCACTTTTTCATTATTTACGACAGATCGGCCGTATAACGGGAATTTGTCGTAAGGCAAAAAAACACTTTTTCGGGATTTCCGTCAAAAACTGCTATAATGCAATATTTGTCGTAAATTATTCCTGTCTCAACGGCTGAGGATGCGCCTTCAGCAAGACAAGTTCCGTCCCCTCCGCACATTTGTCCGATTTGATGCATCCAATTTACGACAAAAACGGCATAGCCGGCAAAGTTGTCGTAAACCTCGCAAACGGTATTCTTACGTTTACGTTAAATTCGGCTAAACCAACCGCTTTGTCGTAAATTTTCCGACAAGAACGAAAAAAATGAGACGAAGGCGAGGAAAATTCGCCGAAATGTGCAGGCGGGACAGAACCGCAGTCACGCCCTGAAAAATGCGCATGCGCGCGAACACAAAAAACAGCGGCGCGTCAGCGCCGCCGCTTTCATGTCTGTGAGGGTCAGCGGAGTTCGGCGTGCTCGCCGGGAGCGAGCGCGAGCCGGACCAAAGGCGCTTCGGTTTCGAAGCGCTCTTTTTCGTTCAGAAGAAGGTCGAAGAGGGTGACGCGGAGCTTCCGGCCCTCCGGGTTCTCCAGCAGGAGCCCTTCCTCGCCGGTCGCGTTCCAGATGTCCTCGCGCGCGGCGGCGAGCCGGAGCGCACGGTCGGTGTAGAGGACGCTGATCCGGCCGTTTCCGTCGGCGGCGGAGGCCTTCGAGTAGAGGGAGCCGGGCTGCGAGGCACTGAAGCGGCCGTGCAGCAGAAGCTCGCGGTTCTCCCGCCAGTAGCGGATGAAGCGCTCGACGAGCAGGCACTGCTCGCGAGGGCATTCGGAGAGCTTCACGGAGATCTGCGGGACGGAGAAGAGGGTGTCGAGCAGCTGGAGCGCCACCTCGGATAGGAGCGCATCGGGGCTCCAATAGAGCATGTCGGAGCTGACCTCGGGGCCCGCGGTGAAGAGTCTGAGGTCCGCGATGCCGATCCGGTTCGCGAGCGGATCGTAGGCGCAGTCGCCGACGCGGATGAGGTCGCCGAAGCAGGTGACGGCGGGGCCCACATAGTCCTGGCGGAACTCGATCAGGAAGTCCGGATCGAGTGCGAGCGCCTCTTCGCGGATGCCCGTGAGGAGCCGCTTCACGCCCTCGGCGACGGAGGCCGTGTCCATGCCCTCGGCGGAGACGGGAGAATCCTCCGTCAGCCGGAAGGAATCGATGAAGTCCAGCTTCAGCCCGTCGATGCCCGTGGCGCGGACGAAGCCGAGCAGGGTCTCGCGGATGAAATCCCGGACCTCTGGATAGCGGGGGTCGAGTATGCCGGCCCGGTGCCGGGCGTCCTCGTAGAGGAGCTTGTCGCGGAAGCGCGGCCAGACGGCGGTGTCGTGGCCGGCGAAGGGGACGGAGAACCAGACCATCAGCCGGATGCCGAGGGCGTGCGCCTCGCGGACGAAGGCCGCCATGTCGGGGAACTTCTCGCGGGAGCAGGCCCATTCGCCGGCGCTCCGGTAATCGCCGGTGCCCGCGCCGTCGAACTGCCAGCCGTCGTCGAGGATCGCGAGCTCCGCGCCGGCCTCCGCGGCGAGGCGAAGCTCACGGAGCAGTCCCTCGGCGGTCGGATCCTGGTGGAAGCTGTACCAGCTCGAATAGATGAAGGGGGCGGCGGTCTCAAGGGAGCGGACGGGCCGCGCGGGCGCGCCGGGGAGGGTGTTCCACCAGTCGGCGGCGGCGCGGACCGCGTCGGAGTAGGGACGGTCCTGCCGGTCCAGACGGAGGAGGCAGGCGTAATCGGTCATCGGCGCGGTCGGCTCGGTGAAGAGCCGGATTTCCAGCCCGAGCTCGTTCTTCTCGGCGAAATCGTCCACGTAGAAGCGGAGCAGACAGGGCGCCGAGGCCTCGGAGAGGGCGACGGTGAGGACGTTTCGGTCCTCCGGTCCGATAAGCGCGAGGAGAGGCGCGCCCTTATACAGGCAGGAGGGGCAGTCCGCCGGGGCGAACCATTGGGGCAGACGGCGGATCCGGCCGGCGGTCGGGTGCCACAGGCTGCGGACGCCGACCATCGGCTCCTTCCAGCTGACGGTGACGGTGCCGGGTACGGTAGGCGCGGCGAAGCTGAGGGAAAGCCGGTAGAGCTCGGCGCCGTCCGGCGCCTTGCCGAGCGGGGTCATGAGGACCTTGCAGCCGGCGTTTTCTTCGGTCCTTACGGTGAAATCCATGTGTTCCTTTCAGCGCAGCCAACTAAGCAGCGCATCGAAATAGGGATGGGCCACCTCGTCCACACAGTAGAAGATGGTGTGGGTGGCCTTTTCGATCTGTACGAACTTGCCCTGCGGGACGCGGCCGATGAAGCTCCGCTGCTCGGGCTCGAGCACCGTGTCATCCAGCTCGGCGTTGAAGACGCAGACGGGGACGGCGATCTCCTCGGGCGCGCCCTTCGCCAGGATCTTTTTCGTGACGCGGACGCCCTGGTTGATCCAGCCGTAGGTGGGGGCGAAATTCGAGCATTCCCGGAAGCGGCGCTTGTTGGCCTCGTTGCAGTCGAAGCGGGCCTTGCTCGTGTCGCAGCCGACGGGCGCCCATTCGCGCTCGCCCCGTTCCTTGTCATAGGTGAAGAGGCGCTTCTTGCCGAAGCCGAGGAAGACGGCCGAGCCGAAAAGGGCTTTGCAGAACCAGAGGGGAAGCCCCATGCGGGCCGGGGCGATCATCGGCGAGGAGAGGGCCGCTCTCGAGAAGAAGCTGCCGCCCTTTTCCAGCCACAGGGCGCCGACGGCGCCGCCCATGGAGTGGGTGAACAGGTAGTGGGGACCGGGCAGGCCCGAGACCTTCTGGGCGATGAAGCAGTCCAGATCCTGCACGTATTCGTCGAAATCGCGGAGATGGGTGTACTGGTAGTTCTCGACCTCGCGGTAGGACCAGCCGTGGCCGCGGTGCTCATAGGCGCAGACGTTCAGGCCGTCCTGGAGCATCATGAAGATCAGCTCGCGGTACTTGGGGATGGACTCGGTGAAGCCGTGACAGATCGTCACGGTGCCGCGGGGAGCGTCCGCGCTGTAGATCTGGTAATGGAGGGAATGGCCGTCCCAGCCGCAGAAGTAGCCGTCCTCCAGACGGCTCAGCAGGTAGGGGACGCAGATTTCGTCCATTTGCTTCTGATAGTTTTCTTCGGACAGATAGATCACGTTGCTTTCCTTTCTATTCGATTTGCCAGTCGATCGGTTCTTTGCCGTGAGCGCGGAGGAACTCGTTGGTCTTCGAGAAGTGGCGGCAGCCGAAGAAGCCGTTGTACGCGGACAGCGGCGACGGATGGGCCGCCTCGAGCACCAGGTGCTGCGGCGCGGTGATGAGGGCCTTCTTCTCCCGGGCGTTCCGGCCCCAGAGGAGGAAGACCACCGGATCCTCCCGCTCGTTCAGCAGGCTGATGATCCGGTCGGTAAACTGTTCCCAGCCCATCCCGCGGTGGCTGTTGGCCTGATGGGCGCGGACGGTCAGGACGGCGTTCAGCATCAGCACGCCCTGATCGGCCCATTTTTTCAGGTAGCCGGTCGCGGGGACGGAGCAGCCGAGGTCGCTCGCGAGCTCCTTGTAGATGTTCTGCAGGGAGGGCGGGATCTCGATGCCGGGCTTCACGGAGAAGCTGAAGCCGTGAGCCTGGCCGGGTTCGTGGTAGGGATCCTGACCGAGGATCACCACCTTCACGTCCTTGTAGGAGGTACACTGCAGGGTGCTGAAGATCTCGTACATGTCGGGATAGACGGCGGTGCGCCGGTATTCCTCCGCGAGAAAATGCCGGAGCTTTTTGTAGTAATCCTTTTCGAATTCAGACGCCAGCAGCTCCTGCCAGTCGTTTCCGAGATTTGCAGCCATTTGGGTCACCTCCCTGTGGTTTTCCATTATACCCCATTTTTAACCCCCGCCGCAACTAATACTTGCTTTTATGCATAAAATTGCATATAATTTGAGATATATCTATGCATATTTACAGGAGGACCTTATGGATCAGAACGAACAGAAGCAGGGCAATCAGATCAAGATCTCTGAGGACGTCATTGCGATCATCGTCGGTCTCGCCATCAGCGATGTGGAGAACATCTATGCGGCGCCCCAGGGCAAAAAGAACAAGGGCGGCGTTTCCATCAAGGTGGAGAACGGCGAAGCCGTCGTCGATCTGAACATGGCGGTCAGATACGGCACGAAGATTCCCGCCGTCGCCGCGCTGGTGCAGGAAAAGGTCAGCACCGCCGTCGAGAACATGACGGGCCTCAAGGTGGGCGCGGTCAATCTCAACATCGTCGACATCAAGCTCGATTAATTTCAGGAGGCATAAACGTGAGCAGAAAAGCCGCACGTGAGCACATTTTCAAGATCGTATACGAAATCCCCTTCCAGAGCGACGAGATCACGCTGATCCTCGACCGCTATCTCCGCGACTTCGTGGAGGAGCCTCTGGAAGAGGAGGACATGGACTTCATCAAGTGCGAGGTCACCGGAACGCTGGCGAATCTGAAGGAGATCGACGGCGTCATCGGCGGCGCGCTGAACGGCTGGAAGGTGAGCCGTCTGTCCAAGGTGGATCTGGCGATCCTCCGTCTGGCCGCCTACGAGCTCTGCTTTGCCGAGGATATGCCCGTCCAGGTCACGGTGAACGAGGCCGTGCAGCTGGCGAAGAAGTATTCTCAGGAGCAGGCCCCGGCCTTCATCAACGGCATTCTGGGCACGGTCGCCAAGGCCGCCGGCAAGGCGCCGGTCTCCGCCGAGGAAGCCGGAACCACCGAAGATGAGCGCTGAGCCGGGCGCCAGGCGGGTCTACACCGTCACCCAGGTGAACCGTCACGTGAAGGAGCTTCTCGCGGATGACTATGCCCTTTCGGGCCTCTGGGTCTCCGGCGAGATTTCCAATTACAAGCCCCATTCGACGGGGCACCGCTATTTCACGCTGAAGGACGCGGGAGGCGCGATCAGTGCCGTGATGTTCGCGTCCGACGCGGCCTCGCTTAGCTTCGAGCCCGAGAACGGGCAGCAGGTCGAGGTCCTGGGCTCGGTCTCTCTTTACGAAAAAACAGGTCAGTACCAGATTTATATCCGAAGAATGCAGCCTCAGGGGAGGGGCAGTCTCTATCAGGCCTACGAGGCCCTGAAGGCGCGCCTTTCCGCTGAAGGTCTTTTTGATGTGGCGAGGAAGAAACCGATTCCGAAGTATCCGCGGAAGGTCGGCATCGTCACCTCGCCCACGGGCGCGGCGGTGCGCGACATGATCCAGATCGCGCGCAGGCGTTTCCCGGGCGTTTCCCTCGTGCTGTATCCCGCGCTGGTGCAGGGCGACGGAGCCGCGGCCACGGTGGCCGAGGGCATCCGCCGGCTGGACCGCGAGCCGGAGGTGGACGTGATCGTCATCGGCCGGGGAGGCGGCTCCATCGAGGACCTGTGGGCCTTCAACGAGGAGTGCGTGGCGCGGGCCATTTACGCCTGTGAGACCCCGCTGATCTCGGCGGTCGGCCACGAAACGGACTTTACCATCGCGGACTTCGCCGCGGATCTGCGCGCCCCCACACCCTCGGCGGCGGCGGAGCTCACGGTTCCGGACGCGGCGCAGCTTCTGGCGGCGCTCGGCGCGGAACGGGAGGCGCTCGGAC
>JAZUHB010000015.1:0-18449 GCA_045641505.1 Bianqueaceae bacterium | reverse complement strand
CTCCAGCTGAGAGGTCTCGTAATACCGGTAGCTGCTCCATCCGTCGACGGAGGCGGGCTTGAGCAGCCCTTCCCTTTCGTAGAACCTCAGCGCCTTGACGGTCAGGTGCGAAAGCTTCGAAAATTCACCGATCAAAAGCATGACGCTCCTCCTTTCCACGTTCGATACGGTAAGGCATCCCCTAAGGGACAGGTCAAGAGAGAATTTTGTTTTTTGCCGGATATTTTTGCGAAGCGAAAAAAGGACCCGCCGAAGGACGGTGCTTCCGGCGGGTCGTGTTCGCTCAGTGATTCTTCTTGAACTCCTTGATCTGCTTCAGCCGCTCGGCGAAGCGGGTCTCGAGGCCCTGGTCGCTCGGCTGGTAGTACTCGCGGCCGACCAGGCCGTCGGGCAGGCACTGCATCGAGGTGATGTGGCCCTCGAAGTCGTGGGCGTACTTGTAGCCCTCGCCGTAGCCCAGGCCCTTCATCAGGCCCGTGGGGGCGTTGCGGATGTTCAGCGGGACCGGCTCGTCCAGGTCGTGGAGGGCGTCCTCCTTGGCGGCGTTGTAGGCGGTCTCCATCGAGTTCGACTTCGGCGCGCAGGCCAGGTAGATCACCGCCTCGGTCAGGTGGACGGAGCACTCGGGCATGCCGATCATGTGGCAGGCCTGGAAGGCGGCGACCGCCAGCTCCAGCGCCCGCGGGTCCGCGAGACCCACGTCCTCGGCGGCGAAGCGCGTCACACGGCGCGCCACGTAGAGGGGATCCTCGCCGGCCTCCAGCATCCGCGCCAGCCAGTAGACAGCGGCGTCCGGGTCGGAGTTGCGCATCGATTTGTGCAGGGCGGAGATCAGGTTGTAGTGCTCCTCGCCGTCCTTGTCGTAGAGCAGGGACTTCTTCGAGATGCACTGCTCCAGCGTTTCCTGGGTGACGGTCATGCGGCCGTCCGCTCCCATCGCGCCGTTCAGTGCGACCATCTCCAGGGTGGAGAGCGCCATGCGGGCGTCGCCGTTCGCGAAGACCGCGATCGCGCGGAGCATTTCCCGGGAAATATCGACGAGGCTTTCGCCGGTGCCCGCGGCCGCGTCCCCGTCGCCGGGAATGCCGAAGCCGCGCGGGTCGGTCAGCGCGCGCTCCAGCAGCCGGACCAGGTCGTCCGGGGTGAGGGCCTGCAGCACGAAGACCTTGCAGCGAGACAGAAGCGCGTTGTTAATCTCAAAGGAGGGATTCTCGGTGGTGGCGCCGATCAGGATGATGCTGCCCTTTTCCACGAAGGGCAGGAAGGCGTCCTGCTGGGCCTTGTTGAAGCGGTGGATCTCATCCACGAAGACGATGGTGCGGTTGCCGTAGAGCTGGCTTTCCTCGGCCTTCTGCATGACCGCGCGGATGTCCTTGATGCCGCTCGTGACGGCGGAGAAGTCGATGAACGCGGATTTCGTGCGGTGCGCGATGACCCGGGCCAGCGTGGTCTTGCCGACGCCCGGCGGGCCCCAGAAGATCATGGAGCTCACCTGGTCGTGCTCAATCAGCCGGCGGAGCACCTTGCCCTCGCCGATGAGATGCTGCTGGCCGACCACCTCGTCCAGATCGCGGGGGCGGAGCCGGGCCGCGAGCGGGGCGGAAGCGGGCACAGCGTCGAAGGAGGACGCCGGATCGGAGGCGGCGCCGAGACCGTCTTCGGTCGCGCCGTCGAACAAAGAGTACTGCGGCATGGGAGGATCCTTTCGGTGAGATATCTTTCCACGATTATACCATGACCGCGCCTTCCTTGCAAAAAATCTTTCCTCATGATAAGATAGCCGAAAAGGACGGAGCCGACTCCGCCCGCGAAAGGAACACGGTATCATGCTCAATGACAAAATCTGCGCCGCCACGCTGGACGGCTCGCTGACGAATTACAAGAACTACCTGGCCGGCTACTACCGCGGCTTCTACACCGCTGTCATCCCGAGGGGACAGTTCATCTACGTCACCGTGAACGCGGAGAGCCCGCTCGACCCCAACAACGACCGGCTCCGGAGCACCGTGGCGCAGGAGGCCTCCGGCAACAAGTGGCTGAATCAGTCCTCTTCCGTGGGTGCCTACAAGGTCCTGCTCGTGATCGTCGCGCCCGGCTTTGCCTCCGGCCTGCCCAAGCGCGTGAACGCGATCGTCGAGCCCTTCGTGAACGATCTCGCGGCGAACGGCTACGTGAGCGGCTGCGGCGTCTGCGGCCGCACCGACGTCACGCCCGAGCTCTTCGACGTGAACGGCATGCCCGCCTATTACTGCCCCGACTGCATCGAGCGCACCCGCCAGCATCTGGAGGAGGGTCGCGAGGCCGCGCAGTCGGTGAACTCCAACCTCGCCATCGGCATGATCGGCGCGCTGATCGGCACCCTGGCCGGCGTCGCCGCCTGGGTCGGTATCTTCATGCTGGGCTACATCTCCGGCCTGGCGGGCCTCCTGATGGCCTTCCTGACGCTGTTCCTCTACGAGAAATTCGCCGGCTGCATCGACAAGAAGGGCGTGATCTTCTGCGTGGTCCTGCTGGTCTTCGGCGTGTTCCTCGGGAACCACCTGGCCTACACGATCCTGATTTTCCGGGAGCTCAAGGAGTACGATTACACCTTCGGCGAGTGCTTCCGCTACATGTTCCAGATCTTGAACGAGGACGGGATCCGCGGATACGTCGGCGACCTGCTGCTGGGCTATCTGTTCACCGCGATCTGCGCGCTGCCGCGGATCATCGCCGCCTTCAAGCAGACGACCGGCTCCTACTCGGTGAAGAAGGTCCAGTAAGGGGAAAGGAAAAACGGGAGCTTGCGAGAGGGCTTGGCCCGCGCCGGCCTCCGGACCGTAATGTGAAAAGTGCAGCGGCGCTGATGCGCCGCTGTTTTTTTGCGCGCACACGCGCTTTTGTGGCGAGGCGCCCTTGGGAGGCCTCCGCTTTGCCCTGGGGTTCTGTCCCCGCTGCACATATCGGCGGGCAGTTCTGTCCCCGCTGCACATTGCGGCGCATTTGCCTCGCCTTCGTCTCATTTTTGGAGGTCGAAACCGGTAATTTACGACAAATCGGCGGTTTGTGCCGATTTTGACAGAAACGGAAAAGTGCGCTTTCCGGAGTTTACGACAAATAGGCCCATTTTGCCGTTTTTGACAGAAAATGGAGGCATCAAATCCGGCACTTGTGCGGAGGGGACAGAACTCAGCTTGCCAGAGACGCGTCCGGGACCGCCGAGACAGGTAAAATTTACGACAAAAACCGCGTTTTCGCCCGATTTGACAGAAATCCCGGAAAATGGCTTTCCCGTCTTCTGTCAGATTTCCGTTTTTTAGCCGATTTGTCGTAAAAAACGAAAAAGTGTGCCGAAAAATGAGACGAAGGCCGGCCGCTTTTCCGAAAATTCGCTCCGCTTCAGGGCTCCGCCGGCTCCGAAGGCCGGCAAACACAAGAAAGCCCGCCGAAAAGGTTGACAATCCCGGAAGGAAAGTATATTGTAGTACCCACAATCGAATACCTTATCAAGAGTGGTGGAGGGAACGGCCCTGTGAAACCCGGCAACCTGCGTATGTAAGGTGCCAATTCCGTCGGTGAAACGAAAGATGAGGAAAAGAAACGCCAAAATCAGCCTCATCTTTAGATGAGGCTTTTTCATTGCTTTTTCGTTTTCCGCCGCTCCTGATCGAGTCGAAATAAGGAGGAGACAGAATGTTCGAAAAAGTAAACCCCATGCATCCCGACAAGGTCGCGGACCGGATCGCCGGCGCCCTCGTGGACCTCGCGTACACGAAGGAGGAAAACCCGAAGATCGCGGTCGAGGTGCTGATCGGGCACGGGAAGGCGACCGTCATTGCGGAGTCGTCCGCGGAGATCGGGCGCGGCGAGGCGGAGCGGATCGTGCGGCGGATCTGCCCCGATCCGGTCGAGCTCGATTTCATCCGCGTCCCGCAGGACGGGAACCTGGCGAAGAACCAGGAGGGCCGGATCCGCTGCGGTGACAACGGCATCTTCAAGGGGACGCCGGTGAGCGCCGAGCAGGCGGAGCTTTCGCGCATCGCGCGGGAGATCTTCGCGGAGCATCCGACCGACGGGAAGTACATCCTCGACGGCGGCAAGCTAATCATCTGCCAAAGCGGCGCGGCCTCGGAGGCGCTTCGTGCGAAGTACCCCGCGGCCGTCATCAACCCTCTGGGCCCCTGGACGGGCGGCATCAACACGGACTGCGGCGCGACGAACCGCAAGCTCGGCTCCGACATGGCGGACAGCGTCACGGGCGGCGGCCTCCACGGGAAGGACCTCAGCAAGGCCGACGTCTCGATCAACATCTACGCGTGGCAGAAGGCGCAGCGCGAGAACCGGACGGTCGAGCTTTCCTGCGCCATCGGGGACGAGACCGTCGACGGCCGGCCCTACGCCGAAATCGTGGCGGCGGCGCGGGAGTTCATCGAGAGCCGCGGCGGCTTCGAGAAATTCGCCGAGTGGGGGCTGGTATAAGCGCAAGCGATTCTCGTCAAAATGGACGGAAATGACGAAAAGGCGGAGCGGTGTGACGAGAATACCGAACAGAATGAATCGAAAAGGCGGAGGCCCATCGGCCTCCGCCTTTCTTATGTATCTTTTCCGCGCCCTCCGGCGCCCGGCTCATTCGTTCCGCCAGCTGTAATCCGGCAGCTCCGCGGCGATCCGCACGCGCGCCTCGCTCTGGCGGTTGATGCAGTGCTGCAGCTGATCCATGATCAGCGGGTCGCCGTTCTTGTACTTGCGGTAGAAGAGGAGCTCCGCCCGCTGGTAGAAGTGGAGGGCGGCCTCGGCGTCCGGCGCGGTGCCGATGCCCTCGAAGAGACAGTCGCCCATGCGGAGCATGATGTCGGCACCCACCAGCGGGACGGCCTCGTCCGTGAGGGTGTCCAGACAGTGGGAGTAGATGCAGAAGGCCTCGAAGGGGTCCTTCTTCACGTAGTAGCCGTTGCGGTACATGTCGCCGATCTTGTAGAGCGAGTTTAGGTGGCCGTCGAAGGCGCCCTTCGCGAAGAAGTGGAAGGCCTTCTCGTAGTCGACCTCGACGTCGCGGCCGTAGTAGTAGCAGTAGCCCAGGTTCTCGCCCGCCTGGCGGCTGCCGTGGGCTTCGGCGACGGTGTAGCACTCGACCGCCTTCGCGTAGGACTGCTCGCCGCCCCGGCCGGTGTAGTAGAGGCTGCCGAGGTCGGTGCCGGCCGCGGCGATCGCCTCGTCGGAGCCGTTCTCCATCATGTCCTCGAAGAGAGCGCGCAGGAGCCGCCAGACGGAGGGCAGCAGCGCCTCGGTCTGGTCCGCCTCCATGAGCTTCTCCGCGAAGCTCATCAGCTCGCCCTCGGTGAGCTCGGGGACGTCGTCCAGGAAGATGTGGTGATCCTCGTTCAGCACCTCGATCGTTTCGGGGTAGCGCTCCTCGGGGATCTGGGAAAGGATCTCGTCGACGGCGAGATAAAGATCGTTGCTGTTCCGGAAGATCATGTGTATTCTCCTTTTCGTTTTTCTGATTGTATCATAGCGCGGCTTCTGTCCTTTATTATGGACTTAGTGTAGCAGTTCGCGCCCGTCTTGTAAAGCGCTCGCGTCCGCGGTATAATCGAAACGATCACGGGCGGGTTTCCCGCGGAAAGAGGAAAAAATGGTCACGAAGGATAGTTTCGGCAGCTACGAGAAGTACCTGCTGGCGAGCGAAGAGCTGGAGCTTTGGGTCGCAACCCTGGGCGCTACCTGCCTTTCGCTGAAGTACCGGGGGCGGGAGCTCCTCATCGGCTACCGCACGCCGGAGGAGTACGCCAGCCACAATACCTACGCCGGCAATATCGTCGGCCGCTTCGCGAACCGGATCAAGAACGCCTCCTTCGCGCTGAACGGCAGGGAATACAAGCTCGCCGCGAATGAGAAGAAGAACCAGCTCCACGGCGGTCCGGCCGGCTTCCACACCCGTCGCTGGACGGCGGAGGTCACCGGCGACGCGGCGGTCCGCTTCACCTATTTCTCGCCGGACGGCGAAAACGGCTATCCCGGCAATCTCCGGGCGGCGGTCACCTACACGGTCGACGGAGCGAAGCTTCGGATCGACTTCGAGGGCGAGAGCGACGAGGATACGATCTATTCGCCTACCACGCACATGATCTTCAACCTGGACGGCTCGGAGTCCGTCCTGGGCACGCAGCTCCGCCTGCCCGCGAGCAGCTACCTGGAGACCGACGCGGAGCTCATCCCCACGAAGAAGCGTCCCTGCGTGAAGGACTTCGATTTCCGGGAGCCCCGCACCATCGGGCAGATCTACGACCACTGCTTCATCATCGACCCGGATTTCCTGCCGGGCGTGGCCGTGGCGGAGGCGGGCGGCGTCAGGATGTCCCTGCGGACCGATTTCCCGGCGCTGCAGCTTTACACCGGGCAGTATCTGTCCGTCCCGCATCATCCGCTGCAGGGCTTCGCGCTGGAGCCCGAGGGCTATCCGGACAGCCCGAACCGGCCGGATTTCCCCTCGCCGGTGCTCCGGAAGGAGGCTCACTATCACAAGTACGCGGAGTACCTTTTCGAGACGGTCTGAGGGGCCTTTCCGGGCCCCGGAAGCGGGCTTCGCGGGTAACGTTTTAATGCGTCAAAGCGCCTGAACAAGCGGGTTTCGGGCGCTTTGTTCATTTTTCACAAAGGGACCTTCGTTTCAAAATTTTTTCTTGATATTCCCGCAGATTGACAGTCCCAAAGCCGTCCGTTATAATGAAATCACAATTGAACAACACCTTCGATATAAATCAAATGATATGGTTTTGAAGTCTCTACCGGGCCGCCGTAAATGGTCCGACTATCGAACGAAGCTGTACGGAGAAAGCAGTGTTTCCTCCCGCGGCGCGATAAGACAGAGACGGCAGGGAAGCCGTCTTTTCTGTTTTATTTTTGTTTTTTCGATAGCGGAGACCGAAGGTTTCCGCTTTTTCGATTGGGAGGAACGATGGAACTTTTGGAAAAACGGATCCGCGAGGAGGGGCGCGTGCTCCCCGGCGAGATCCTCAAGGTCGACAGTTTTCTGAATCATCAGATCGACGTCCGTCTGATGGACCGGCTCGCGGACGAGTTCTGCCGGCTCTTCTCCGACGGTCCGATCGACCGGGTCCTTACCGTCGAAGCCTCCGGCATCGCTTCCGCGACGCTCGTCGCGCTGAAGCTCGGCGTTCCCCTGGTCTTCGCCAAGAAGAGCAAGACCAAGAACCTGGACGGCAGCGTCTACAGCGCGGACGTCTACTCCTACACCCACGGCGTGATGAACCAGGTGGTCGTCTCCAAGAACTACCTGAAGGCCGGGGAGCGGGTACTCCTCATCGACGATTTCCTGGCAAACGGCCAGGCCTCCCTCGGGCTCGCGAGCCTGGTGGAGCAGGCCGGCGGCACCGTGGCGGGCATCGGCATCCTGGTGGAAAAGTCCTATCAGGAGGGCCGGGCGCTCCTCGAGGCCAAGGGCTACCGGGTCGAGTCGCTGGCGCGCGTCGCCGCGATGGACGATTTCGGCGGCATCCGCTTCGTCGGCGAGAACTGAATTCGGTAATATCCCAAGCGGCTTGCGGCCTGCGCCCTCAGAGGCAAGGCGGTCCGCGGGTTGCGAAGGTTATTATAAATAATTAGAGAAATTTTTTCTGGAGGGTATCACAAATGAAGAAAGTTGCTTCTTTGATCCTTGTCCTCGTCCTGGCTCTGGGCTGCTTCAGCCTGACCGCCTGCAAGGACGAAGTCGAGAAGATCGGCGTCATCCTCGTCGGTGATGAGACCGAGGGCTACACCAAGGCTCATATGGACGGCATCGAGGCCGCCGCTGCCAAGCTTGGCCTTTCCGACCGCATCGTTTACAAGAAGAAGGTCGACGAGAGCTCTGCCTGCTCCACCGCTGCCAAGGAACTGATCGCTCAGGGCTGCACCCTGGTCATCTCCAACTCCTACGGCCATCAGGATTTCATGGTCGAGGTTGCTGAGGAGAACCCCAACGTCAGCTTCGTGTCCATGACCGGCGACTACGCCGCGATCACCGGCCTGAAGAACTTCTACAACGCCTTCACCCAGGTTTACGAGTCCCGTTACGTCTCCGGCGTCGTGGCCGGCCTGAAGCTTGCTGAGATCAAGGATCAGCTCACCGAGAAGAACTACGCCGGTGAGAACATCAAGATCGGTTACGTCGGCGCCTTCCCCTATGCCGAAGTCGTTTCCGGTTACACCGCTTTCTTCCTGGGCATCCAGTCCATCGTTCCCAACGTCGTCATGGAAGTCAAGTACACCGACTCCTGGTTCGATTTCGATAAGGAAGCCGCTGCCGCCGAGTACCTGATGAGCACCGGCTGCTGCATCATCGGCCAGCACGCTGACTCCGCCGGCGCCCCCTCTGCCGTCGAAGCCGCCAACAAGAACGGCACCCTTTGCTACAGCGTCGGCTACAACGTGTCCATGCTGGGCGATGCTCCCACCGTGGCGCTGACCTCCGCCTCCAACACCTGGGCTGCTTACTACACCGAGCTGCTGACCGCCTGGAAGAACGGCACCGCCATTCCTCAGGACTGGTCCAAGGGCTACAGCGACGGCGCTGTCAACCTGACCGAGCTTGGCAAGGCCTGCGCTGCCGGCACCGCTGACAAGGTTGCCGCCATCGAAGCCGCCATCAAGAACGGTACCCTCCACGTTTTCGATACCTCCAAGTTCACCGTCGGCGGTGCTCAGCTCACCACCTACACCGTGGACCTCTCCTACTATGACTGGGCCAACGGCGGCGTGTGCGTCTACGAAGGCGCCAAGGTCAACCCCATCAAGACCGATGCCAACGGCGTCAGCTACTTCGATGAGTCTGCCTTCCGCTCCGCTCCTTACTTCGATGTCCGTATCGACGGCATCACCGAGACGGCCGCTACTGAGAACTAAGCAAGAGACCTGATTATCAGCCAAGGGAAACCGGGGCGACCCGGTTTCCCTTATGGCGTTTTTTACGGAACTAATTCGCAATTCCCGGTGAGGTATACCATGACTAAAACTCCGGCCATCCGGCTCGAGAATCTGACCAAGACCTTCGGCGGCAAGGTCGTTGCCAACGACCACGTCAGCCTGGAGTGCTACCACGGCGAGATCCTGTCCCTGCTCGGCGAGAACGGCAGCGGCAAGACCACGCTCATGAACATGATCGCGGGCATCTACTACCCTGACGAGGGCCGCATCTTCGTCAACGGTGAGGAGGTCCTGATCCGTTCCCCCAAGGATGCCTTCGACAACGGCATCGGCATGATCCATCAGCATTTCAAGCTGGTGGACGTCTTCACCGCGGCTGAGAACGTCGTTCTCGGCCTGAAGGAGGAAGGGCGGCTCGACCGTAAGGCGGCCGCGGAAAAGGTCAGCGAGATCTGCGCGAAATACGGCTTCGATCTCGACCCCAATGAAAAAGTCTACAACATGACCGTCTCCCAGAAGCAGGCCCTCGAGATCGTCAAGGTCCTGTACCGCGGCGCTAACATCCTGATCCTGGATGAGCCGACCGCGGTTCTGACGCCTCAGGAGACGAGACGCCTCTTCGACGTGCTCCGCGCGATGCGCGAGGACGGCAAGTGCGTCATCATCATTACCCATAAACTGAACGAGGTGCTGGAGCTCTCCGACCGTGTTTCCGTGCTCCGGAAGGGCAAGTACATCGGCACCGTGAACACCGCCGAGGCGAACGTGCAGCTGCTCACCGAGATGATGGTGGGCGAGAAGGTCGAGCTGAACATCGGCCGCACCGTTCCCCACGATATGCACTCCCGCCTGGTCGTCGAAGGGCTCAGCTGCCGCAACAAGGAGGGCGTCGAGGCCCTGCATGACGTGAGCTTCGAGCTCCGCAGCGGCGAGATCCTCGGTATCGCCGGTATCGCCGGCAGCGGCCAGAAGGAGCTGCTCGAGGCCATCGCGGGTCTGCAGAAGGCGGAGCGCGGCACGATCACCTACCTGCCGCCCGACAGCGACGTCCGGGAAGAGCTCGTGGGCCGCAGTCCCTCCGAGATCTCCGCGCTCGGCGTCAAGCTTTCCTTCGTCCCCGAGGACCGTCTGGGCATGGGCCTCGTCGGCGCGATGGACATGACCGAGAACATGATGCTCCGCTCCTACCGCCGGGGCAAATCCCTTTTCGCCGACCGCAAGGCGCCGCATGACCTGGCCGCGGACATCCGCGAGCGTCTCGCCGTCGTGACGCCCTCGCTGGAGACTCCCGTCAGCCTCCTGTCCGGCGGCAACGTCCAGAAGGTGCTGGTCGGCCGTGAGATCGCCGCGGCGCCCACCGTGCTGATGACCGCCTACGCGGTCCGCGGTCTGGACATCAATACCTCGTACACCATCTACAATCTGCTGAACGAGCAGAAGGAAAAGGGCGTCGCCGTCGTCTACGTCGGCGAGGACCTGGACGTGCTGCTGGAGCTCTGCGACCGGGTGCTGGTCCTCTGCGGCGGCCGCGTCAACGGCATCCTGGATGCCCGCACTGTTACCAAAGAGGAGATCGGTCTCCGGATGACCAGCATGGAGGAGAATGAGGATGCAGAATAAAGAAAAAGAACCTCTGGTCCATATCGTCCGCCAGCTGGTGCCCCCGAAGCACGCCTGGCTGATCCGCCTGATCGCCGTCGTGCTCGCGCTGCTCGTCTGCGCGCTCTTTGCCTACCTTTCCATCGGAATCTCGCCCATCGCGATGTACGGAACGATGCTCCGCGGCGCGTTCGGCGGCTCCCTCTACATCGCCGAGACCCTGGCCTACGCCACGAAGCTTTTGCTGATCGCCGTCGCGCTCGCGCCGGCCTTCCGCATGCGCTTCTGGAACATCGGCGGCGAGGGACAGGTGCTCGCCGGCGCCCTGGGCACGGCCATCATCATGGTCAAGCTGGGCGACAAGGTGCCCGCCGTCGTGCTCTTCATCCTGATGGCGCTCACCGCCGTGCTCGCCGGCATGGTCTGGGGCTTCGTGCCCGCCTTCTTCAAGGCCCGCTTCAACACCAACGAGACGCTGTTCACCCTGATGATGAACTACGTCGCGATGCAGCTGGTCGATTTCTACTACAACAAGTGGCGCGGCGTCGCGTCCTCTTTAGGCAAGCTCAACAAGGCCTCCCGCGCCGGCTGGTTCCCGCTGGTACTCGGCCACCGCTACACGATCGGCATCATCCTGATCCTCGTCATCGCCGTGCTGATGTACTTCTACATGACCAAGACGAAGCAGGGCTACGAGATCGCCGTCGTCGGCGAGTCCACCAACACCGCCCGCTACGCCGGCATCGACGTGAAGAAGGTCACCATCCGCACGATGATCCTCTCCGGCGCGCTCTGCGGTCTCTGCGGCTTCCTGACCGTCTCCGGCCAGGACCAGACCATCTCCACCACCACCGCCGGCGGCTACGGCTTCACGGCGCTGATCGTGGCCTGGCTCGCCAAGTTCAACACCCTGTCCATGATCTTCATCTCGATCCTGATCGTCGCGCTGGAAAAGGGCACCCGGCTCATCGCCGACAGCTACGCCAACTTCTCCGACAGCGCCTCCAGCATCGTGGTGGGCATCATCCTGTTCTTCGTCATCGGCAGCGAGTTCTTCATCCGCTACAAGCTGATCTGGCGCAAGAAGAACGCCGCGAAAGAGGAGGTGTAAACGATGCTTACGATCTTCATTTCCTGGTTTACCAAGGCCATCGTCTACGGCACCGCGATCCTCTACGGCTCCATGGGTGAGATCCTCACCGAGAAGAGCGGCGGCATGAACCTCGGCACGCCCGGCATCATGGCCATCGGCGGCGCGGCCGGCTTCATCTCCGGCTACCTCTACGAGGCGAACGCGGCGAACCCGAACGTCGTCGTCTGCGCGCTCCTGTGCATGCTCTGCTCCTTCGCGGCCGGCATGCTGGCGGACCTGATTTTCAGCTTCCTGACCATCACCCTCCGCGCGAACCAGAACGTCACCGGCCTCGCGCTGACCATCTTCGGCGTCGGCATCGCGAAGTTCTTCGGCCTCTACGTGATCCCCGCGGGCTCCGTTTCGATCAAGGCCTACTACGCCTACAACATCTTCACCGCGAAGATCCCGGGCCTCAGCAAGATCCCGGTCGTGGGCGAGCTGTTCTTCAGCTACGGCTTCATGACCTACCTGGCCATCGTCCTGGCCGTCATCATGGCGATTTTCATGAACCGGAGCCGCGCGGGCCTGAACCTGCGCGCCGTCGGCGAGAACCCCGCCACCGCGGACGCGGCCGGCATCCCCGTGCTCCGCTACCGCTACTGGTCCAACCTGATCGGCGGCGGCCTCTGCGGCCTCGGCGGTCTGTATTACATCATGGGGGTGGCCTACAGCAACTGGTCCACCGCCGCCGTCGACACGATGGAGGCCATCGGCTGGCTGGCCGTGGCGCTGGTCATCTTCGCGATCTGGCGGAGCGAGAACGCCATCTGGGGCTCCTACCTGTTCGGCCTTTGCTACTGGGCCTTCAACTACGTGCCGGGCCTGCTGGGCATCTCCATCAATTCCCAGCTGTTCCAGATGCTGCCCTACGTCGTCACGATCATCGTGCTGATTGCCGGCAGCCTCCGCAAGAGCCGCGAGACGCAGCCGCCCGGAGCGCTGGGCCTGCCTTATTTCCGGGAAGACCGGTAAGTTGTGATTTTTCGAGGGAGTCGCCGCGGCGGCTCCCTTTTGCTGTGAATTTGCGCGGTTGGCGGCCGGCGCGGGGGCGTCCCCCTGTCCCGAATATCACCCACTTCCCGCGCTACACTGTCCTCAGAAAAGTAAAGGAGGAACTGCCATGTTAGGAGCCATCATCGGAGATATCGTCGGAAGCCGCTATGAGTTTTCGCCGCATAAAAGCAAGCATTTCGAGCTGTTCGGGACGGACCGGTCCCCCTGCAGCTACACGGACGACAGCGTGATGACCGTCGCGGTGGCCGCCGCGTTCCTGGAGACAGACGGCGTGCCCGAGGGCGCGGAGGGCGAGGCGGCGTTCAAGGCGCTTCTCGTCCGGAGGATGCACGAGATCGGCCGCAAGCACATGGACAGCGGCTTCGGCGGGCGGTTTTACGCCTGGATCGGGCAGGGCCTCACCGAGCCCTACGGAAGCTACGGCAACGGGTCCGCGATGCGGGTCTCGCCCGCCGGCTGGGTCGCGCGGAGCCGGGAGGAGGCCGAGCGCCTCGCGCGGCTGACCGCCGAGGTGACCCACAACCATCCCGAGGGCCTGAAGGGCGCCGAGTCCGTGGCCGCCGCGATCTGGATGGCGCGCGCCGGCGCGTCGCGGGAAGAGATCCGCGGCTACGTCACCGCGAAGTACTACCCGGCCCTCGCCGGCATGACCTGCGACGCGATCCGCCCGGGCTACGAGTTCGACGAGAGCTGCCAGCGCACCGTCCCCCAGGCCTTCACCGCCTTCTTCGAGGCGCGGGACTTCGAGGACGCGATCCGCACCGCGGTCTCGCTGGGCGGCGACTGCGACACCCTGACCTGCATCTGCGGCGCGATGGCCGAGGCCTTCTTCGGCCTGCCCGAGGGCTTCGCGGAGAAGGCGCTCGGCTTCCTGGACGCGGAGATGCGGGAGATCACGGAGCGCTTCCGGGCGCGTTTTCAAAGCTGACAGGCGCGAAGCCGTCCGCCTTTGCGCGCGAAGCATTCCGCCTGTGAAAACCCGCGAAACCGTCCGCCTTCCGATTGAAAAATCCCCGCGAAGATAGTATGATGAAAGGGTGGAGACCGTGCACCGCGGGCTCCGCCCATTTTCATTTTCAAGGAGAACGAGCCGATGAGCGATATCCTTCAGTTTGCATCCCCCTGTGAGGCCGGCATCGCCCCGCAGGATATCCTGGCTTTTCTGGACGACATAAAGGACCGGCGCATGATGGTCCACAGCATGCTGCTGATCCGTCACGGCAAGGTCTGCGCCGAGGGCTACTGGTACCCCTTCGACAAGAACACCCTGCACCGCATGTATTCCGTCAGCAAGACCTTCGTGTCCGCGGCGGTCGGCGCGGTGATCGGCGAGGGAAAGCTTTCCCTCGATTCCAAGGTCGCGCCCTTCTTCACCGATAAGTACGAGGGGGAGCTCGATCCCTGGCTCGCGGACGCCACCGTGCGCGATCTGCTCCGGATGGAGACGCCCCACGCGGAGAGCACCTACTGCTTCGAGGATCCCGACTGGCTGGCCACCTTCTTCAAGAACAAGCCCAACCATCCCGCCGGCACTTTCTTCCGCTACGATACCAGCGGCACCTACACCCTCGACGTACTGGTGCAGCGCCTGACCGGCAAGGGCTTCCTCGAGTACCTGAAGGAGAAGGCCCTCGACAAGATCGGCTTCTCGAAGGACGCCTGGGTCGTCGAGGCGCCCGAGGGCTATCCCTGGGGCGGCAGCGGCGTGATGTGCACCGCCCGCGACCTGGCCCGCTTCGCGCTGCTCGTGGACCGCGACGGCGAGTTCGAGGGCGAGCAGCTCCTGCCCGCCGACTACCTCCGCGAGGCGAAGAAGAAGCAGATCGACAACGACGTCTACGGCTACACGACGCCCCTCAGCGGCCACGGCTACGGCTATCAGATCTGGCGCATCTTCGGCAACGGCTACGCCTTCGAGGGCATGGGCGGCCAGCTGGCCCTCTGCTGGCCCGACAAGGACTTCATCGCCGTCTTCACCGGCGACACCCAGGGCCATCCGATGAACTACGACGTCATGGTCGACGCCCTGCGCTACGATATCTGGAACAGGCTTTCCGACGAGCCCGTCGCCGCCGATCCGCTCGGCGAGCTCAAACTCTCCGCGCGCCTGGCGATGCTCGAGCCGGTCCCGCAGCCCGGCGAGCCCAGCGTCCCCTTCGCCGACGAGGTGAACGGCCGCGTCTACGAGATGGGCCCGAACAAGATGGGCATCGAGCGCTTCAGCTTCGTCTTCGAGGGCGACGAGGGCACTTTCCGCTACGACACCGTCCGCGGCCCGAAGGAGATCCGCTTCGGCCTCGGCAAGTACGTGATCGGCGAGTTCCCCGAGGACCACTACTCCGGCACCCGTATCCGCCGCAGCGCGAACCGCAACTACCGCTGCATGGCCACCGCCGCCTGGACCGAGGCGCAGAAGTTCGTGCTCCGCGTCTACGTGATCGACGACTACTTCGGCAACATGGCCGCCACCTTCGGCTTCAAGGGCGATGAGGCGGGCGTCATCATGACCAAGTACGCCGAGGACTTCATGCAGGAGTACAACGGCATCGGCGCCGCCAAGCTGAAGAAATAAACAAAACAGCGCAATAACGCCGCCTCCCGGAAGGGCACAGACCCGTAAGGATGTTTTTGACTAAGCAAAACCCGCCGAAGGGGAATTCGTTTTCCTCCTCGGCGGGCTTTTCTCTTTCTCCTCGCTGGGCTTTGCTCTCGGCGCGACAAACCGGGAGCTTGCGTGAGGACTTTCGCACGGCAGGCGGGTGGGCCGACCCTGGCCCCAAAAGCGAAAAGTGCGGCAGCGCTGATGCGCCGCTGCTTTCACGCGCTTTCGCGCAAGGGCTCTTTTGCGCATTTGCCTAGCCTTCGTCTCATTTTTTCCGTTCTTTTTGAAAAACGTCTGTCAGGTCGGCGGATTTAGCCGGATTTGCCAGAACCGAAAATGTGCCATTTTCGGGATCTCTGTCAAATCAACTTCTTTTTCCTGTTTTGACAGACATTTGACGCATCAAATCAGGCCAATGTGCGGAGGGGACGGAACCTGGCTTGCCGGGGACGCATCTCGGACCTTCGAGACAGATCAAAATGCTGTCAACTCCCGCGTTTTTCCCCGATTTGACAGACACCCCGGAAAAGTGACTTTTAGCTTTCTGTCAAATATCCTTTTTTCGACCGCTTTGACAGACATTTTGAAAAAGCATGCCGAAAAATGAGACGAAGGCCGTGACGGTGGACGCTTTTTTACGGCTATTGCGAGCTGAGAACGAGCTGCAGCTGAACGCAGCGAACATAAGAAACCCCGCCAAAGTGATATGTACCCCCTTTGCTGGGTGTCCAGTAAAGGGGGTACATATCAAAGGGGGCGAGCCTTCTTTATCATAACCTTTCCCGAAAGCGGATTACCCTTCCCTAATTCGGCCTCATCGCGCCTTGAACGTGTCTTGCGCCCGTGCTATCATTCGTGTATAAAGCGCGGACTCTCCGTCGTGAAAAAGGAAAGCGCGCGGAAAGAAGATATATGCTCAGAATCGAAAACCTGACGAAAAGCTACGGCGACAAGAAGGCGGTCGACAGTCTCTCCCTCCGGATTCTGCCCGGCGAGATCTACGGCTTCATCGGCCACAACGGCGCCGGCAAGACCACGACGCTGAAATGCATCGCGGGCATCCTGTTCCCCACCGAGGGCGAGATCTTCGTGGACGGCCACTCCGTGCTGGAGGACCCCCTCGCCTGCAAGAAGCTTATCGCGTACATCCCCGACGACCCGCAGATCTACGAGTTCATGACGGGCATCAAGTACCTGAATTTCATCGCGGACATCTTCGGCGTCGACGCGGACACCCGGGCCGAGCGGATCGCGCGCTACGGCGACCTGTTGGAGCTCACGCCCGACCTGGCCCAGCCCGTTAGCTCCTATTCCCACGGCATGAAGCAGAAGCTCGCGCTGATCGCCGCCTGGCTGCACGAGCCGAAGCTGATCCTGATGGACGAGCCCTTCGTCGGCCTCGACCCCAAGGCCTCGTTCCTGCTCAAGCAGATGATGCGAGAGGCCTGCGACCGCGGCGCCTCGATCTTCTTCAGCACCCACGTGCTCGAGGTGGCGGAGAAGCTCTGCGACAAGGTCGCGATCATTCGTCACGGCCGTCTCGTTCGCTCCGGCACGATGGAGGAGGTCCGCGGCGATGAGTCGCTCGAGAACGTCTTCCTGGAGCTCGAGGGCGGCGCCGGCACGGCCGGGGAGGCCTGACATGCTGCTTACCCTTCTGAAAAAACAATGGCAGCAGCGGATCTCCGCGCTGTTCCGGACCCGGGGCAAGGGCAGCCGCTCGAAGGGCATGGCGGTCTTTCTGGGCATCCTGATCGTCTTCGGCTATCTCTGCCTCGCCTTGTCCTTCTTCATGATGGGCATGATGCTTGCCGTCCCCTTCGCCGAAATGGGCCTCGGCTGGCTCTACTTCGCGATCTTCGGGCTGGCGGCGCTCCTCGCCGGCGTCATGGGCGACGTGTTTACCGCCTACGGGGCGCTCTACCGCGCGAAGGACAATGACACGCTGCTGGCGCTCCCGATTCCGCCCCGGACGCTGCTTGCCGCGCGCATGGCGCAGGTGATGGGCATGGCCTTCCTTTGGACGGGTCTCATCTGGCTGCCGTCCTGCCTCTGCTACTGGATCACCGTGAGGCCGGGGGCCGGGGCGGTCCTGGCGGGGCTTCTGCTCTGGGTGGCGCTGGCGCTCACCGTCACGGTGCTCTGCTGCTTCCTGGGCTGGCTCGTGGCGCTCATCGCCGGGCGGCTGCGGAACCGGAACTTCTGGACCGTGGTCCTTTCGCTTACGTTCTTCTTCCTCTATTATTTCTTCTTCGCCCGCATCGACGCGGTCTTCGAGGAGATTCTCCTCAAGGCGGCGGAGCTGGCGGAGGGGATCCGCGGCTACGCCTGGCCCGTGTACCAGCTGGGCCTCGGCGCCACGGGCGAGCTCCTGCCCTTCCTGACCTTCATGGGGCTGGCCCTGCTTCTCTTCGGGCTCTGCCTGTTCATCCTGTCGAAGACCTTCATCCGCATCGTGACCTCCGAGCGCGGCGCGAAAAAGAACGTCTACAAGGCACGGCGCGCGTCGCAGCAGAGCGCGGACCGGGCGCTCCTCCGCAAGGAGTTCGGCCGCTTCGTCTCGAGCCCCGTCTACCTGATGAACTGCGGCATCGGCCTGATCATGCTCGTGGGCATTTCCGTGGCGGCCGTGGTGAAGAGAGACCTCTTCGCTGAGGTGTCCGCGGCGCTGCCGGAGTCCGTCCCGGCCGGCATCGTGCTGCTTTTTGCCGCACTCATCCAGGGCATGCTGCTTTTGATGAACGCGCCGGCGGCCGCCTCCGTCTCGCTGGAGGGGCGCTGGCTCTGGATCGTGAAGAGCCTGCCCGTTCCGACCGTGCGGGTGCTTCGCGCGAAGCGCATGCTGCAGTTCCTCCTGAGCGGCGCGGCGATTCTTGTGAGTGTCCCGCTGCTTTCGGCCGCCCTTTCGTTCACGCTGCCGGAGGTGCTGGCCCTCGCCGCGTTCGAGCTCGCGCTGGTGTTCTTCCTTTCCGGCTTCGCGCTGCAGATGAACCTGCTGAAGCCTGATCTGGACTGGGTCAGCGAGACCGTCCCGGTGAAGCAGGATATGCCGGTCGCGCTGAGTCTCTTCGGTGGCTTGCTGTTCCTGTGCCTGCTTTTGCTCCCCGCGTGTCTCCTCATGACCGTCGTTCCCGTCTGGGTGGGCCTTACGGTCTCGGCGGCGCTCACGCTGGGAGCGGGACTCCTGGAGAGCCG
>JAZUHB010000014.1:0-20765 GCA_045641505.1 Bianqueaceae bacterium | reverse complement strand
GCTGGGGTTGTGGATGATCTTGGTGGTGCCGGTGATGCCGTACTTGGTCAAATCGATTTTTGCCATTTTGTACTGCCTTTCTATGGAATGGGAATGTGAAAATTTCGGATGGCTGAAGGGTGCGGGAGGCGCCGCCGCGGGGCCGCGGAACCGGTCCGGGCGATTTCCCTCAATTTTCAACCGAATATATTATAAAGCATTGCGGCGCAATGTCAAGGACGGAAAAATGCGCAAAAAAAACCGGCCGAGGAGTCGGCCGGATGATTTTTGCTGCTGCGGCGTTACTCCGCGTATCTCCACTTCAGAATCGCTTCCGGGATGTACTCGGTCGCGGTGACGGAGAAGGTCTGCTCGGAGCCGTTCCGCTTGATCGTCATCGTGAAGACGTCGCCGGGGGTCAGCTCGCCGAGCCCGGCGATCAGGGCGTCGGAGCCGGAGATCTCCCGGCCGTTCAGGGCGAGGATCATGTCGCCCGCCCTGAGGCCGGCCTTGTCGGCGGCGCTGCCGCGGGTGACGGAGTAGATGTAGAGGCCCAGCTCGTTCACGCGGTACTGCCAGGCGCGGGCGGCGCTGTTCACGTCGACCGTGGTGATGCCCAGCGTGACGCGGCCCTTGCGGACGTAGCCGTAGTCATAGAGGTCGTCGAGGATCTTCGTCACGTCGTCGATGGGGATCGCGAAGCCCAGGCCCTCGACCTCGGCGTCGGCGTATTTCGCGTTGACGATGGCGATCAGCCGGCCGGCCGCGTCGAAGAGGCCGCCGCCGGAGTTGCCGGGATTGATCGCGGCGTTGGTCTGCAGCAGGTTCATCACGGTGCCGTCGCTCATGGTGATCATCCGGTTCAGGGCGCTGACGATGCCGTTGGTGACGGTGCCGCCCAGCTGGCCGAGGGGATTGCCGATGGCGACCACCTCCTGGCCGACCACGAGGTTCGCGGAGGTGCCGAACTCGGCGGGGGTGAGGCCGGTCGCGTCGATCTTGATGAGCGCGACGTCCTGCTCCTCGTCCAGGCCCATCAGGCGGGCGGGGTAGGTCTCGCCGCTGCGGAGCGTGACGGTGATGGTCTCGGCGTCCTCGATGACGTGGTTGTTCGTGAGGATGTAGCCGTCCGCGGTGATGATGACGCCGCTGCCGGCGCCGGAGCTCACGTACTGCTGCATCCAGGAACCGGTGGTGACGTACTCGGTGACGATCTCGACCACGGAGGGCGCGGCCTTCGCGGCGATCTCGGCGTAGGTCATCGCGTCGATCTCATGCTCGACCGCGGGGATCCAGGGGCGGCTTTCGCTTCCGCTCTCCTGGGGCTCGACCCGCGATTCCTCGCGGGATTCCTGCCCGGCTTCGGATTCCTCGCGGACGACGGGATCCTTCCCGCTGAAGGCATCGCGGCCCACGAAATAACCGGCGACGACGGCGATCAGCATGAGGCCCAGCAGGACCCCCATCACGCCGCCCCAGCCGAAGCGGACCTTTTTCTTTTGGGGCTGTTCTTCATAGGCGTTGCAGCCGTTGTAATATTCGTCTGACATAGTGCTCCTTTCGGTGCCGGAGGCGCGCCGGAAGCGGGGTTTTTGCCCGGGCGCGGCCGCAGCGGCCGATTTTTCGAAATTACTGTTATTATACACTTTTTTCGCGGAGAAATCTATGTGCCTTTCATTTCCAAAATGTTACACTTCGTTGCGAAAGTATTATGTATTTGTGAATTACGGCAGTCCTTGCCCGCGGACGGGGGAAAACGGCACGTAAAAAGGGCGCCGGCAGCTCCGACGCCCTTTCCGTTGTTTTTGATCTGAACCGGCGAAAACAGGAACCGTGTTTACTGACGATCGCTCGCGTGGACGAACGTGAAAGTAAAGGCGTCGTCATCCGCCCAAATCTGGACATACTCGCCGTTTCTGCCGGTCCACTCCCAAGTATCGTCCGCTACATGATCCATCTCGGTGTTGCGCCACAGTAAGAAATACATCGTAAAGTAGAAGGCCTGGGAACCGTTCAGCAGGCCGCCATAGCACATGACCGAGGGACCGTCGGGATCCGGGATGTAATTAAACACATAATAAGGTTCGGAAGTAGCCCAGACCGGATCCCACCAGGTGGGTACGTAGTAGGTCATGGTAGCTTTGCCGGCAAAGCCGTGCCAGTTGCAATTGTTGAAGACCCAGGTGGTACAACGGCCGCGATCATATTGGGTGTCGTACATGCCGTTCATGCAAACGATGCTTTGGGCATTGATCTTGGCCTTGAGCGCCTGGACCAGGTCGTTCCCCTGCAGATTTGCGGAAACACCCATGAACGGGATCATGTTGGGGTCCAGGGTGACCGGCTGAACGGAAAATCCGCCGCCGCCGTTGGCCGTGGCGGTACCGAGACTGATGCGCGCGTCAGCGCTGACCGCGACAGGAGCGCCGACGATCGTCAGGGTCAAAAGAACAGTCATCATTCTGACAAAGAGCTTTTTCATAGCAGGAATCCCCCTTTGATGGTTTAATGCGCTGAAGATACCACGCCGGGGCCCAAAATGCAAGCATGAATTCGAAAAAATTTTCGCGCGCCCCGATTTCCTGCAAAAACTTGACACACGCGCCGCAAAATCATAAAATAAAGCATTACGAGAAACTCCCGGAATCTTCCGCGAAAATAGAGGAGAGCAGTATGGCAAACAAAGGAAAGTACTACATCACGACGGCGATTGCGTATACCTCGCGCAAGCCCCACATCGGAAACACCTACGAGATCGTGCTGGCGGACGCCATCGCGCGCTTCCGCCGCCTGGAGGGCTACGACGTCTATTTCCAGACCGGCACCGACGAGCACGGCCAGAAGATCCAGCGCAACGCCGAGGAAGCGGGCATCACCCCCAAGGCGTACGTGGACAAGGTCGCCGGCGAGGTGAAGGAGATCTGGGACCTGATGAACACCAGCTACGACCGCTTCATCCGGACCACCGACGAGGACCACGAGGCCTGCGTCAAGAAGATCTTCAAGAAGCTCTACGACCAGGGCGACATCTATAAGTCCGAGTACGAGGGCTGGTACTGCGTGCCCTGCGAGTCCTTCTTCACCGAGACGCAGATCGTCGACGGCAAGTGCCCCGACTGCGGCCGCCCCGTCGAGAAGACCAAGGAAGAGAGCTATTTCTTCCGCATGAGCAAGTACCAGGACCGCCTGATGAAGTACATCGAGGAGAACCCGGATTTCATCCAGCCCGAGGCCCGCAAGAAGGAGATGGTCAACAACTTCCTGAAGCCCGGTCTGCAGGATCTGTGCGTCTCCCGCACCACCTTCAACTGGGGCGTGCCCGTGACCTTCGACCCGAAGCACGTCATCTACGTCTGGATCGACGCGCTGTCCAACTACATCACCGGTCTGGGCTACGACCCCGACGGCAGGAACGGCGAGCTGTTCGAGAAGTACTGGCCGGCGGACGTCCACCTGATCGGCAAGGACATCCTCCGCTTCCATACGATCTACTGGCCCATCATGCTGATGGCGCTCGGCGTCGAGCTGCCCAAGCAGGTCTTCGGTCATCCCTGGCTGCTCTTCGGCTCCGACAAGATGAGCAAGAGCCGCGGCAACGTGATCTACGCGGATGAGCTGGTCCGCCGCTTCGGCGTGGACGGCACCCGCTACTACGTGCTGCGCGAGATGCCCTTCGCCTCCGACGGCAACATCACCTACGAGACGCTGATCGGCCGCTTCAATTCCGACCTGGCGAACACCGTCGGCAACCTCGTGTCCCGCACCGTCGCGATGGGCAAGAAGTACTTCGGCGGCAAGATCCAGCAGCCCTCCTGCCCGGGCGACCCGGACGCGGAGCTCCGCAGCGAGGCCGAGGCGACCGTGGGCCGCGTCGTCGCCTGCATGAAGGACCTGCACGTGGCGGACGCGCTCGAGGAGATCATGAACCTCGCGCGCCGCAGCAACAAATACATCGACGTCACCATGCCCTGGGCGCTGGCCAAGGATGAAGCGCAGACCGAACGTCTCGGCACGGTGCTCTACAACCTGCTCGAGAGCCTGCGTTATCTCGGCGTGCTGATCGCGCCCTTCCTGCCCGAGACCGGCGAGAAGATCCTCGACGTGCTGAACGTGCCCGCGTCCGCCCGCACGCTCGAATCGCTGGAGAAGTTCGGCGTGCTCGAGCCCGGAACCGAGACCGGCGAGCAGCTCGCGCTTTTCGCCCGCATCGACGAGGCGAAGATGCTGGCCGAGGTCGAGGCCGAGATGGAGGAGAAGCGGAAGGCCGCCGAGGCCGCCGCGAAAGCCGCGGAGGAGGGCGCCGCGCCCGCCGCGCCCGTGGAAGAAGGCGCGTCCGTTCCGGCCGCTGCGCAGATCGGCATCGAGGACTTCGAGAAGGTCCGGCTTACCGTCGGCAAGATCCTCGAGTGCCGCAAGGTGGAGAAGTCCAAGAAGCTCCTCTGCTCGCAGATCGACATCGGCGGCGAGGTTCGTCAGATCGTCTCCGGCATCGCGAAGTACTATACGCCGGAGGAGATGGTGGGCAAGAAGGTGATCGTGGTCACCAACCTGAAGCCCGTCGTGCTCTGCGGCGTCGAGTCCTACGGCATGGTTCTCTGCGCGTCGGACGCGGAGGGGAACCTCACGCTCCTGACCCCCGCGGCGGATATGCCCGCGGGCGCCGAGGTCCGGTAATTTCAAAATGAAAGGCGTTCGGTCCGCCCCGGCCGTAAGGTCGCGGACGCCCGCACGCCTTTTTTCAAGGAGGATTTCATGACCTTCATCGACACCCACGCCCATTACGACGACAAGGCCTTCGACAAGGACCGGGACGAGGTCTTCCGGAAGATCCGGGAGGCCGGCTGCGAGGCGCTCATCAACTGCGCCTGCGACCGCAAGTCCATCCGGACGACGCTCGTGCTCGCGAAGCAGCAGCCCTTCGTCTACGCCGCGCTCGGCTATCACCCCGAGAATCTGAAGGGGCTCGAGTACGACGACATCGACGTTCTCTTCGACCGCGCCGACGGCAACGAAAAGGTGGTCGCCATCGGCGAGATCGGTCTGGACTACCACTGGAACGCCTCGCCGAAGCAGGTGCAGCAGGAGTGGTTCATCGAGCAGATCGAGCTCGCGAAGGAGATGGAGCTGCCCATCATCGTCCACTCGCGCGACGCGGCGGAGGACACCCTGACCATCCTGGAGGACTACGACGCCTCGTACTGCGGCGGCGTGCTCCACGCCTACAGCGGCAGTCTCGAGATGGCGAAGCGCTACCTCGAGCTCGGCTTCTACATCGGCCTCGGCGGCTTCACGACCTTCGACAACGCGAAGAAGCTCGCCGCCGCGATCCCGGAGATCCCGCTGGACCGCATCCTCACCGAGACCGACTGCCCCTATCTCGCGCCCGTCCCGCACCGCGGCGAGCGCAACGATTCCTCGAACATCCCCTATGTGATCCGGCGCATCGCGGAGCTGAAGGGCCTCGACCCGGAGGAGGTGGCCGCGCAGACCGCCGCCAACGCCCGCGCGCTCTTCGCGATCAAGTGAGTGACATGAAAAATCCGAAAGAATCCTACATCTGCTGGCCGCAGAACACGATCCGCATCCTGCAGCAGAACGATTTCCGCTTCAATAAGAAGTTCGGCCAGAACTTCCTGATCGACCCGCATGTCGCGGAGAAGATCGCCCGCGCGGCGGAGCTCGGCCCCGCAGACACGGTCGTCGAGATCGGCCCGGGCCTCGGCAGTCTCACGCAGCTCCTCGCGGAGGAAACGGGGCGGGTGATCGCGGTCGAGATCGACCGGCGGCTGATCCCGATCCTGGAGCAGAATCTGGGCATGTATGAGAACATCACAATCGTCGAGGCGGACTTCATGGAGCTCGATCTCCCCGCGTTCCTGGCGGAGCAGGGGGTCGCGGGCCCGGTGAAGATCGTCGCGAATCTGCCCTATTACATCACGACGCCGATCCTCGAGAAGATCTTCGAGAGCGGCATCGCGCCCGCGGCCATCTGCGTGATGGTGCAGGAGGAGGCCGCGCGGCGCATGCAGGCGGCCCCCGGCAGCAAGGACTACGGCAGCCTCTCGCTGGAGATTGCCTTCTACGCGGACAGCACGATCAGCGCGTTCGTGCCGCCGAACTGCTTCATGCCCCGGCCGGGCGTGGGCTCCGCGGTCATCACGCTCCGGAAGCTCCCGGAGCCACGCGTCTCCGTGCGGGACCGCGCGCAGATGTTCGCGATCATCAAGGCGGCTCTCGGCCAGCGCCGCAAGACCCTGGCCAACAGCCTCTCCGGCAGTCCGGAGTTTTCGATCGCGAAGGAGGACGCCCAGGCGCTGATCGCGGCGGCGGGCATCGGCGAGCTCTGCCGCGGCGAGACCCTCACGCTGGAGGAGTTCGCGCGGCTGAGCGACCTGTGGAGCGAGACCCTGGCGCTGCGCAGCGGCGCGGCTTCGGCTTCCGCCGATACAAAGGAGAATGAAAATGAGTAAATTCGGAAATCTGATGAACGACGTTCTGAACGGCAAGGACAAGGAGACCCTGAAGCAGGACGCTTCGGCCGCCTGGGAGGCCGCGAAGGAGGCCGCCGGCAAGGCCGCCGAGAAGATCGGCGAGGGCGCGAAGGAGGTCGGCAAGGCCGTGCGCGGCGCGGCGGCGGGCCTCGAGGACAGCTACGAAAAGGGCCGCGAGTCCCTGCAGAAGCGGGCGCGCGAGAAGGCCCTGACCGGCACCGGCGAGGTGCTGATGCTGAAGGAGATCGACCTGGGCAACCTGGACGTCGTCGACGCGACCGACCGGGTCCTCTTCCGCGTGCAGATCACGCGCCGCCGCGGGCTCCTGGCCGAAAAGCGGCAGTTCTCGCTCCGGGACGCCGCGGGGGCGGAGCTCGGCCGCGTCTTCGAGGAGGCGGACGCCAAGGTCGTGGAGATCGGCGGGCGCCGCTACGGCGAGGTCACCCGCGAGAACGGCGTCAGCCGCGTCGATTTCCTGGACTGGCACAGCGAGCATGACGCGCTCGGCGGCAGCTTCCGCCTGCTGAACGCGAAGGGCGCGGAGCTCTGCGCGCTGACCGACCGCCGGGCCCTCGGCGGCTACGCGCTGCTGGAGTTCCCGAAGAACGGCAACGCGGCGCTGCTCGTGCTGCTCGTGCTGGCGATCGGGTATTGAGGGAAGGCGGAGGCGGAGGCACGGGGGTTTTGAGGCGCCACCCGCCGGGGCGTTTTTGTGAGGCGCCAATCGTCCGTCCCATGGTTTTACCACGTTTTTGCGCTTTTACGGTTTTGCGTGGCAGGTGCTGCCGGGGTTCGGCGGTGACCTGCCACGTTTTTTTGAATTTTTACGATTTGCGTGGTATGCGCTGATGCGGTTTGGCGGGAACCTACCACGCTTTTTTGATTTTTCGCGTTTTGCGTGGTATGTGCCGGACGGAGATTGGCAGTGCTATACCACGCATTTTTTGATTTTCTCGATTTGCGTGGTAGTAGTTTTCAAAGGTGCCTTGATGCGCAGCCACGGTTTTTTGAAATTTCGCGTTTTGCGTGGTAAATCTCGCCGGAAGGCAGCGACGGCCTGCCACGCATTTTTCGATTTTTTCATTTTGCGTGGTAAGTTCAGCCAAAAGCGCCTCACGACCAGCCACGTTTTTCGCGGAAAACCCGTTTTGCGTGGCATTGGCCGGCAATTATCTCGTTTTGCGTGGCATTGGCCGGCAATTACCTCGTTTTGCGTGGCGGGCGCCCCCCCTTCCGTCTTCTCCCACCAGCCGCGCAATGACGAGCGCAACAAAAAAAAAGAGGAAATCTTCGGATTTCCTCCTTTTATTTGCAAGCAAGCCAACCCCGCCGCCCTCAGACGTACTCCTCCGGGTAGAACGCGCGCGTGTCGGCGAAGCGGCCGGCGTCGTCCATCACGTTGAAGCGGATGTACTTCGCCTCGGGGAAGAGCTCGAACTCAGCGTGGCAGACGGTCTCGCCGAAGTTCTCGGGGAACAGCGCCGCGCTCCGCTGGCCGTTGGTGATCATCGCGATGCGCGCCGCGGGGGTCGTGTCGATGATCGCGCGGCCGTCGGCGATCTCGAGGCGCCGGATCTGCGGGCCCATCGACGAGTAGAACGTGCCGTCCTCGAGCGCGCGGATCACGCCGCCGTAGCTCAGCTCGTCGTCCGGCAGATTGAAGTAGGTGAAGGCCTGGAAAGAGTCGCTGCCGGGGTGGAAGAGGGGCTCGCGGTTGTGGTTGTCGTCCGCGGAGTGGACGTAGAGGCGCGCGCCCTGCTGCAGCATGTGGTCGTAGAGGGCCGCGTTGTACTCGGGCAGGCCGCAGCACAGCGAGCCGCCGTTCACGAGCTCGAGGGAGAGGAGGCCCTTGTACTTCAGCACCTCGTCCGGGCCCTCGAGGGACCAGACCGGGTGATTGTAGACGACCAGGTAGCCGTCCTCCTGCGCGAGGCGGATGAACTCGTTGACGGAGTCCGGGTCGAAGCCGCGGGGCGTGGACGGGCCGTAGGTCGGGTGGTTCGCCTTCTCGGCGGAGCCGCGGTAGTACTTCATGTAGCGCGGATCCGGCCAGATCTGGTCGATGTTGTGCGGGTCGCGCGCGAAGAGGTTCATGTGGACCTCGGGCAGCCAGCCGTTGTGGCGGCCGTCCGCCGTGCGGCGCAGGTACGCCTCGTAGCCGGTCAGCAGCAGGAAGTCGCTGTCGGAGAGGTCGGTGTGGTCGAGCGGATGGTCGTGGTCCGAAATGCAGAGGATCGAGTAGCCCTGCCCCTTGTAGAGCTCCTTCAGCTGCTCGGGCGTGAGGACGCCGTCGGAGAAGACGCTGTGGCAGTGCAGATTGGCCTTGAACTGGGTCTCGCGGATGAAAATCATGGAATGCTCCTTGCGGATTTCGTTTTGTACAGATAAGTATAGCACGGAAGGGTGGCCGGGGCAATCCTTGACTCTCCGCCCGCGAAGTTGTATCATAGGCGTGCATTTTTATCCGACATGCACAGCCGAAGCCGCGGAGAACCGGTTTCAGCCCCGGAAAGGAGGACGCCATGGCAGAGCATTACTACACGAACGATCCGACGGTCGCGTCGAAGGAGCATGAGCTCGTCTACGCGTCGCCCGCCGGGGAGCTCAGGCTCACCGTCGACCGGGGCGTGTTCTCGGGCAGCGGGGTCGACTTCGGCACGGACCTGCTGATCCGCACGGCCGCGGAGCTCGAGGAGGAGGCGCCGGAGGCGCTGCTGGACCTCGGCTGCGGCTACGGACCGATCGGGCTCACGTTCGGCCGCCTCTGGCCGGGAGTCCGGGTCGTGATGGCGGACGTGAACGAGCGGGCGCTCGCGCTCGCGCGGCGGAACGCCCTGGCGCTCGGGGTCGCGGCGGAGGCCGTGAACAACGAGACCGACCCGCCGCGGGGACCCTTCGGCCTGGTCCTCACCAACCCGCCGATCCGCGCGGGAAAGCAGACCGTCTACGCGCTCTTCGCGCAGGCCTGCGGGGCGCTCGCGCCGGGCGGACGCCTCTACGTGGTCATTCAGAAAAAACAGGGAGCGGACAGCGCCGTGAAGGAGCTCGGCCGCCTCTTCGGAAACTGCCGGACCGTCGAACGCGAGGCCGGCTATCATATCCTTTGCTGTGAAAAAGTGACGGAGTAACGATGAAACTGCTTGCCAAGGCACGGGCGCGCTCGGACGCGCAGCGGCGAAAACACAGCTGGTGGCCCATTCTGATCTATTTTCAGATGGGCTTTCTTGCTGTGGGGCTCGAGCTCGTGAGCTTCGCGCTGGCGCGCTTTTTGCTGTTCGCGCGGCTCGACGAGATCCCCTTCGACTGGTGGATCCTGCGCTACGACCCGGAGGACGGCGGCCTCGGCGCCTTCCTGTCCTTCCTGCTCTCGTACGTGCTCTCGTCCGCGCTCAGCTTCTTCCTGCAGCGGACGCGCACCTTCCGCGCGACGACCAGCGCCCTCTGGAGCGGCATCGGCTACGCGCTGATGATGACCGCGTGCTTTCTGTTCAACCTCTGGTTCCCGCCGTACATCATTGGCTTCTTCCAGACCTGGCTGGGCGAGGTCGCGGGCTCGATGGCCACGCGGCTCGCGGACGGCTGCGCCGTGGCGCTGATCCAGCTGCCCATCAACAAGTTCGTGCTGATGCGCAGCACCGAGGAGAAGCCCCGCTACAAGGCCGTCGTGTTCGACCTGGACGGCACGCTCCTGAACACGCTGGACGATCTCGCCGCCGCCGGCAATCACGCGCTGGAGGCGCAGGGGCTCGCGCCCTATCCGACCGAGGCCTTCCGCTATTTCGTCGGGAGCGGCATCCCGAACCTGGTGCGCCGCATGCTCTGCGGCGACCCGAAGGTGAAGGAGGGCGACCCGGCCTGCGAGAGCATTTCCCGGGAAATGTTCGACGCGGTCCTCGGGGAATTCGAGCGCTACTACGCGGCGCACAAGGCGGACCGCACCGCGCCCTATCCGGAGATCCCGGCGCTGCTTGGGCGGCTCCGCGACGCGGGCATCCCGATGGCGGTCGTGACGAACAAGGACGACGCGCCGGCCAAGGCGCTGATGGAGCGCTATTTCGGCCCGGTCTTCGACGCGGTGGAGGGCCGCCGCGACGGGATCGCCGTGAAGCCAGACCCCGCGCTCGTCTTCGAGGCGATCAACCGCATGGGTGTCTCGCCGGAGGAAACCCTCTACGTGGGCGACAGCGACGTGGACATGCTGACCGCGCGAAACGCCGGCCTCGACTCCTGCGGCGTCCTCTGGGGCTTCCGCACGGAGGCGGAGCTTCGGGCCGCCGGGGCCGGATACATCGTCGGCTCGGCGCGCGAGCTGGGGGCCTTGTTCGGTGTGGAATGACGGCGATGCGCCGCGACCGCCACGCGCAAAAAATCCATAATAAGAAAAAACCCGGCAGCATCGCCGGGATTTTTTTGCGTCGTTTCGCGGCCGGGCCGGAGGGCTCAGAACCGGAAATACAGGAAGGGACTGTAGGAGCCGTCGATCAGGAAGGCCGTGACCGTGATCAGGGCGAGGAGCGACAGCACCGAGGCCAGGATCAGGCCCGCGTGCTCTCCGAGGGTCGACCCGTCGGCCAGCTTTTTCTGACACAGCGCGGTCTGCCCGGCTTTCCGCACGAGCGTCTTCATGACCGGGAAGGCCAGCACGAGGCTGAGCAGCAGGAGCACGGCGTCGTTTCGCAGGGAATAGAGCGTGACGGGGGAGGAAAAGCCGGTCGTTCCCACGCCGACGAGCCGCGCCAGCCGCGCGCCGAGGTCCGGCAGGTCGGCGGCGCCGAAAATCTGAAAGCCGACGACGGTGAGGAGGAAGAACCAGACCCGGCTGAGAATGCGCCGGGGCAGCTTCCCGCGGTCGGGGAAGCGCCGCGCGAACAGCTTCTCCGCGATGATCAGAACGCCGTAGTACAGGCCCCACAGGACGAAATGCCAGCTGGCGCCGTGCCACAGGCCCGTGGCGGCCCAGACGATCAGAAGATTCAGGACCAGGCGCCCGTCCCCGACCCGGTTGCCGCCCAGCGAGATGTAGAGATAATCCCGGAACCAGCCGCCGAGGGTCATGTGCCAGCGGCGCCAGAACTCGGTCGCGCTGCGGGACGACATCGGGTAGTCGAAGTTCTCCGGAAAGGAGAAGCCGAACATCGCGCCGAGGCCGATCGCCATATCCGAATAGCCCGAGAAATCATAGTAGATCTGCAGCGGCAGGGCGACGGCGGCGGCCCAGGTCATCAGGACGGTGGGATCCTCGCCGCTGTCCGCGAGCTTCACGAGGACGGCCAGCTGATCCGCCAGCAGGACCTTCTTCGCGAGGCCCAGGCAGAAACGGTGGATGCCGCCCGTCATTTGCGCCCGGTCGAAGCGCCTCGTGACGAGCTGCTCCTCGATCTCGGAATAGCGGACGATGGGTCCGGCGATCAGCTGCGGGAAGATCGTCACGTAGCAGGCGAAGGTCAGCAGATTCTTCTGCGCCCGGGTCCTGCCGCGGTAGACGTCGATGGTGTAGCTCATCGTCTGGAAGGTGTAGAAGCTGATGCCGATGGGGAGCGCGATCTCGAGCAGCGGGAGCCCCGCGCCGGTCAGCGCGTTCGCCAGCCCGATCAGCATGTCGGCGTATTTGAAATAAGCCAGGAGGCCGAGGTTGAAACAGAGCGAGACGCCGAGCGCGAGCCGGCGCAGCCAGTTCCGGCGGACGACGTTCCCGTCGGCGTCCTTCTTCTCGCCCAGCTCGCCGATCACGCGCCCGCAGGCATAGTCGACCAGGGTCGAGGCGATCATCAGCAGCACGAGCCGCTGCTCGCCCACGTAGTAGAAGGCGAGGCTGAACAGCAGCAGGACGGCGTTGCGCGCCCCGTTGTTTTTCGCCGCGGGCATGAGATAGTAGACGGCCAGGACGGCGGGCAGGAAGAGGTACAGAAAGCTAAGGCTCGAAAAGACCATGTTTTCTCCTCCTCAATCGACCCGCAGGCTCGGGCTGACGGCCAGGGACGTCAGCGAATAGGCGAACAGCACGTCGCCGCCGTTCTCCGCCGGCAGGATCCGGAGCGCCTGCGACGCGCTCACGTAGCGGAGATCGTAGAACACGACGCGGCTGTAGCCCGAGAGCAGCAGCGGCGCCAGGCTCCGGCCGAAGGAATCGCTGAACAGGTAGAGCGTCCGGCCCTCCGGGAGCAGGGGATTGTCCAGGGTCAGCACCGTGCAGGCGCCGCCCAGGAAGAAATCGTAGGCGTCCGCCGCTTCGAGCTTCGCGAAATCGTAGACCGTGCCCTCGGACCGCAGCTTTCCCTCGTAGCGGGTGACGGCGGCCTGCCCGATGGCGTCGGTGTAAACGGGCACGATGGTGTCCGGCGCCAGCGGGAGGGCGGAATGGCCGTAGTAGGCGCCGTAGAAGGGCCCGAGCGCCTCGCCCTCGCGGACCTCGCCGACGCGGCCGGCCTGCATCTGCCCGAGCAGCCGGTCCGCCATTCCGACCATGGACGCGATCTTCACGTGGGGGTCGCTGCCGTAATAATCCGACAGGCAGAGCGTGTCCGTCACGTCGATGTAGGCGCCGGGCCCCTCGGCGGACAGCCGGCCGCGGAGGCCGTCGTAGTCGATCCTCGGGATGCCGGTCCGGTCATCCATGTAGAAGATCTTGTCCGGGATCAGGGTGTGGTACACCTTCAGCTCCAGGCCCGCGAGATGCTCGTCCGTGACCTTGTTCAGCCGGCTCAGATAGATGTCGACGAACTTGTCCCCCAGTGGGTAGCTCAGCTCGGCGGCCTGCCCGCGGTCGATCACGATACCGTTGTTCGCGATCTTCCGGAAGAAGCCGTACTGGACCGTCGCCTTTACGCGGCGGAACGAGTCGCGCGCCGGGAACTGGTCGAGGAGATACTCCTCCGTGTCGGTGAAGAAGTCGCCGGAGGCCAGGGCCTCGAGGCTGAGGGCCGGCCGCTGCCGGAGCGCCCGCCGCTCGGACAGGGACACCGCGTCCGGGGTGCGGAGGAGCGCGATGCACCCGCCCGCGGCCAGGCAGAGGAAAAATGCGGCGCAAACGATGCACCGCATTTTCTGGATTCGTTTCATAAAAAATCCTCGGAACGTTTATCAGAAGAAGAAGCCGCCGCTCCAGTCGTTGTCGCGGGAGATCGTCTTCACGCTCGCCGCGGACAGAGCCTTCACGGCCTCGTCGAACGCGGCGCAGGAGATGTCGTTGAAGGCCATGAAGTAGACATACTGGCCGGTGTAGCCGCCCTGGATGCAGGAGGGCGTCAGGCAGCCGAAGCGGCGGGGATTCGTGTTCGCGATGATCTTCTCGGCAACGGCGGCCGCGTCGACGCCGTCCTTCAGCTTGACGAGCACGGTGCTGTAGGTCATCCAGGACGCGTTGGTCAGGCTGTTCTCCACGGCGGTGTCGACATACTGCGCAAACTCATCCTCGCTGAGGCCGAGGACGGTTTCGCAATACTCGGCGGTCAGCACGGTGTTCTGCAGGACCATTTCGCGCTCGGCGTCTTCCAGGGAATTCAGACCGAATTCATCGGTGTCCAGTTCCTTCGCCTTCGCGATCAGCTCGTCCATCACGGCTTCGACGGTCTTGTCGCCGAAGGCCGCCTGGGTCTCGGCCTGGGACTCTTCGACCTTGGACTCTTCGGTCTCGGGCTTCTTGCAGCCGCTTACCAGGGCCACGGACAGAAGCATGGCCAGACAAAGAACAGAACACAAATACTTTTTCATTTTTCTTACTCTCTTTCTGTTGTGTTTATATTAACCTAAAAGGTTACGAGGTGAAAAGCCGCGTCCGGCGGCGTTCGGGAGGCGGACGTCAGTTCCGTCCCTCCGGCATGCCTGCGAGAAGCTTCAGCAGATCCTCCCGGTCGAGATATTCATAGCAATAGTACAGGTCGCCGCGGATCCAGGCGGCCAGGTCGCCGGCCGAGGTGCGGAAGCGGTAGACGTGCAGGCCGTGAAGCGTCTCCGTTTCGAGCCATTCCGCGTCGGCATAGCCGCTGTAGCGCGCCATCTGATCCGTCGAGGGCTCGGCGCCCGCTTCGGTTTTCACGAGGCGCAGGCGGCTTCCGTCCGTAAAGATGAGGTCGCCCATCGAGGAGGCCTGACGCTCCTCCGGCTGGAGCACGGCGCATTGCCGCGCCGTTTTGCCCGCGGGCAGAGCCGGCAGCTCCGTGTGCATCCGCGCGGCCACGTCCGCGGCGCTGTCCACGTAGATCCAGGGATTGGCCACCTGAACGTTGATCTCCCCCGGACGGTTTCCGGCAAGCCTTCCGGCGAAGCGGAGGCAGACGGGAAGCAGCGCGAGACACAGCGCCGCGCAGACCGGAACGGCCAGCCAGCGCCGGTATTTTCTGCTGCGCATCTCGTTCCGGAGGGCTTTTTCCTTACGCCCGGCCCTTCGCAGGGCTTCCGCGCTGTCGAGCTCGAGCGCTTCCTCGATCCGCTCATCCGACAGCTCGCTCAGGGCGTCCGACAGGGTGGTTCGCTTGACGATCACAGGTAAATGTCCTCCTTTTCGAGATATTTTTTCAGCTTGCCGCGCATCCGGGCCATTTTCACGGCCAGGAGCTTCGGGTCCGTTCCGTAGCGCTCGGCCAGGCTCTGCAGGCTCTCGCAGAAGAAGTAGCGCCGGGTGAAGAGCACCCGCGATTCCACGTCCTGTCCCAGCAGGAAGCCCTCGATGGCCTCCCGGACGGCGGCGGCGGTCTCCGCGTCCTCCGGACTTCTCTCCGGCGCCATCATGCTTTCGTTCAGCTCCACCCAGAGATCCGCGTCGGCGCCGCCCCGTTTCTCGCGGTGCGCGGCCCGGTAGCGGTCCACGGAAATCTGCCGCGTGAGCTTGCACAGGAAGGAACGCAGGTGCGCCGGCCGGTACGGCGGGATGAGCTCCCACACCTTGAGCCAGGTGTCGTTGACGCATTCCTCCGCCTCCCCGGCATCGTGCAGGATGCTCATGGAAAGCGACTGCAGCAGCGCTCCGTAGCAGTCCATCATGCGGTGCAGCCCGGCCTCGGAGCGACGGTAGACCTCGTCGACCATCTGAGCTTCGTCCGGCGCGGAGGAAGGGCAGCCCGTTTCCCGGCGCTTGTCAGTTTCGGTTTCGTTCATCGATATACCTCACCGTCCTTTTCGCGTTACATCGACCGATGCGGTTCAGTCGGCCCGTTTCAGGCGGTCTGTAAACGTTAACGTTTTTTTCCGCCGGATATAACATGGCCGCGAAAAATTATTGTAACACAGGCGCGGGGATTTGGAAAGGCGGGGGGCAGGCGCAAAATATTGACACCAATCCCGCTTTTTAGTATAATATTACTGTTATTTCAAGGGCGCCGCGGCGTTTCCCGCCTGCGGTAAGACCCGTTATTGCGAGGCCTGCCAAGTCAGGTCTCCCCCGCAAAAAGGAGGAATTTTCACTATGGTTTTCGAAAAAATTCTGGACATCATCAAAGAGAAGTTCGACATCGATCCGTCCGAAGTCACGATGGATTCTGATATCCGTGAGGATCTGAACGCCGACTCTCTCGACCTGATCGACATGATCAGCGAGATCGAGGCCGAGTACGACCTGCGCATCCCCACCGAGGTGCTGACCGAAATCGCCACCGTCGGCGACCTGGTCAACTACATCGAAGGCGAGAAGAAGTAAGTTTTCGAAAAACTCCGGCGAGCTCCGAGCCCGCCGGTTTTTTTAAGGGAGCAGCGGAAGTGTCACCGACAGATCCATTCACCGGTACAAACGCGCCGTTTGGCCACAAACATAGGCAATACGCGCATCGCGCGTATTGCAACGGCGTGTCACCGACAGATCCATTCACCGGCATAAACGCGCCGTTCCCAAGTCCCAACAGTACCCAAACAAGAAAGGAACCCGTACACAATGGCAGACGAAACCATGTACAACGCCCGGATCAAGCCGCAGCTGATGAAAGAGCTGGGGCTCCGCGACGACCAGGTCACCAATGTCCTGCAGCTCCTCGACGAGGGCTGCACCGTCCCCTCCATCGCCCGCTACCGCAAGGAAGCGACCGGCGCAATGACCGATGAGCAGCTCCGCGACTTCAGCGAGCGCCTCACCTATCTCCGCACCCTCGAGGCCCGCAAGGACAGCGTCATCGGCTCCATCGCCGAGCAGGAAAAGCTGACGCCCGAGCTCGAGGCCGAGATCCGCGCCGCGAAGACGATGGTCGAGGTCGAGGACCTTTACCGCCCCTACAAGCCGAAGCGCTCCACCCGCGCCACCAAGGCGAAGGAGAAGGGCCTCGAGCCCCTCGCGCTGGTCATCTGGGCGCAGGAGGACGCCGCGCCGCTGGAAGAGCTCGCCGCCCCGTACGTCGACGCCGAGAAGGGCGTCAAGGACGTGAAGGAGGCCCTCGCCGGCGCGAAGGACATCATGGCGGAAATGATCTCCGACGACGCCGACCTGCGCAAGCACATCCGCGAGCTCACCGCCTCGAGCGGCATCATGAACTCGAAGGCGAAGGACGCGAAGGAAAGCACCGTGTACGAGCTCTATTACGATTACGCCGAGCCCCTGAAGAAGCTGGCGGGCCACCAGATCCTCGCGCTCAACCGCGGCGAGAATGAGGGCAAGCTCGTCCTGTCCGTGGGCGCGCCCGTCGAGGCGATTCTCGAGTACCTCGAGAAGAAGGTCGTGAAGAGCGACCTGCGCCGCGACATCCTCCGCGAGGTCATCGCCGACGCCTATAAGCGTCTGATGGCCCCCTCCATCGAGACCGAGATCCGCGCCGATCTCACCGAGAAGGCCCAGGACGGCGCCATCAAGGTCTTCGGCAAGAACCTCGCGCAGCTGCTGATGGTCGCGCCCGTCGCGGGCAAGACCGTCCTCGGCTTCGACCCCGCCTTCCGCACCGGCTGCAAGCTGGCGGTCCTCGATCCCAACGGCAAGGTGCTCGACACCGGCGTCATCCACCCGACCTCCGGCGAGGTCCGCATCCCCGAGGCGAAGCGCGAGCTCAAGCGCCTCATCGCGAAGTATAACATCGACGTGATCGCGCTCGGCAACGGCACCGCGAGCCGCGAGTCCGAGGCCTTCATCGCCGAGACCCTCCGCGAGATCCCGCAGAAGACCGTCTACACCATCGTCAACGAAGCGGGCGCTTCCGTCTACTCCGCCTCCAAGCTGGGCACCGAGGAGTTCCCCGAGTACGGCCCCGAGATCCGCAGCGCCGCCTCCCTGGGCCGCCGCCTGCAGGATCCGCTGGCCGAGCTGGTCAAGATCGACCCGAAGAGCATCGGCGTCGGCCAGTACCAGCACGACATGGACCAGAAGAAGCTCGGCGAGGCGCTCTCCGGCGTCGTCGAGGACTGCGTGAACCGCGTCGGCGTCAACGTGAACACCGCGTCGCCCTCGCTGCTTTCCTACATCTCCGGCATCTCCAAGCCCATCGCGAAGAGCATCGTCGCCTACCGCGAGGAGAACGGCAGCTTCCGCAAGCGCGAGGACCTGCTGAAGGTCCCGAAGCTCGGCCCGAAGGCCTACGAGCAGTGCGCCGGCTTCCTGCGCATCCGCGGCGGCAAGAACCCCTTCGATAACACCGCCGTGCATCCCGAGTCCTACGAGGCCGCCGCGAAGCTCCTCGAGACCCTCGGCTACACCGTCGACGACGTGACCGCCGGCCGCCTGACCAACCTGCCCATCCAGGTGAAGAGCATGGACCGCGCCGCCCTGGCCGAGAAGATCGGCGTCGGCGAGATGACCATGATCGATATCGCCACCGAGCTCGCGAAGCCCGGCCGCGACCCGCGCGACGACGCGCCCAAGCCCATCCTCCGCACCGACGTCCTCTCGATGGAGGACCTGCAGGAGGGCATGATCCTGAAGGGCACCGTCCGCAACGTCATCGACTTCGGCTGCTTCGTCGACATTGGCGTCCACCAGGACGGCCTGGTGCACATCTCGCAGATGAGCCGCAAGTTCATCAAGCATCCGCTGGACGTCGTCAAGGTCGGCGACATCGTCGAGGTGAAGGTGCTCGGCGTCGACGTCGCCAAGAAGCGCATCAGCCTGACGATGAAGATCTGAGAGGATTTTCCTTGATACCGAAAAGAGACCCCGAGGGGTCTCTTTTTTCGTGGGAGATTGTGGTTCGGGCAGCGGAAGCGCTTCTGCGGGTGCGGCGGCTTCTGTGGGTACGGCGGCAAAAATTCAGCGCGCTGGGCTCCTGCGGACCGTTTTCTCGCTCACGACGCCGTCCATCGGCACGTCCCATTCGCCCGGCGCGGGCAGCGGGAAGATCTGCGCCTCGAACGCGAGCGCGAAGAAGCGGGCGCGCCGGCAGCGGGGCAGGTAGCGGTCATAGTAGCCGCGGCCGCTGCCCAGCCGGAAGCCCCGCGGGTCGCAGGCGGTGCAGGGGCAGAGGACCAGGTCGACCGACTCCGGCGGCACGAACGCCGAGCGGGAGGGGGCCGGCGCGGGCAGGCCGGTCCCGTCGCGGAGGAAGGGGACGGATGCCGCCGTGTCGGGCGCAATCGCGATCGCGTCCGGCAGCAGGGCCTCCATCGTCGCGCCGTCGGCGCAGCGAGGGTAGACGAAGCGCTTGCCGGCCGCTTCGGGGAGCGCGCGCAGGCCCTCGGGCGACGGCTCGCCGTCCCGCGCGCGGTAGATCATCACGGTGCGCGCCGCGGCGAATTCCGGGAGCGCCGCCACGTTCCGGATGAGCACGGCCTCCGCCGTCGTCCGCGCCTCCGCGCCGAGCGCCCTGCGGGCCGCGATGCCCCGGGCTCTTGCTTCGCTTCTGTCCATCGTCCTCACCTCCCGCTTCATCATAGCACAGGCGGCGCGCGTTTACAAAGTGTTCTCCAAAGGCGGCAAATCGTTCACAATCCGTCCGCACTTTCTTCATCTCGTTCCTGTAAGATGAATTTCGAAATACGTAAAAGGAGTAACATAATGAAGAAACAATGGCTGACGGCCTTTATTCTCGCGGCTGTCCTGCTGTCGGGCTGTGCGGGCCCGGGCAGGGAGGAGAGCGGAGAGGCTCAGGAGGATGCTTTCGACTGGCAGCAGGAGGTTCGCGAGGGCGAACTCGGTTCGGAGTTCGCGGATGCGCGCCGGATCGTGCTGGCGGGACACTCCGCCACCCTGGATGGCGCGGCGGTCCCGGAGTATGACTACGTCTGGCACTGCGACCCGACCGTTTCCCACGGCGAGGTGAAGAACGCGCCCGCCGAATATCACACGGGCACGGCGCCCGCGGGCGGTGACGCGGTCTTCATCGACAGCGACCTTCCCTATTACCCCTTGCTCCCGCAGGCTCAGTTCACGCAGGTCCGCTACGACGGCGAGAACGAGTGGGCCTATTACTACCGCGACGGCGAGCATGAGGATTACATTTTCGCGACGCTTCCGGTGCTCGGCCGCGCTTTCCCCGCCGACATGATGCATACGGAGGAGGAAGCCGCCGGGAACCGCGTCCTGCACATCACCGAGCCCGGGACCTATGTGCTGACGGGCGAGTGGAGCGGTCAGATTCTCGTGGACCTGGGCGACCGGGATGCCTGCTTCGCGGATGATTCGAAGAGGGTCACGCTGGTGCTGGACGGCGCGGAGATCGTCTGCACGGTCGCGCCCGGCCTCGTTTTCTACAGCGCGTTCGAGTGCGACAACGGCTGGGAGGAACGCGCGTCCTACAGCGCGGACGTCGATACCGCGGACGCGGGCGCGGTGCTCGTGCTGGCCGACGGCTCAGTCAACCGGGTGCAGGGCACCAACGTCTTCCGTATGCTGAAGACGAAATACAAGGACGCGGACTCGTCCTCGGACGGCGTTCCGGTGCAGAAAAAGCAGCGGAAGACCGATGCGGCGCTCTATTCTTATGTGACTATGAATGTTCGCGGCGGCGCGGCCGGCAGCGGAGCGCTCACGGTCGAGAGCGGCTTCGAGGGCCTGGACAGCGAGCTGCACCTGAACCTCATGGGCGGACAGATCCGCATTCTTTCGCAGGATGACGGCATCAACGTCAACGAGGATGACGTTTCGGTCGCGATCTTCAGCGGCGCCTCCGTGACGGTCCGTGCGGGCCTGGGCGCGGAGGGCGACGGCGTCGATTCCAACGGCTTCATCCGTCTGGACGGCGGAGCGCTCGACGTGAGCGGCATCCGTGTGCCGGACAGCGCCCTGGATTCCGAGAAAGGGATCTTCTATTACGGCGGTGCGGTGACCGTGGACGGCGTGACCCGGGCTTTCGAGCCGGGCAGCAGCTTCCGTGAGATCGGCGGGTCAGGCGGCGGTCCGGGAGGCCCCGGAGGACCGGGCGGTTTCGGAGATCATGACGGACCGGGAGGCCCCGG
>JAZUHB010000013.1:0-6967 GCA_045641505.1 Bianqueaceae bacterium | reverse complement strand
ACATGGCTACGATCCGACTTAGTGGCAGGAGGGTGAGCTTCCGCCTGCTCCGCCGGAGGGCGAGCTTCCGCCTGCTCCGCCGGAGGGCTGAAACGCCGCTCTTTCCCGGTTTGAAATCTTGACAAAAGCGACTTTTTTGCTATAATAATTCTCGTCTTCTATCATTCTTTGATAGATTTGCTCACCTCGTTTTAATTAGAACCCCCGTTTTCTAATTAAACGCTTTTGGCCGGTTGTTGAGAAACAGCCGGTATTTTTTTTGCGCTTTTTCGGGGACGCGGGCTTCGGCCGGAACGCGTCCGGCGGCGAGGCTGCCGGAGCCGGCCTTCCGTTTCCGCATTGTTATGCAATGATAACCTTCTGTCCATACTTTATTCATATTTATGCTTTAATGTATATAGTGCAAACGAAATTTTTCATTTTGTTTCCTCCTCCCATTTTGTTGAGTTGTCGCCGGGGCGCAAACCCCGGCCATTTCTTTTTGCAGGCGCTGCGAAGGGACGGCCTTCTAGGCCGGCCTTCCGGCATTTTCCGCACACAAAAAAGCCAGCCCTCGGGCTGGCTTTCATCTTGCGCAGTTTATTTCGCGGCGCGGGCGGCCTTCTTGGCGGCACGCTCGGCTTCGCGCTTTTCCTTCTTGGCGGCGCGGGCCTTCGCGCGCTTTTCCTTCTTGGACAGCGGCACGTCGGAACCCTTCTTGTCGCCCTTCTTGGCGGTGGAGAAGCCGGTGATGTAGGAGCCGGCGATGGTGATCTTCACGCTGGACTTGACGGGCAGGGCCGCGAAGATGGAGGGCTCGCAGATCAGGGTCGCGATCTGGTTGCCGATGCGGACCTTGGCCATCGGGAACTTGTTGTTCCGCATGTACCAGGGGACCTGCTCCAGCGCGGCGGCGGGGTAGTTGGCGTCCTTCAGCTTCATCTTTTTCTTGTCGATGATGAGGGCCTGCACGGTCTGTTTATTCTGTTCGATCTGCGCGCTGGCCTCGTCCTGGCGCTTCTGCAGCTTGCGGCCGATGAAGTAGAGGACGACGAGGATCACGGCGATGATGGCGAGTACGGTGAAAACGATTTCCCAAGCGGTCATTGGAGTGTTTCCTTTCACAAGGTGGATGTAGGGTATATTTTAGAAGAAAAGGCGCGTTTCGTCAAGACTCGCGCTCGGCGGGCTTTCTGTGCTTCGTGTAGCGGTCCTCCTCGCTGAAGATGCAGCCGCAGTATTTCTGGCGGTAGAGGCCCAGCGCCTCGGCCTTGTCCTGACCCTCGCGGAAGAAGGGACGGAAGTCGCGGTAGAGGAAGTCGAGGCCGCGCTCCGCCGCCAGGCGCTCGCCGATCTCGCGGATCAGCGCGTGGTTCTGGTAGGGGGAGATGAGGAGCGTCGTCGAGAAGCTGTCGAAGCCGTGGGCGGCGGCGTAGTCCGCGGTCTCGGTGAGGCGGCGGGTGTAGCAGTACTCGCAGCGGTTGTCGAAATCGGGGCAGAGGTCCGCGATGAAGGAGCGCAGGCCGTACTCGTCCTCCATGAGGAGCTCGAGGCCAATCGAGCGCGCGTATTCGGTCAGGGTGTTGCGGCGCGTTTTGTACTCGTACTTGCCGTGGATGTTCGGGTTGTACCAGAAGCCGGTGGGCTCGATGCCCTCGGCCCGGAGCGTCTCGATGCACATCACGGAGCAGGGCGCGCAGCAGATGTGAAGAAGCAGCGGCATTTTACTTGAGTTCCTTGGTCATCTCGATCAGGTTGTCGGCGACCAGACCGCAGGTGCCGCGGGCGAAGCTGGTCTCGTTGGCCTCGTAGCAGTACTCGTCGTAGCCGCGGTCATCGACGATGTAGCCGATGCCGTCGCCGTTGGTGAGGGTGCTGAGGAAGGTGTAATCGAAGGGGGAGGCGGCCTTCACGCGGTTGCTGCACTCGACGAAGACCTCGGCGCTCACGCCGCAGATGACGGCGCGGCCGATGGCGACGGCGCAGAGCTCGACCGGCAGGCCGTAGCCGTAGACCGCTTCCTTGCCGATCTTCTCGGCCTTCTCGGCCTTCTTGAGCATCGTGTCGGTGCCGATCAGGGTGCACTCCATCGTGCGGCACTCGGTGTAGGGCGCGCCGGAGGCGACCAGCTCGTCGTAGATCTTCTGGGCCTTGGCCTTGTCGGCGATGGCCTGCTCGACGGTCGGGATGGGCTTCACCTCGGGCATCAGGTAGCGGTGGGTCTCGCGGATCACCGGCTCGGTCTCGTAGCTTCGGATGTTGGCGATGGCCTCGAGGCAGCCGCCGGCGAGCACGCTGCCCATGCGGAAGGCCTCGTCGAAGGTCTGGCCGTGGCGGAAGAAGCGGGTGCTCTGGTCGCCGGAGGTACCCTGGTTGAAGCCGAAGACCGCGTCGGGATAGGTCTCGCGGAGCGTCTCGCGGATGCCCCAGACGAAGTCGGCGGAGTAGTAGTAGGAATTCGCGTGCAGCACGGTCGGATGCAGCGAGTAGTTCATGAAGATGCCGCGGATCTTGTCGGCGAGATCGCGGATGACCATGACGGTGACCCGGGGATCCGCGGGGCCGCTCTTGTCGTGGCGGTTGCCGCCGATGCCCTTCTCCGCGCCGCAGAGAGCCAGGCCGAAGCCGACCTTCGCTTCGAAGGTGTTCGCCATCGCTTCCTTCGCGGCGTCGACCCACTTCGCGCGGGCGGTCTCGAGCCAGTCGAGATAGGGATCGTGCCCGACGGGCAGCAGCGAGTACTGGGGCGCGCTGTGGGTGTGCGTCGCGGTGAAGATGACGCGCTCGTAGGGCAGGCCGGTGGCCTCGGCGAGACGGCGGCGCGTTTCCTTCGCGTCGGCGTTGTTGAGGTAGATCAGGTCGTTGGTCAGAAGCAGGAGCTTGCCGCTCTCGGTCTCGAAATAATACAGGGACGTCCAGAGGCGATCGTGCGCCTCGAGGCCGGCGCGGTCCTCAGGCTCGGGGTAGCCGCCCAGATGGACGGGAAATTCAGGGGTAAGGTCACGGATCGCGATACCTGCTTTCATGGAAAAGCCTCCTGTGGATGATGATTCGGGTGGTGCGGGATGCCGCGTGTAATGCGGCGGACGAATGTCCGGGCCCGCGGCGCAAATTTCATTATAGAACGCCCGCGCGGGAGAGTCAACAAGAGGCCAGCAGATTGCCCGGCTGTTTACTTGCGCTTCCGCCCGCGGGCGAGTATAATGAAGACTCAGGGCGGTCTCTGCGGACTGCCAGAGTTTTCGGAAGGAGGCGCGCGCATGAAAAAGGATCGGATCCACCGGCTGGCCGGCTCCGCGATGATGGCGGCGCTCGTCCTTCTGGTAACGATGGTGCTTCGGGTGCCCTCGCCGATGGGCGGCTTCGTAAACCTGGGCGACGCGCCTGTGCTGCTCTCGGGCTGGCTTCTCGGGCCCTGGTGGGGCGCGGCGGCAGCGGGCCTGGGCGCGGCGGCGGCGGACCTCATCTCCGGCGCGGCCTATTTCGCCCCCGGGACCTTCCTGGTGAAGGGCGCAATGGCGGTCGCGGCGGCGCTCGTCGCGAAGCGGCTGACTCCGCGGCTCCGGCCGTTCTGGGCGGAGCTTTGGGCGGGCATCGTCGCGGAGCTTGTGATGATCGTCGGCTACTTCGGCTACACCTCGCTCCTTCTGGGACGCGGGCTGGCCGCGGCGGCGAGCATCCCCGGGAACTGCCTGCAGGCGCTCGCGGCGCTGGTGATCGCGCTGCCGGTGATGGCGGGGATGAGAGCGCGGCGGAGCCGCGAATAACGCTGCGCGGGGCGCAGAATAACGGCGCCTGCGGCGCAATAACGCGCGGCAGAGCCGCGAATAACGGAAATAACACGAGAGTGAAGCGGGCGCTTCACTTGTCAAAGGAGTTCGATATGTCTGATATCCGTTCGGAAATCATGTCTGTGGCGGCGGAGCTTTGCGAGAAGGCGAAGCTGCGTGCCGGTCAGGTGGTGGTCGTGGGCTGCTCGACCAGCGAGGTGCTGGGCTCCCGCATCGGGACGGCCTCCGTGCCCGAGGTGGGCGCCGAGATCGTGGCGGCCCTGCTCGAGGTCTTTTCTCCCCGCGGAATCTTCCTGGCGGCGCAGTGCTGCGAGCATCTGAACCGGGCGCTGATCATCGAGCGGGCGGCGATCGCGGCCGCCGGCGCGGGCGATCCCGTGAACGTGGTGCCTCAGCCCAAGGCGGGCGGCTCGTTCGCGACCGCGGCCTACGCGGCCTTCGAGGACCCCGTGGCGGTGGAGGAGATCCGCGCGGACGCCGGGCTCGACATCGGCGGCACGCTCATCGGCATGCACCTCAAGAAGGTCGCGGTGCCCCTGCGGCTCTCGGCCGATCACGTGGGCGAGGCGATTCTGCTCGCGGCCCGCGTCCGTCCCAAATTCATCGGCGGCGCCCGCGCCGTCTACGATCAGGAGCTCTTATGAACGAAAAACTGTACGTCCTGGGCACCGGCAACGCCCAGGCGCTGAACTGCTATAACACCTGCTTCGCGCTCGGCTGCGGCGAAGAGGCCGACCGGGAGTACCTCCTGGTGGACGCGGGCGGCGGCAACGGCATCCTTCGGGTGCTCCGCGACGCCGGCATCCCGCTGGCCCGGGTGCGCCGGATGATCGTCACCCACGAGCACACCGACCACGTGCTGGGCGTCGTCTGGGTGGTCCGCATGATTGCCACTGCGATGCTCGCCGGCAAGTACGAGGGCGAGTTCCCGATCTACGCGCACGAGGAGCTCTGCGAGATCATCCGCACCCTCTGCCGCCTGACCCTGCAGAAGAAGCACTTCGCGCTGGTCGGCGGCCGCATCCCGCTGATTCCGGTCGCGGACGGCGAGACGTGCGAGCTCGGCCCCTACACGGTGCGCTTCTTCGACATCCGCTCCACGAAGGCGAAGCAGTTCGGCTTCGCGACGACGCTCCGAAACGGCCGCCGGCTCTGCTGCCTGGGCGACGAGCCCTACAATCCCGCCTGCCGCGAGTACGCCGAGGGCGCCGACTGGCTGCTCTCCGAGGCCTTCTGCCTCTACGCCGACCGCGAGATCTTCAAGCCCTACGAGAAGAACCACTCGACCGTCCGGGACGCGGCGGAGCTGGGCCGCGAGCTGGGCGCGGCGCGCCTCGTGCTCTGGCACACCGAGGACAGCGGCCTGGACACGCGCAAGGCCCGCTACACCGCGGAGGCCGCCGAGGTCTTCGACGGCGGGATCTTCGTGCCGGACGACGGCGACGTGATCGAGCTGTAAAAAGTGCATCATTTTTCGGAAGGCCCGCGGCGACGCGGGCTTTTTTCGTGCGGAAAAGGCGGGCGGGGCCTGGGACGCGGCGAGTGGGAGTGAGTTCGAGCCATATGAGCTGTTTTCCTCCCATTTTTTTGGCGAAAAGGAGTAAAACGGCATTTTTCAAACGAATTTCCTCCTTTTGACACGGAAAAAAGGAGTAAAATCCGGTATCGCGCGGGATTTTGCTCCCTTTTGTGGATAAAAAAGGAGGAAAATGAGAAAAAAGAGGGCCGCTTCCTCCCGGGGGCGTCGCCGAAGCCGCCTCCTTGCGCGGCTTGTCCTGCAAATTACACAAAAAAGCGGCCTGACCTTCGTCAGACCGCTTCGAGCGCGAAACGAGATTCGAACTCGCGACCCTCGCCTTGGCAAGGCGATGCTCTACCTCTGAGCCATTCGCGCATCACTCTTTCTTGAGTGCAAGGGATAGTATAGCCATGCGGCGGGGAAATGTCAAGCCTTTTTCTGCGGGAATCGGCAAAGCCGGAAACTGCGGGAATCGCCCGCGCAAACAGCGGCGAATCGCCGAAGCCGAAAAGGGACTTGCGCAAAGCGCCCGGCGGGAGTATAATCGTAGAACCTTGCATGAGTAGTTCAATGGCAGAACATCAGCTTCCCAAGCTGAATACGCGGGTTCGATTCCCGTCTCGTGCTTTTTTTCGTGCAAAAATCCCGCCGGGGGACAGGCCTCTCCGGCGGGATTTGTTTTGTCGTCTTGCCGCGGAGCGTTCATGCGGCGGAGCAATGTCCTGCCGCTCCGCCCCGCGCCGCGTCTTACAGCATCTTGTCCTCGAAGCGGTACGCTTCGCCGTCGCAGCGGATCTCGTAGCGGGAGACGCCGTCGGCGCCGAGCCGGAAGTACTTCCGGTAGCACACCGCGTCGATCGGCCGGCCCGCGCGGACGAAGCGCGGCGCGACGTCGTAGTCGTAGGTGCCGTAGAGGGTGGGGTAGGTCTTGCGGCTCGGGACGATGTTCCAGGCCTCGTGGATGTTCTGCGCGCGGACCGCGGGGGCGCCGTCGCCGAGGGGCAGGTAGCCCGCGGCGAAGGCGGCCAGCGGCGTGCCGTCGTACTCGCGCAGCAGGTCGATCTGGCGGCAGGGGGGATCGTCGGGATCCGCCCAGAATTCGCGCGTGAGGTGCAGCTTCTCGGCGGGGTAGGGGCCGAAGGAGGTGTCGAAGGGTCCGGCGAGATACTCGAAGCCCGGCACGGCGCGGAGCCCCGGGATGAGGCGGAGATTGCCGCCGCCTTGTTCGCACTTCTCCTGGTACATCATGCCCATCACCCAGTCGAGTGGCGCGTCCTCGCGGAGCTCGATGCGGATGCGGGTGAGGACGGTGCCGTCGTTTTGGATCTCGTAGGTGTTATGCACGGTGGCCACGGGCTCGCCCACGGCCAGGTCCGGCGCGGTCAGGAAGCCCCCGGCGGGACGGAGCGCGCGCAGCGCGGGGCCGACGGTGGCCGGGTCGACGATCTCGTAGACCTCGCGGATCTCGGCGCGCTCGCCCTCGGCGTCGTCCGTGATGCGGACCAGGCTGCCGTTCTGCTCGCACCAGACGCTGCGCTCAAGGCAGCGGATCGCGCGCTTGAGGTCGACGCGGGTCCCGCTGTCGGTCGGCAGGACGAGCTCGCGGAGGCCCTCGGCGGCCGACGCGCCGCGGCGGAGCATCCCGGAGGGGCCAAGCTCCCGGCAGACCGCCAGGGTG
>JAZUHB010000012.1:0-2922 GCA_045641505.1 Bianqueaceae bacterium | reverse complement strand
AAGATGGAAGGCTACATGCCGCCCATCGCCGCCTCCTCCGACGAGGAGCGCGCCGGCGGCGAGTACTGCGCGTTCTTCGGCCTCTTCGACGGTCAGAACCACGTCATCCGCAACCTCAGCGTCAAGCGTCTCGGCGACAAGTACTGCGGCCTCTTCGGCAACGTAGGCTATGATTACGGCGAGGGCTTCGTCAAGAACCTGGCCATCCTCGACGCGAAGATGGAGGCCATGGCCTCCGTCGGCATCCTGGCCGGCGCGGTCTACGGCGAGGTCGAGAACATCACCGTCACCGGCACCATCATCTGCCACGAGAAGACGGCCGGCGGCCTCGCGGGCAAGATCAAGAAGAACGAGGTCGGCTACATCGGCCTGGCCCGGAACTGCTTCGCGAACGTCGACATCACGATCCTCGGCGAGGGCAGCGAGAACGGAGCGGCCGGCGGCATCACCGCGGCGAACTCCAACGGCGGCGCGATCTACAACTGCTTCTGCACCGGCACCATCACCGTCCTCGATGAGGGCGCGGACGGCGTCGGCGGCGTCACCGGCAACCTGAAGAGCGGAACCGCCATCGACAACACCGTGATGGCGATCCGCGAGATCCGCATCGAGGACGGCACCAACATCGGTATCCTCTGCGGCAACTACTCCGGCGAGTCCGGTTCCCATCTGCACAACAACTACGCCTGGGAAGGCACCGTCCTCGAGGGCGGCGTCGCCAGCGACCATCCCGTGACCGCGGCCTTCGCCTACGCCGGCACGGACGAGCTGCTTTCCAAGTCCTTCTACGCCGAAAAGGCCGGCTGGGATTTCGACACGGTCTGGACCTGGGTCGGAGAGGAGCAGAACGGCTTCCCGGCCCTCCGCGGGCAGGAAGAGACGATGGCTGCGGAGCTTTCCGCGGATGAGCTGCGGGCGGCCTTCGACGCCGTTCCCGCCGCGCTCAAGCCCGTCGAGCCCACCGTCAGCATCTCCTACGAAGGTGAATACACCGAAATGGTCTTCTTCGTGAGCGGCGCGGACGAGGTCACCGACGCGGTGCTCCACTACGGCACCGGCAAGAAGGCCGATGACTGCGCCACCGAGATCCCGATGGACATCGAAAACGGCGTGCTCAGCGCGGACTTCCCCGAGCTCAAGCAGGGAACCTTCTACTACTACATCACCGTCACGGCGGACGGCAAGGCCCTCACCTTCCCCACCAAGGGAACGCTGAAGTTCACCGTCGCCTCCGCCTCCGACAAATACGCGCCCGGCTACCTCACCCTCTGCCCCGGCGCCGATCCCACCAAGGTCGGCTTCAACTGGACCACCACCACGGGCGGCCTGACCTCCGAGCTCCGCTACCGTCTGGCGGGCGGCAGCGAGTGGGCGGTCGTCCCCTGCACCGAGATCGTCGAGTATACCGTCGGCGACGACAAGGGCAGCTTCGTCAGCTACTCCGTCGACCTGGAGGGACTGGTCCCGAACACCACGTACGAGTACATGGCGGTCACCAGCGACGGCAGCAAGAACTATAACAGCGACATCTGCAAATTCACCACCCTGCCCGCCGAAGGCGATTTCAGCTTCGTGGTGATCTCCGACCTGCAGGCCACCTCCGAGGAGGGCTACAACCCCTGGAAGCAGACCCTGGCCGGCTTCATGACCAACGTCAAGCCCAACTTCATCGTCAACGTCGGCGACCTGACCGAGGACGACACCGTCGCCGAGTGGAGCTACCTCTACGACACCATCGGTGCGAGCATCGCCTCCACCATCACCGCCTACGCGCCCGGCAACCACGAGAGCAAGGGCGACAAGGTCTACACGCTCTTCAAGGGCCGCACCAATCAGCCCGGCGGCATGACCGATGACGTGATCGGCGAGACCACCGGCAGCTTCGTGATCGGCGACGCCTGCTTCGTAATCCTGAACACCGAGCCCTACAGCGGCAAGCCCGGCGCCGACCCCGCGGCCGAGATGCTCGCCTACTACGAGGCCCAGAAGGCCTGGGCCAAGGAGGTCTTCGAGGCCAGCGGCTGCAAGTGGCGCATCATCTTCGCCCACGCCGGCCTGGTCCAGGACAGCGCCGAGCTCTCCGGCTTCCTGCAGGATATGTGCGACGAACTGAACGTCGACCTGTACTTCAACGGTCATATCCATAACTACTACCGCGCCTCCGTCCACGAGCGCAAGCACGCGGAGCTCGGCGTCGGCACGACCTTCGTCACCACGAGCCCCATGGGCTGCAAGTTCGATCCCTTCGAGGACTACATCCCCGAGCTGCTCGACTTCCAGACCGGCGGCGCGGACGATGAGCGCCAGTACTTCACCCAGGTGACCGTCTCCGCCGACACGATCACCGTGACCGCCTACCAGCGCACCGAGGCCGGCACGAACTACACCAAGCTCTGCAAGGACTACAGCGTGATCGACACCTTCACCCTGACGAAGACCGAGAACGACAACCTGAAGCCCGTCGAACCCAAGCCCGCCTCCGCGCCCTGGTATCTGTACGCGGGCATCGCCGCCGCGGTCATCCTCTGCGCCGGCGTCACCCTGACCCTGGTAAAGAAAAAGAAGAAGTAAGACCCGATTCCCGAAAGGGCTCCGGCCGCGCGCCGAAGCCCTTTTTTCTTGCCCTTTCGCGGGGAAAGTGGTAGAATGAAGGGGATAAATCCCATTCGATGCCCGCCGCTTTCCCGGCCGGCAGAAAGGACTTCCCACATGACACGTACCGGTTTCGAGCTGGGCATTTTCGCCCCCTTCCTGGAAGACAAACACAAGGCGCGGATCGAGGAAACCGCCGCCCGCTACGGCGTCCGGATCCTCTACGCGCCCGAGGACGTGAGCGGCCTCGAGGCCGTCTTCGGCACCCTGCGGAACGCGCGGCTGGCCGAGGCGAAGAAGCTCCGCTGGTTCGCGGGCTCCTGGGCCGGC
>JAZUHB010000011.1:0-14011 GCA_045641505.1 Bianqueaceae bacterium | reverse complement strand
GAAGAAGCCGTCCGGCTTCTTTTCCTGCGACGGGAGCTTCGCGCTCATCATGTTGTAGCCGATGCCGACGGAGCAGCTGAGGGACAGCGATTCCGTGACGCGACGCTTGATCTCGCGCCCGATCGATTCCGCGTCGCCGAAGAGCGCGAGAGAGCCGGTGAGGTCCAGATAGCCCTCGTCGGAAGCGATGAACAGCACCCGGTCGGAGTATTCGCGCATGATGGCGTGCATGACCTCGCTCGCCTCATGGTATTTGTGATAGCTTCCGTGCATGTAGACGCCGTCCGGGCAGAGCCGGTAGGCTTCCTTGATGCTCATGCCGCTGCGGACGCCGTAGCGCCTCGCCTCATAGGAGCAGGTGGAGACCACGCCGCGTTCGTTCGGCAGAGCGCCGATGATCAGCGGTTTCCCCTTGAGGGACGGATCGTCACGGACTTCCACGGACGCGAAAAACGCGTCCATGTCGAGATGCAGGATCGTGCGCACGGCGGGCCTCCTTTCACGTTTCTTTTCCTTGATTTTACAACAAATCCCGGCCTTCTTCAACTAATCGCGTTAAACAAATAACTATTCTTGAAAGTTTTGGATTTCTCTTATACAATCAAAAAGTATAAGCGCGTTTCCGGCTTTTTTCCGTCCCGGAGACGCAAAAAACCAGGTCAACACTGACTGGAAAGAAGGATAACCCATGGCAGAAAATCTGCTCAGCCTCGTCCGTACCTTCCGCGGCGGCATCCATCCGCCGGATGAGAAGGATACGACCTGCGATATCCCAATCCAGGATTTCATGGATCCGGAGGAGGATCTCGTCTTTCTGATGCAGCAGCATCTGGGCGCCCCCGCGAAACCCTGCGTTTCCGTGGGCGACTACGTGTACCGTCACCAACTGATCGGCGAGGCCGACGGCAAAATCAGCGCGCCGGTCTATTCGAGTGTCTCCGGCACCGTCAAGGCGATCGGTCCGGTGCTCCATCCGAACGGCAGCTACGTGACCGGCATCACCGTCGAGAACGATCATCTTTATGATGAGGTGAACGGTCCCTTCAAGCCGGTATCCTTCGAGGATGTACCGACGAATGAGATTCTCGACCGCATCCGCTATTCCGGCATCGTCGGCATGGGCGGCGCCGGTTTCCCGACCTGCGTCAAACTCGATCCGCCCAAGGGCAAAACCATCGAATACGTACTGGTGAACGGCTCCGAGTGCGAGCCCTTCCTTACTTCCGATTACCGTGTGATGCTCGAGGATACGGAGCGCCTTGTCAAGGGCGCGCTGATCGTCCGCAAACTGTTCGAGAAGGCGGAGCTTTGCATCTGCGTCGAGAGCAACAAGCCGAAGGCCATCGATCTGCTGAATGACTGCATCAAGCGGAACTTCCCGGGCGACCGCCGCATCGAGGTGGTTCAGCTCCTTACGAAGTACCCCCAGGGCTCCGAGAAAATGCTGATTTCGGCCGTCACCGGGCGCGAGGTGCCCTCCGGCGGCCTTCCCGCGGACGTGGGCTGCGTCGTCATCAATGTGGACACCGTCGTTGCCATCTACCGCGCCGTCTGCCAGGCGAGACCGCTCCAGCGCCGGATCGTGACCGTTTCCGGCAGCATGGTGAAGAACCCCGGCAACTATAAGGTCCGTATCGGCACCTCCGTGCGCGAGCTGATCGAGCACTGCGGCGTCACCGAGGAGCCCGCGAAGATCATCTGCGGCGGCCCCATGATGGGCCTCGCGATCCCCTCGCTCGATATCCCCATCATCAAAACCTCTTCCTCCTTCGTGCTTCTTTCGGAAGAGGAGGCCCGTTTCCCCGAGGCGTCCGCCTGCATTCGCTGCGGCAAATGCATCGACGCCTGTCCCATCCATCTCGAGCCCTTCCGGCTCACGCAGATGGTGGAACGCCGTGAGTTCGACGAGTTCGAACGGAATTTCGGCTGCGAATGCATCGAATGCGGCTCCTGCAGCTTCGTCTGTCCCGCCAAGCGTCATCTGACGCAGACGATGAAGCTGGGCCGGAAGACCGCGCTCGCGAACCGGAAGAAGAGAGCAGCTGCGGAGGCAAAGAAATGAGTGACGAAAAAGCCCTGAAGATGTTCTCCGTCTCCCCCCATAACCGTTCGAAGAATACGACCCGAAGCATCATGCTGGAGGTCATCCTTGCGCTTTGCCCCGCGCTGATTTTCGGCTTCCTCCATTTCGGTCTGCGGGCGCTGATCCTTACGCTGATTTCCGCCGCGACGGCGGTACTTTGCGAATTCGGCTGGCAGAAGCTGACGAAGCAGCCCGTGACCGTCGGAGACCTGAGCGCGCTGCTCACCGGCATCCTACTGGCGATGAACCTGCCCGCTTCCGCTCCGTGGTGGATTCCGCTCATCGGCTCCGCCTTCGCGGTCATCGTCGTCAAGCAGCTGTTCGGAGGATTGGGCCAGAACTTCATGAATCCGGCTCTGGCGGCCCGCTGCATGCTGCTCATTTCCTGGACCTCCGAGCTGACCTGCTTCACCCTGGACGGCGTGACCGTGGCTACCCCGCTTGCCATCGCCGCGGATCCCGCGCTTCAGCTTACGCCGCCCACGCTGTGGGAGGCCTTCCTCGGCAAAACCGCCGGCTGCATCGGAGAGACCTCGGCGCTTTTACTGCTTCTCGGCGCGATCTACCTGATGGCGCGGAAGATCATCGACTACCGTATCCCCGCGGCCTTCATCGGGACCGTCTTCGTCCTGTCCTACCTGTTCGGCATGGACGGCTTCTATCAGATCTTCAACGGCGGCCTGTTCCTCGGCGCCTTCTTCATGGCGACCGATTATGTCACCACGCCCATGAGCAAGGGCGGCAAATGGATCTTCGGTCTCGGCTGCGGTCTGATGACCGCCGTGATCCGGCGCTTCGGCGGGTACCCTGAGGGCGTTTCCTTCAGCATCCTGTTCATGAACGTCTGTACGCCGCTGATCGACCGTCTCATCCGGCCCCGTCCCTACGGGATCACCCGCGAGCGCATGCGCGCCGGAAAGGAGGCTCGCTGATGGCTGACAATAATCAGAAGTCTTCCGCGAAGGTCCCCTTCCGTGAGAAGAGACCGGTCCTGTTCCTCGGTCTGATGCTGTTTCTGTTCTGCGCCGTGGCGGGTCTTGCGCTCGGCCTCGTGTACGAGAACACGAAGGACCTGATCGCGGACAAGAAGCTTTCCGTGCAGATGGCCGCGTTCCGCGAGGTCCTGCCGGGCCGCGACGACGGTATTCTCCAGGAGCTTCCCGTTCCGGACGAAAATGCCGGCACTCTGAAGAATCTCTTCTACGCCGAGGATTACGGCTACGTGATGACCGTGTACGGCTACGGCTACAAGGGCGATCAGATCGAGATCGCCGTCGGGATCAGCCTCGAGGACGAGATCACCGGCGTCCGTATCCTTTCTCATTCCGAAACTCCCGGGCTCGGCTCGAATGCCGCGAAGCCCTCTTTCCTGAACCAGTTCACCGGCCGCAGCGCTCTGACGGATCTGGTCGCCGTCAAGGACGGCGCCGATCTCGATTATGAGATCGACGGACTGACCGGCGCCACGAAGACCACGAAGGGCGTAGTGGAGGCGGTCAATTTCGCCTGCCGCTATTACCGGAATTTCATCAAGGAGGTACCTGACGATGGCGAGCTTCAGTGAACACATGAAGCGCGGGATTCTGACTGAGAATCCTACCTTCGTGCAGGTACTCGGCACCTGTCCCACGCTGGCCGTGACCACCACCGCGCTGAACGGCCTGGGCATGGGCCTTTCGGTCACCTTCGTGCTGATGGGCTCGAACCTCGTGATTTCCCTGCTCCGCAAGGTCATTCCCGAGAAGATCCGCATCCCGGCCTTCATCGTGATCATCGCGACCTTCGTCACGGTGATCGACCTGCTTCTGCAGGCCTTCTTCTACGATACGCTGTATCAGTCGCTCGGCCTGTTTATCCCGCTGATCGTCGTCAACTGCATCATCCTCGGCCGCGCGGAGGCCTACGCCTCCAAACACACGGTGGGGGATTCGGTCCTCGACGGTCTCGGCATGGGACTCGGCTTTACGATGGCGCTCACGCTGATGGGCATCATCCGCGAGTTCCTCGGCTCCGGCTGTCTCTTCGGTCTCGAGGTCATGCCTGACGGCTTCCGGCCCGCGGCGATCCTGACCATGGCGCCCGGCGGCTTCTTCATCTTCGGCGCGAGCATCGCGATCTTCCGCGCGATTACGCAAAACGCCCGCAAGCGGAAGGAGGCAAAGGCATGAGCAGCTTCTTCGTGATTATTCTGGGGAACGTGCTGATCAACAATTTCGTAATGAGCCGTTTTATGGGAATCTGTCCCTTCCTCGGTGTTTCCAAAAAGACGGATACCGCGCTCGGCATGGGCATCGCCGTCACCTTCGTGATGACCGTCGCGTCCGCGATCTGCTATCTGGTCTACCGCTTCATCCTGGTCCCGTTCGGCAAGGAGTACCTTTACACCATCGCCTTCATCCTCGTGATCGCGGCGTTGGTCCAGTTCGTCGAGATGGTCATCCGCAAGCTGAGCCCGGCTCTGTATTCGGCGCTCGGTGTCTATCTGCCGCTGATCACGACGAACTGCGCGGTGCTCGGCGTTGCCGTGATCAACATGCAGGCAGGATATTCGCTCGTCAACTGTGTGCTGAGCGGCTTCGGCGGCGGTATCGGTTTCCTGCTCGGCATCGTTCTGTTCTCCGGCATCCGCGAGAGGATCGCGCATAACAAGGTCCTCGAGTGCATGGAAGGCTTCCCGATTTCGATGATCGCGGCGGGCCTGATGGCCATTGCGTTCCTGGGCTTCCAGGGACTGATCTGAGGAGGTGCGCGAGATGAACTGGAATACCGTACTTCCCGTGATCCTTCCTGTGGCGGTCCTCGGCGGATTAGGCCTTTTGTTCGGCCTGCTGTTGGGCTTTGCCTCGAAGAAATTTTCCGTAAAAGAGGATGAAACGGCCGGCAAGATCCGCGAGGCGCTTCCCGGCGCGAACTGCGGCGGCTGCGGCTTCGTCGGCTGCGACGAATACGCGAAGGCAGTCGCGGAGGGGACCGCGAAGCCGAACCTCTGCGCCGTCGGCGGCAAGACCTCGACCGAAGCGATCGCCCGGATCCTCGGCGTCGCGGCGGAGGAGAAGGAGCCGATGATGGCCTTCGTCCGCTGCTCCGGCAGCTGCGACAAGGCTCCCGACCGGGTCGAATACTACGGCGCGGCCGACTGCGCGCACGCGGCGCTCCTGCCCGGCGGCGGCCAGAAGGCCTGCACCGTCGGCTGTCTCGGCCTCGGCACCTGCGCGGCGGTTTGCAAGTTCGGCGCGATGAGCGTCGAGAACGGCGTCGCGCATGTCGATCCCTCGAAATGCACCGGCTGCGGCACCTGCGCCTCGGTCTGCCCACGCGGCCTCATCGAAATGATCCCCGCCTCGGCAATCGTCGGTGTCGCCTGCAGCAGCAAGGCTCCCGCGAAGGAGCAGAACGCGGTCTGCAAGGCCGGCTGCATCGCCTGCGGCATCTGTGTCAAAAACTGCCCGCAGCTCACGATCCGCATCGAAGACAACCTCGCCGCAATCGACCGCGAGCTCTGCATCGGCTGCGGCATCTGCGCGGAAAAGTGCCCGCGCCACGTAATCGAAAAATTCATCTGAGAACGGCTTATTCAGACACAAGTTCGGTGACAAGTTCCTCCGCGGAACTTGTCATCGTTCTTTTTTCATGATATAATCGAACTACAGACTTCATGTTCCTGCTTCCATCATCACGGAGGTAAAGAACATGAACCAAGACAAAGCAACAAGACCCACCATGAAGGAGGTCCCTCTTTCCGAACGTCCGTACGAGCTGATGGAGGAGAGGGGCGCCGAGAACCTGACCGACGCGCAGCTCCTCGCCGTCTTCCTGCAAAGCGGAACGAAGGGCGAGACCGTGCTGGAGCTCGCCACACGGCTTATGAGCATGGCCGGGACGGGGGGACAGGACCCTCTGTCGGAGCTCGTTAGGCTCCCGCTGCCGGTGCTTACGTCCTTCTGCGGCGTCGGCCGCGTGAAAGCGCTGCAGATCCGTGCCCTCGGCGAAATGAGCGCGAGGCTTTCGTCCCGCCAGGCCAGAGAGCGTCTCTGCGTCAGCGATCCCGCCTCGGTGGCCGGGCTTTACATGGAAGCCATGCGGCATCTCGACCGCGAGATCGTCCGCGCGCTCTATCTCAACACCCGAAACGCCATCGTCGCAGAGAAGATCATTTCGCAGGGCAGCATCAACCGCTCCGTCCTGTCTCCGCGCGAGGTGTTCGCCCCGGCGATGGAGAAGGGGAGCTCCAGGGTCATTTTGCTTCACAATCATCCGAGCGGCGATCCCTCGCCCAGCCAGAACGACATTCTTCTTACAAAGAAGATCGCGGGCTGCGGCGAGCTTCTGGAGATCGAGCTGCTCGATCATGTCATCCTCGGGGACGGCACCTTCTGCTCCATGAAGGAAGCCGGTATCATATAACTCATAGGAGAATACGCCATGAACATCGCTCTCCTGGCCAGCGACAGCAAGAAACGCCTCATGCAGAACTTCTGCGTGGCCTACTCGAACATCCTCTCTGCCCACTCGCTCTTTTCGACCGATACGACGGGACAGCTGATCGAGCGGGCCGCGGGTCTTCGTGTGCGCAAATTCCTGTCCGGCGGCCTCGGGGGCGAGAAGCAGCTGAGCGCGCAGATCGGCAACAACGATCTGGACATGGTCATTTTCCTGCTCGATTCCGACAATCCCGAGACGCCCCGCAAGCACGCCGAGCTGATCAACGTCTGCGACGCGAACCTGATCCCGCTTGCCACGAACCTGGCCACGGCCGAGATGCTGATCCTCGGTCTGGAACGCGGCGACCTCGAGTGGAGGCAGTATTTCAAACCCTGACAGGGAGGCTATGATGAAGGTCGAACTTTCCGACGAACTGCTCTTATCCGTACAGAAACCGGCTCGCTACATAGGAGGAGAAGTGAACTCCCTCTATAAGGAGCCGGGTTTTTATGATGTCCATTACTGCTTCTGCTTTCCGGACGTCTATGACGTCGGCATGTGCCATCTGGGACTGCAGATCCTCTATCACGAGCTGAACAAGCCCGATCACGTGTTCTGCGAGCGTGCCTTTGCGCCCTGGCCCGACATGGAAGAGAAGATGCGCGAGAACGGGATTCCTTTGTATTCTCTCGAGAGCTTTACGCCGCTTCGCGAGTTCGATTTCCTCGGCTTCACGCTCCAGTACGAGATGTCCTACACGAACATCCTGAACATGCTGGACCTTGCCGGGATCCCGCTTTTTGCCTCGGAGCGCGGCGACAGCGATCCTCTCGTCATGGCGGGCGGCCCCAACGCCTACAACCCCGAGCCGCTGGCCGATTTCATCGACTTTTTCTATCTCGGAGAAGGCGAGGTCGAGTACGCGCATCTGTTCGACGAATACGCCGCGTTCATCGAAAAGGGCGGCAAACGGCGCGATTTCCTGAAGGAGGTCGCGAAGATCCCCGGCATGTACGTGCCCTCGCTCTATGAGGTCGAATACAGCGAAGAGCCTGCCGAGGGCTGCGTTCACACCGGCGTCATCACCCGCTTTGCCCCCGCGGCCGACGGCGTTCCCGCCAAGATCCGCAAGCTTCTCGTGAACGATCTCGACAGCGTCGAGTACCCTGACAAGCCCATCGTTCCTTACATGCAGATCGTCCACGACCGGGCCGCGATGGAAATCTTCCGCGGCTGTCTGCACGGCTGCCGCTTCTGCCAGGCGGGCATGATCTACCGTCCCGTCCGCAGGAAGAGCCGCGAATCCATCATGAAGTGGGTCGACAGCGTGCTGAGGAACACCGGCTACGATGAGATTTCTCTGACCTCGCTCAGCTCCAACGATTATCCCGAGCTTTACGGGATCATCCGCGAGATTCACGAAAAATATCCCCACGTCCATATCTCGCTGCCCTCGCTCCGCGTGGACGCCTTCTCGCTGGCCCTGATGGACGAGCTGTCCCAGGGCAAGAAGAGCGGGCTCACCTTCGCGGCGGAGGCCGGCACGCAGCGGCTCCGCGACGTCATCAACAAGGGCATCACCGAGGAGGAGATCCTCGAGGGCGTGAAGCTAGCGTTCCAGGGCGGCTTCGACAAGGTGAAGCTCTATTTCATGCTGGGCCTTCCCACCGAAACCTATGAGGATATCGAAGGCATCGCGCTCCTTTCCAAGAAGATCGCCTGGACCTGGAACCAGCTGCCCAAGGAGGGCCGTGTGCGGGATGTCCGCATCACCTCCAGCACCTCCTTCTTCGTGCCGAAGCCCTTTACGCCCTTCCAGTGGTGCGCGCAGGATAGCTATGAGCATTACATGGAGAAGCAGGCGTTCCTGACCGAAAAGATCCGCCACAAGAAGATCCAGTACGACTGCCATGACGCGTTCCTGAGCACGCTCGAGGGCCTGCTGGCCCGCGGCGACCGCCGGACCGGCAAGCTGCTGTACGCCGCGTGGAAGAACGGCTGCCGCTTCGACAGCTGGAGCGATCTCTTCTCTGAAAGCGCCTGGAAGCAGGCGATCGAGGAGACCGGCACCGAAATGGCCTTTTACTGCTACCGTGAGCGCAAGCCCGAGGAGATCCTGCCCTGGGATCACATCGACGTGGGCGTCTCCCGTGCGTTCCTGTACCGCGAATACGAGAAGGCCTACCGCGGCGAGGTCACCGCGCCCTGCAACCGGAAATGCGCCGGCTGCGGGATGATGAAGCTGGCCACGGACGGCGTCTGCTATGAGGAGAAGGAGGGTGAGCGATGAAAAAGATTCTGGTATTCCGCAAGGACGGACTCCTTCGCTTTGTCGGCCATCTGGACGTCATGCGCTCGTTCCAGCGCGCCATGGCGCGGGCCGGACTTACCCTCGCCTATTCGCAGGGCTTCAATCCGCATCCGCTGATGTCCTTCGCGAGCCCGCTTTCGCTCGGATATACCGGCGAGAACGAGGTGATGGAGGTCATCCTCGAGGGCGAGCCCTCCGACGCGGAGGTCATGGAAAACCTTTCCGCCCAGCTGCCTGCGGGGCTGACGCTGCTCTCGGTCCGGACCGGTGTGGGCAGCAAGGGCAACGCGATGTCGAAGTTCGCGGCCGCGGATTTCGAGATCCGATCCCGGATTCTCGAAGGAAACGAACAGAACGTTCGCGATTTCTTTGCGAAGGATGAGATTCTTTCCGAAAAGCTCGGAAAAGTGCGCGGTCACAAGCGCACGGTCGAGGTCGATCTCAAGCCTTTGATCTTCGGCTGGCATCAGGAGGGCGAGAGCCTGTTCGTCCGCGGCGCCGGCGGCGCGGAGGTCAACTTCAATCCGGAGCTTCTGTGTAACTGTCTGTTCGCGGAGCTCGGCAACGAGGACGCCTCGAAGTCCATTATTCGTAAGGGACTGCTCTTCCGGAAGGGGGAGGAGTTCTTCCCGCTCCAGGACTGTGAGGAACTCTGATGGCTTTCCGAATCTACGTATCCGGCGCGCAGCCTCAGGTCCGGGCCGCGCTCTGCGATGAGAACAAACTTTTGGAATACAGCGTCCTGAACGCGGAGCCTGAGCTCGTTCCGGGTACCGTGGTCCTTGGGTGCATTCGGGAGGTAGTTCCGTCCCTGGGGGCTGCGTTCGTCGAAATCGGCGCGGAACGCCCTGCCTTTCTGCCCCTCGACGGACGGCCGCTGGAGTCCTTCAGGCCAGGCCGGGAGCTTCCCGTCCAGATCAAAAAAATTCCGCATGAAGAAAAGGGCGCGGCCGTCTCCGACCGTCCCGAGCTTTGCGGAAAGCTTCTGATTCTTCTCTGCGGGGAGACCGCCTACGGTGTTTCTCAGAAGATCACCGATCCTTCGGCGCGTGAGCGTCTGAAGGCCTGGGCCGACTCGATGCTCAAAGATAAGAACGCCTGCTTCATCGTCCGGACCGAGGCGGAACGTGCTTTGGCTCCGGAACTTGAACTCGAAGCGGAAAAGCTCATCGACGATGCGGAGGAAATGCATCGCGCCGCGGAATTCCGCGCGGTCGGAACGGTGCTGTACCGACCCGCTTCCCCGTGGAAGGAGTGGACGGACCGCCAGGAGATCGAGGAGATCGTCTGCGACCGGCGGGAGCTCAAGCATACGATCGAGCAGGAGCTGCCCGCGCTTTGCGGACGGATCCGCCTTTGCGAGGAGAGCCGTTTCGATCTGATGGATCTCTTCCGCGTCTCCGCTCAGCTCACCAAGGCAAAAAACCGCTTTCTCAATCTCGAGGGCGGCGGCTCGATTGTGATCGAGGAGACCACCGCGCTCGTCGCGATCGACGTGAACAGCGGGAAGGGACATGGTCCCTCGAAGGAGAATAGCGTCCTTTCGACCAATAAAAAAGCTGCCCGATTGATCATGGAGCAGCTCAGACTTCGGAACCTCGGCGGCATTGTGCTGATCGATTTCATCAACATGCGGGAAGAGGAAAGCCGGCAGGAACTTCTTGCGGCGATGCAGGAGCTCGCGGCCCTCGACCCGGTCCCGGTGAAAATCTACGGGTATACCGCCCTCGGACTTCTGGAAATGACAAGAGAGCGCCGGGGCACTCCCTTGAGTTCGTTGCTTTGAGTATTACTGATTATTGTGCGACAGCACGTCTGCCATTTTGCCTTCCGAGATGTTCTTCTCGACCCAGAGGCGGAGAGAGCTGATGGAACGGGAAATGGCCTCGAGCTGCTCGTGGATCGCGGCGAAATCCTCATATTCGTCCGCGGTGATCTCGCCGTCGACGGTGATGTCGACGAGGCGGTTCTTCTCCTTCTCCAGGTTGTTGAGGGAGGAGAGCACCTCGAGCGTGATCTGGGAGAGATCCTTGATCTGTACCTCCGGCACGTATTTCTGGCCGATGGGGCACTCGTGCGAGCAGTAATAGTTGCACAGCGAGGGCTTCTTGTAGCAATCGGCCATCGCCATGATCTCATCGGGATGCGGGAAGGAACGCTCGTTCTCGATCTTTTCGATGCGGTCCGCGGAGACGAAAATCATCTGCTCGGCGGCCTGATCACGGGTCAGATCCTTCTCTTCGCGGGCAAGCTGGTAAACGTTTTTGTTTTCTTTTACGGACTTCTTTCCCATATTTCGACTCCTAATTCGCGGTTTTGACGTATTTAGACTATATTTTACATCAATTTCCGCGAATTGACAAGCAAAATCACATTAATGTGCCGAAGCGCCCGCCACTTGCGCGGGTACGTCATCCATGATAAGATGAATCATTCCACTTAGGGAGAACATCTATGACCGATCCGAACAAGATCCGCAATTTCAGCATCATCGCCCACATCGATCACGGCAAATCCACGCTCGCAGACCGCATCATTCAGATGACCGGTCTTTTGACCGAGCGCGAAATGCAGGATCAGGTTCTCGACAACATGGACCTCGAGCGCGAGCGCGGCATCACCATCAAGGCGCAGGCCGTCCGGCTGATCTACAAGGCAAATGACGGACAGGAATACGTGTTCAATCTGATCGATACGCCCGGGCACGTGGATTTCAACTATGAAGTGTCCCGCAGCCTCGCCGCCTGTGAGGGCGCGGTGCTGGTCGTCGACGCGGCCCAGGGCATCGAGGCGCAGACCATCGCGAACGTATATCTCGCGATGGAGCACGACCTGGAGATCCTGCCCGTCATCAACAAGATCGACCTGCCCGCGGCGGATCCGCCCCGCGTCATCAAGGAGATCGAGGACGTGATCTGCATCGAGGCGCAGGACGCTCCGCTGATCTCCGCCAAGCGCGGCATCAACATCGAGGAAGTCCTCGAGCAAATCGTCACGAAGATCCCCGCGCCGAAGGGCGACGCCGAAGCGCCGCTCAAGGCCCTGATCTTCGATTCTCTCTACGATTCCTACCGCGGCGTCATCGTTTTCATCCGCGTGAAGGACGGCCGCCTGAAGAAGGGGATGCGCGTCCGCATGGTCGCGGCGGAGCAGGAGTATGACGTCGTCGAGGTCGGCTACATGGGCGCCGGCACCCTGGTGCCTGCCGCCGAGCTCTGCGCCGGCGAGGTAGGCTATTTCACCGCCAGCATCAAGGAAGTGGCGCACACCCGTGTCGGCGATACCGTGACCGGAGCGGAACGCCCCTGCGCGGAGGCGCTGCCCGGCTACAAGCAGGTTCAGTCCATGGTCTATTGCGGCCTCTATCCGGCAGACGGCTCCAAATATCCGGACCTTCGCGACGCGCTCGACAAGATGAAGCTGAACGATGCCTCGCTTTTCTACGAGCCGGAAACCTCCAAGGCCCTCGGCTTCGGTTTCCGCTGCGGTTTCCTCGGACTTCTTCACATGGAGATCATCGAGGAGCGTCTGGAGCGCGAGTTCAACCTCGATCTGGTCACCACGGCGCCCGGCGTCGTCTACAAGGTCATCCGGACCGACGGCACGCAGTTCATGCTTTCGAATCCGTCCGATCTGCCCGATCCCAGCGAAATCGCCGAGATGCAGGAGCCGATCGTGAACTGCGAGATCATGCTGCCCACCGAGTACATCGGCTCGATCATGGATCTCTGCCAGGACCGCCGCGGTGAGTACATCGGCCTCGAATACATCGAGGATACCCGCGCCATCCTGAAATACCATATGCCGCTGAACGAGATCATCTACGATTTCTTCGACGCGCTGAAATCGAAGACCCGCGGCTACGCCTCGCTGGATTACGATCTGCTGGGCTATGAGAAGAGCGAGCTGGTCCGCATGGACATTCTGATCAACCGCGAGCCGGTCGACGCGCTGTCGTTCATCGTGCACGAGACGAAGGCCTACGAGCGGGCGCGCCGGATCTGCGAGCGCCTCGTGGACGAGATTCCGCGTCATCTCTTCGAAATTCCGATCCAGGCGGCCATCGGCAGCAAGATCATCGCACGCGAGACTGTCAAGGCCATGCGGAAGGACGTGCTAGCCAAGTGCTACGGCGGCGATATCAGCCGCAAGAAGAAGCTGCTCGAGAAGCAGAAGGAGGGCAAGAAGCGCATGCGCCAGATCGGCGACGTGGAGGTCCCCCAGTCCGCGTTCATGGCGGTCCTCAAATACGACGAGGACAAATGAGTTTCCGGACCAAATTTAAGCCGTTCCTTGCATGAAGGGAACGGCTTTTTTGTGCGAAAAAGGAGCCCGCGGAGGGCTCCCTTTGTAAATCAGAAAATGACGTCCAGATCGACGTTTCCGCTGATGCCGCTGATCCGGGCCTTCGGCGTCACCTGCCACATATCGTAATGCTTCGTGAAGGTTGTCATCTTGTAATCGGTCGTATAGTTGGCCAGCCAGATGTAGTAATTCTTGATGGAATTGTACTGAAGCTCGCCGTCGAAATAGCTCTTGCTGGCGTAGACGCCCGCGTCATAGCCGCCGCTTTCGATTGCCTCACAGAAGGCCTTGGCGACGTTGGTGTGCTGCGTGCGGGAAAGCTTGTCGGCGCGTCCGTTCGGGTAATCGCCGCTGTGCTCCATGTCGATGATGATCGGGAAATCGAGCGCCATGCCGTTCAGCGCCTCGAGCGTCCAGGAGGCTTCCTCGACCGCCTCGTCCGCGTTGATCGCGGCAGAGAAGAAGTAGACGCCGATCTTGAGGCCCGCGTTCTTCGCGGCGCGCAGATACGAGATGGCCCGGTCGTCGCTGTAGATGCTGCCGGAGCCGTAGCCGCGGCCGCCGATGCGGACGATCACGAAATCGATGCCCGCGTTCTTCACGTTGGACCAGCTCGTGATGGTCTGCCACTCGGAAACATCGATGCCGAGCGACTCGGCCTTTACGCCGTTTTTGTCGAAGTAATAATGCTTTCCGTCGATCTTGAGGTAGCCGGTGACCTTTTGCAGGTTTTCGTTGTAGTAATAAGTTTTTCCGTCGATAACCTGCCAGCCGCGCAGGCCGGTGCTCGGGACGACGATACGGCTGATTTTATAGGTGGGGAGAGGATTGCCGTCGGCGTCGAAGAGATCGACGATTTCCCAAAGAGGTTCTTCCCCGGTTTCCTCATT
>JAZUHB010000010.1:0-29823 GCA_045641505.1 Bianqueaceae bacterium | reverse complement strand
GCTCCTCAGGAGCGGCGGCGGCACCATCGTCATCTGCGGTCCCTACACGCTGAACGACAGCAACTGCCAGCCCATCGGCGCCAGCTCCGCTGACTTCATCTTCCCGAACGACCTCTGCCGTTCCGACGTCACCATCACCTTTACCAGTGTGTACGGCGGCGTGGACTACCGGAAGACCGCGAACGCGGCTCTGATCCTCGACGAGCGCGCCCACATCACCTTCCCCTCCGCGACGGTTCTGAAGAACCTGACCGTGAAGGCGGTCGGCGATTTCGCTGAGCATTACATCGCGGCCGGCTGCAACAGCCTGACCCTGAGCACCGGCACCAACTTCGTTCCCAACCGGGCGAAGGGCAACGCGTATCCCACCGTTCTCGGCGCCTTCCGTACAAACGGCGGACGTAAGAAGAGCGGCAACATCAACATCACCGTGAACATCGGCGACGGCAACCGCATCGGCGACATCTACGGTCTCTGCAACGGCGGCTCCGGCACTCATACCGGCAACGTCACCATCAACGTGAAGAGCGGTACCGTGGGCAGCATCTACGGCGACAGCCGCATCGCGAACCAGGTCGTGCTGAACGGCAACGTGACGATGAACCTCTCCGGCGGAACCTACGGCGACTACATCGTCGGCGTGAACGCGGGTCTGGCCTCCAGCGCCAAGAACGTCAAGATCAATATCACCGGCGGCGACTTCACGAACTGCGGCCGCATCATGGCGGCTTCCTCCACCGTGAGCGGCGCGAAGGCCGGCTCCGTGACCGCGGACTGCCGCAGCACCACCGTCGAGCGTGCCCGCCGCATCAAGATGATCGCGGATGAGGCCGTGACCGTGCTCCTGCCCGAGGGCTACACCGAGGGCGAGGTCGAGAAGGTCGTCATCTACATCGCGGACGGCGCCACCGGCGACGGCTCCAGCGCTGACAGCCCCCTGGCTCCCACCACCGGCAACTACGATCCCAACGCCGAGTACCCGACCCGTTACAAGGACGCGGCCCTGTACCAGGCCTGGGAGAAGCTGATGAAGGCCGGCGGCGGCGTCATCGTCGTCTGCGGTCCCTACACGCTGAACGAGGACAACTGCCAGCCCGTCGGTGCCAGCTCCGCCGACTTCATGATCGTTCCCGATACCCTCTACCGTCCTGACCTCACCATCACCTACACCAGCGTGTGGGACGGCGTGGACTACAGAGAAACCAACGGTGCCGAGCTCATCATGGCCGGCCGTTCCTCCGTCACCTTCCCGACCGGGACGGTGCTGCAGGACATCGACGTCCGTTCCGTGGCCGACACCGGCAGCGAGCACTTCCTGTGCGCGGGTCTGAATCCTCTGACCCTCGGCCGGGGCACCAACTTCATTCCTTACGAGGAAGACAACCTCCAGGCGTATCCCACCGTGCTCGGCGCGTTCCGCGCGAACAACAGCCGCAGCAAGACCGGCGATGTGAACATCACGGTCGACATCGGCGATGAGAACACCATCGGCAACGTCTACGGCCTCTGCAACGGCGGTAACGGCCGTCACGAGGGCAACGTCAACATCACCGTGAGAAGCGGCCAGATCGGCGGCCTCTACGGCGACTCCCGCGCGGTCGGTCAGGTCCCGATCTGCGGCGATGTCAACTTCAACATCGAAGGCGGTATCTTCCGCAGCGTGATCGCGGGCGTCAACATCGGCTTCACCGGTGAGTGCGACCGCAAGGTCACGATGAACGTCACCGGCGGCGACTTCAGCCAGTGCGTCGGCATCATGGGCACCTCCATGACCGCCACCATCGGTATCTCCAAGCTCTGCCTGGTTGACGCGACCACCGTCTCCAACGATCTCGCCCGACAGCTGAAGAACTGCTGCTACCGCGACGTCACCCTGATGCTGCCCGAGGACTTCGTGGACGAAGAATCCCTGATCGAGTCCGAGCCTGAGTCCGAACCCGAATCCGAGCCCGAGGAAAGCGGCGAGGAGAGCGGTTCCGGCACCGGCGAAGGCAAGGGCAAGGGTCTGGCCATCGGCCTCACCGCCGGCGGTGTCGGCGTGGCCGGCCTGATCTTCCTGATCCTGTTCCTCAAGCGGAAGAAGGAAAAAGAAGCGTAATATCTAATTGAAAAGGAGAGTCTGTCTGAAAGCTTTACGCAAGTCCGGAAGACAGACTCTCCTTCCTTAGCTAAAGTAAAAAGGCGGTTATTCAGCATGAAAACTATGAAAAAGATCCAGGCGCTCCTTCTGGTCCTCTGCCTCGCGGCGGCGGTCCTCGGCGGCTGCAAGCCGGAGGAGGGTGAGTCCGTCCCCGGTTCCGAATCCGCGGCGGAGAGCACCGAGAGCGCGCAGGGCGGCGAGAGCGGAGAAGAAGTGATCTACATCACCTCCGACGAGATCGATCTGCGTCAGAAGGTCGTCGATTACATGAAGGAGATGGCCAGCATCGAGTGGACGGCCGGCTTCACCATCGACTATTCCACCCAGGGCAATGCGAACCTGATCTACAAGCAGGGAGAGAAATACCTGGGCATGGTCTACAACAACAACCAGACCGGTCTGGAGCAGTTCTACGATATCCTGGGCGAGGACATGATCTACGACGGCACCAAGGCCAGCTGGAACGAATCGCCCGGCAACTCCTGCGCGACCTCCATCCGTCACGCCTGGCAGCAGATCAGCCCCACCGTGAACTTCTCCTACAGCGCGGACATGCTGCCCTGGTACGAGGAGAGCGGCGTCGTGGCGATCGGCAATCTGGACTGGAGCCACTATGACGGCAGCAATACCCTGATCTCCGTGTTCAACCAGAACTCCCGCGAGGTCCTGTGGGAGGCCTACGCCCTGATGTTGCCCGGCGACGCGCTGGTCCGCTACATCGACACCGGCGGCCACGCGCAGATGATCACGAAGGCTCCCGCCGTCGTCCGCGACAAGGACGGCAACATCGATCCCGAGAACAGCTATCTGTACTTCACCGAACAGAACAACCTGCTGAACACGATGCGGGACTATCCTTCCTCCTGGAAGGTCGATTATCCCATCTCCTTCGCCGCGGTCAGCGCCGGCTCCTACCTGCCTGTCAGCTGCAGGGAGCTCCTGGAGGGCCGCACCGAGGCGCCCGCCTACGCGCTGAGCGGCTTCGCCGTGAAGGACGGCGCGCTGAAGGGAACCCTGAAGTGCAACTACTGCATGAACGTGATCACCGTCACCGTCACGAAGGACGGGGCCGAGGTGGCCTCCGCGCAGGTGATCCCCTATTCCCGCACCGCGAACCTGAAGACCCTGAACGGCGATCTGAAGCTGGAAGAGCTCGGCTCCGGCGAGTATGAGCTCACGGTCACGGTCGCGACCGGCATCGAGACCAAGGCGATCCAGACCCTCACGTTCACGAAATAATCCCGGAAGGAAGCATCCGAAGTGAAGACGGTTACCCAGATGGGCGGCTACGTGGATCTCCGCGCGGTCGCCGTGGAGTACATGCGGGCGATGGCCAAGGTCGAATGGACCGCCGGCCCCCGCATCGATTACAGTTTCAACAACAAGACCCTGATCTATGAGCCCGGGCAGAAATACGTCGGCATGATCTACAACAACTGCCGCAACGTGCTCGAGAACTTCGAGGAAGCCCTGGATGAGAACGGCGTCTATAAGTTGGAGGACACCGGCTGGAACACCGCGCCCGGCAATTCCTGCGCGACCTCCATCAAGCACGCCTGGCAGCTGATCTCGCCGACGGTCGAATATCAGTACAGCGTCGACATGATGCCTCCCTACCCGGAGACGGGCGTGAAGGCCGTGGGCGGCATCGACTGGAGCCGCTATGACGGGAAGAACACGACGAATTCGGTCCTGAACGAGAATCCGATGCAGACCGTGCTCGAGGCCTACGCCGCGGCTCTCCCCGGCGACGCGTTCATGCGCTACCTCGATACCGGCGGCCACGCGCTGATGGTCACGCTGCCCGCGACCGTGGTCCGGACGGAGGACGGCTCGATCGATCCCGAGCAGAGCTTCGCCTACCTCACCGACCAGAACTGCGTGATCAACCACTTCCGCGACCTGCCTTCCTCCTGGAAGGTAGACCGTCAGGTGAGCTTCGCGAAATGCTACGCCGACGGCTGGCTGCCAGTTACCGTGCAGGAGCTGATCGACGGCAAGGCGCCCGCCCCGGAGTTCTCGCTGTCGAAGCAGATCTTCGATCCCGGGAAGGGCTTCTGCGGCCGGATCCGCTCCAACTACGCGCTGATGAACGTGCTCCTCACGCTGAACGGAACGGAGTATCTGCTCCATCCGTACACGAAGGCCTTCCGGCTTTCCGCCTTCGGAAAGCTGGTGACGCCGAAGAAGGGCGACCGGATTGTCCTCACGGCCGAGGTCGGTCTCGGAAGCTGCGTGCTGGCCGACAAAACGCTGTAAACAAAAAAGATCCTGCGGCGGAAAGCCGCCGCGGGATCTTCGGTATTTTATGAAGTTTTATTCCACGTGGAAAATCCGCGCGGAATTGCCGTAGAAGATCTTGTCCGTATCCTGTTTGCTGAGCCCGAGCTTCGCCGCGGCCCGCTTGCAGGACATCATCTCCTCGTAGATGAAATAAGTGATCCGCTCCGCCTCCGGATAGGGAATCTCCCGCATGTGGGGATCCACCGAGACGTCGCCGAGGGAGCCCGCGGGCACCTCGTTGATGTAGAAGCCGTCCTCGACGGTACGGCGGGCGTGCATGCGGAAGATCGGGAAATCCGAGCCGTAGATGAAGCGCTCGGGCCCGAAGTATTCGAGCACCTTTTCCATCACGTACTGGTTCGTGTTGGCGGTGAAGTCCCAGACGGTCTTCGTGCTGTGCTTCATGTATTCCAGCGCGTTTCCGATGTCCCGGTCGGCGTAGGCGCGGCCCAGATGGGCGACGATCAGCTGCAGGTTCGGGTACTTTTCCTCGATCTCCGTCAGCTGCACGTAGTTGACCGGATCCGCCAGCCGCTTCGGGCGGGCGATGTGGATCTGCACCACGAGGCCCAGACGGTCCGCCAGGGCCAGCTGCTCCTTCGTGACGAAGTCATAGATGCGGATCTCTTCCGTGGGAATGTAGGCCGGCGCGAACTCCAGGTAGACCTTGAGCCCCGCGTAGCCGCCTTCCTTCACCTTCTGCTCGATCTCCTCGACACTCTGATCCGGGTGGGAGAGGTAGAGCGCGGGAAAGTGATACTTCCGGGCGTTTTCGAGCACGTAGCCGTTCGCCTTCGCGACGTCGATGCGGGCGTCCACCTGCGGATAGAGCACGGAAATTACTTTCTTGCCCGGGAACAGCTCCCGGTCGGTCTCGAGCAGGTCCTCCATCGGGTTGTCCAGCGCCACCAGCTCGGTCCAGGCGCAGGTCCGGTCGTCGAAGGCCTTCTCGCGGGTCAGGAATTCGTCGCGCCAGATATGGGCGTGGCAGTCGATGAACGTATCCGGCAGGAAGTCCCGGAGGTTCTCCTCGTAAAACGCGCGATCGTACGCGGTCGTCTGCAAAAGACTCATGATGATTCCTCTTTTCAGAGTTTGATATAGAAATACTACGGCGGAAACGGTCAAAAGTCAAACGGATGTGACCGAAACCGCCGATTCGGAGGCATGAAAATGTACGAAGCCAGTCAAAAGCCCTTTTCGGATGAGCTCTTCCGTTCGCCGGGCGCCGAGTTCCGCGGCGCTCCCTTCTGGTCCTGGAACGGAAAGATCGAGGCCGGGATCCTGGAAAAGCAGATCCTCGCGATGAAGGCGATGGGCCTCGGCGGCTATCATATCCACTCCCGCATCGGGCTCGAGACCGAGTATCTGGGCGGGGAGTTCCTGGAGATGGTGAAGCACTGCGAACGCTTCGGCGCGGAGCAGGGCATGCTCACCTGGCTCTATGACGAGGACAAATGGCCCAGCGGCGCCGGAGGCGGCCGCGTGACCTGCGACCGGCGTTTCGCGTCCCGCTATCTGCTCTTCAGCCCGCGCCTCTATCCGGAGGGCTATCTGGACCGTCACGTCCCCACCGGCTCCCGTCTTTCGAAGAACGGCGACCTCAGCCGGCTCGGCCGCTACGAGGTGAAGCTCTCGGACGGAAAGCTTGTGAGCTACCGGAAGCTGGAGGAGGACGAAGAGGGCGAAAACGTCTGGTACTCCTACCTCGTCGTCACCGAGCCCCTCAGCTGGTTCAACAATCAGGCCTACGTGGACACTCTGAACCCGGAGGCGATCCGCCGCTTCACCGAGGTCACCCACGAGCGATATCTCGCCGCGGTCGGCGGCTCCTTCGGCAGGACCGTGCCCGCGATCTTCACCGACGAGCCCAGCTTCCACATGCAGGAGGAGCTCCCCGCCGGGGAGGCCCTCGCCGACGTGGGCATCGCCTACACCGACGGCATGGAGGAGTATTTCACGGGCCGCTACGGCCACAGCCTTCTGGCGGAGCTGCCCGAGCTCTTCTGGGAAAAAGCCGACGGAACCCCCTCCAAGACCCGCTACGAGTACCATGACTGCGTGGCCTGGATGTTCTCCGAGGCTTACGGCAAGACCCTCGGGGATTGGTGCGCCGCCCACGGCCTTCTGCTCACCGGTCACCTTCTGTTCGAGGAAAAGCTGGAAAGCCAGTCCCGCGTGGTGGGCGAGGTGATGCGGACGCTCCGCCATTTCACCCTGCCCGGCGTGGACATGCTGGCGGACCGGCACGAATATACCACCGTCAAGGAAGCCCAGAGCGTGGCGCGCCAGTACGGCTATCCGGGCGTGACCTGCGAGCTCTACGGCGTCACCAACTGGGATTTCGACTTCCGCGGCCACAAGCACCAGGGCGACTGGCTGGCGGCGCTCGGCGTCACCAACCGGGTCCAACATCTGGTCTGGATGACCATGGGCGGCGAGAGCAAGCGTGACTATCCCTCGCCCCTGGACCAGCACACGACCTGGTACCGCAAATATCCGCTGATCGAGGACCATTTCGCGCGGCTGAATACCGTGCTGACCCGCGGGAAGGCCGTGTGCCGGATCGCGCTCATCCACCCCGTGGAAAGCTACTGGATGCTGATGGGACCCGGCCGTGAGACCGCCGGGGCGCGGCGCCGTCTGGAGGATCAGTTCCAGCGCGTGACCGAGGATCTGCTGTTCCATCAGCTCGATTTCGACTATGTCTCCGAGGCGCTCCTGCCCGAGCTGTACAAGGGCTCCGCGGACGGACATCTCGCCCTCGGCGGGATGGAATACTCCGTCGCGGTCCTGCCCGGCATGATCACGCTGCGCCGGGAGACTCTGTCCGCGCTGCGCGAGTTCCGCGCGAACGGAGGCGCGGTCATCTTCATGGGCGGCGTTCCCTCCTGTGTGGACGGCGCGCTCTCCGACGAAGTCCGGGCGCTGGCCGCGGACTGCACCGTGATCGGCAACGACCGCGACGCGCTCCTGGAGGCCCTCGAGCCCTTCCGCGAGCTGTCCGTCGAGGACCCGGGCGGCAAGAACGCCGAGCGCCTCATCTATCAGCTCCGCGAGGACGGTCCCGACCGCTGGCTCTTCCTCGCGCAGGGCAAGCACGACGACCGTCTGGAGCTCAGCCACTGGGTCACCGCGACCGGCCGCGAGGATTTCACCGTCCGCGTGAAGGGAATCTTCCGCGCGGAGTGCTACGATACGCAGAACGGCACGCACGCGCCTGTTCCCGTGCGGCACGAAAACGGGCGGACCGTCCTGCTCCTTCCGTTCTACGCGCAGGATTCCTACCTCATCCGGCTGACCCCGGCGGAGGAGTGCGCGGACGCTGTGCTTACGCTTCCGGCGGAGCCCAAGGTCCGAAGCGAGCGTTATCTGCCCGCGAAGGTTTCGTATGAGCTTGGGGAGGAGAACGTGCTCCTGCTCGATCAGGCAGAGTTTTCGCTGGACGACGACCCCTGGCAGCCGAGGGAGGAGATCCTCCGTCTCGACGCCGCGGCGCGGCAGGCCTTCGGCTATCCGATGCGGAACGCCGCTTTCCCCCAGCCCTGGCTGGAGCCTCTGAAGCCCGTGGAGCACCTGCTCTCGCTCCGCTTCGTCATTCGTTCGGAGATCCGCTATACCGGCGCGGAGCTCGGCTTCGAGTACCAGCCCGGCGCGAAGCTCTTCTGGAACGGCGCCGCGCTTAGCGAGGGAGAGGGCTTCTACGTGGACGAGTGCATCCGCCGCTATCCGCTGCCCGAGATCCGGGAGGGCGAAAACGAGCTGCTCGTCACGCTGCCCTTCGGACCCGGCGTCAACCCGGAGAGCGCGTACCTTCTGGGCGCGTTCGGCGTCCGGACCGAGGGCGACGAGGCGGTCGTCTGCGCGCTGCCGGAGCGTCTCGCCTGGGGCGACGCCGCGGCGCAGGGCCTTGCCTTCTACGGCGGCAACATCGTCTATCGCTGCAAGGTCGCCACGAAGAGTTCGGAGCTTCAGCTCGAGATCCCCGAATACTTCGGCGCGCTGCTCGACGTCTCGCTGGACGGCGAGGAGAAGTCCCTCTACGCCGAGCCCTACCGGGTCCGCTTCACGGGCGTCCCGGCCGGCGAGCACGAGATCACGGTCCGCGTCTACGGAAGCCGGATCAACACCTTCGGCCAGGTGCACAACGCCAACCGCAAGGAGCGCTACTGGGGCAACAAGACCTGGCGGACCGCCGGCAAGAATTTCTCCTACTGCTATCAGCTCCGTACGACCGGCGTGACCCTGGCGCCGATTCTGCGCGAGCTCGAGCCGTGACGGAAACTGAACGAAACAGCGGCCCGATTTGCACGAAACATTCACTTTGAACGGCGTTTTCGGTTGACATCTGAACGAAAACCCTATATTATGACTTGTAAGAATATAATCAGGACGTGAGAGATGGAGAGATTTCTGCTTGGCATCGACGTTGGCACGACCAACACCAAAACGGCTCTTTTCTCGGATGAGCGGGGGCTTCTTTCGATCGGAAAGGCTTCGTATCCGCTGAGCACGCCTGCGCGCGATTGCTGCGAGCAGGACGCGGAGGCGCTTTGGGCCGCGGTCGTTTCCACCGTCCGGGAGGCCTGCCGCGGGCTTCGCGGGACCGTCAGCGCCATCTCCCTGTCGCTGCAGGGAGGCACGCTGATCCCGACGGACAGCGGCTTCCGGCCGCTTCGGCCGGCCATCGTCTGGAGCGACACACGCTGCCGGGAGGAGGCCGAGCTTCTCCGAAGCACCCTCGGCGCGGATTACGTCTATCAGAAAACCGGCTGGGAGCTCGAGAACGGGCTGATGCTCCTGCAGATCGCCTGGCTCCGCGCCCATGAGCCGGAGCTCTACGCGAAAACCGCCTATTTCCTTTCCGTCCCCGATTTCATCTCGGCGCGTCTCACCGGGATCCCGGCGCTCGACCTTTCCGACGCGGGCATCAATCAGCTGGCCGACATCCGGAAGGGCTGCTACGATCCTGAGCTGCTCCGCTTCTGCGGAGTCCGCGAGGAGCAGCTGGGACGTCTCGTGCCGACGGGACAGATCATCGGCCATCTTACCGAAGCCGCGGCGGAGGAGCTCGGGCTCAGCACCGATACGGTCCTCGTGGCCGGCGCGCACGATCAGTACGCGGTGGCGTCCGGCGCCGGCGCGTTCCGGGACGGAGACATCCTGATCGGCTCCGGCACGGCCTGGGTCGTCACGAGTCTTTCCTCGGAATGGAATTTCCGGAACGGTTTTTCGCTGTCCGTATCCGGAACGGAGGGCCTGAAAGGCGCCCTCAATTCCCTTTCCTGCGGCGGCAGCTGCCTCGAGTGGCTGCGCGGCAGCCTCACCGATCGCCTGACCGGCGAAAAGCCTTCCTACGCCGAGCTCGACGAGGGCGCGGCACGAAAGCAGCCCGGCTGCGGAGGTCTTCTGTTCTATCCCTATTTCGCGGGTTCCCCTTATCCCCTCGGCAATCCCGAGGCGAAGGCGTTCTTCTTCGGACTCGGGCTCTCGCATGACCGCTTCGATCTGGCCAGAGCCGTGATGGAGGGCGTCGTCTTCCAGACCGTCTGGATGCTGGACGGCTTCCGCGATCGGAGCAAGCTCGGCGGCATCAAGCTCGCCGGCGGCGCCTCGAAAAGCAGCGTCTGGACACAGATCCTGGCCGATGTCTCGGGCCTTACCGTGACGGTGCCTGAGATCCCCGATCTCGCCTGTGTCGGCGCCGCGCTTTTCGCCGGCCTGGGCGCGGGCGCATTCCGCAGCCCTATGGAGGGCTACGCGAAGCTCCGCGTCCCCGAGCGGACCGTGGAGCCGGATCCCGCCGCCTCGGCTGCGTACGCGCCGATCTTCGAAAAATACAAAAAGCTTGCCCTCGCGGCAAATCATTTATACACAGCAGAGGAGTAACGATGAAAGAGAAAAAGAAAAAGAAGGGGCTGACCTGGGGCCGCAAAATGGTCCGCGACTGGCAGCTCTGGGTGATGCTGCTCATCCCCCTGGCCTTCCTGATCCTGTTCCGCTACTGGCCTATGTTCGGTATCGTGATCGGCTTCCAGAATTACCGCATCGGCGATCCCTTCTGGGGTCCGAAAACCAAGTGGGTGGGCTTCAAATGGTTCATCAAGTTCTTCAATAATCCGTATTGCTGGCGCTACATCCGGAACACCCTGGCCATCAGCATCCTGGGTCTTCTGATCAATTTCCCCGCCGGCATCATCCTCGCGCTGATCTTCAACGAGGTCCGGAACCAGAAGGTGAAGTCCTTCGTGAGCTCCGTCAGCATCCTGCCCCATTTCATCTCCGTGGTCGTCATCGTCGCCATCATCCGCAACATGTTCTCCGTGGACGGCGGTCTGGTGAACAACCTGCTGAACCGGATTGGCGTCGAAAGCATCGACTTCATGGGCACCTCGAAGTACTTCCGTCCCCTGTACATCGGCTCGGGCACCTGGTCCGGCACCGGCTACGCGGCCATCGTCTACACGGCGGCCATCGCGGGCGTCGATCCCTCGCTGTACGAGGCCGCCACGGTGGACGGCGCCAGCCGCTGGAAGAAGCTGATCCACATCACGCTTCCCTGCATCCTGCCCACCATCGCGACCATGCTGATCCTGCGCGTGGGCAGCGTCATGAGCGTCGGCTACGAGAAGGTCTTCCTGCTGCAGACCGGCTCCACCTTCGACGTTTCGGACGTCCTTTCCACCTACACCTACCGGACCGGCATCCTCGACGGCCAGACCTCCTACGCGGCCGCCATCGGTCTGTTCAACTCCGTGGTCAACCTGATCCTCGTGCTCAGCACGAACCGGATCTCCAAGAAGCTGACCGATACGGGTCTCTGGTAAGGAAAGGAGGCAAGCATGAAAAAGAACAAGAACAAGATCAAGATGACTGCCTCCGACCGGCTCATGGATGTGATCGTGGCCATCCTCTGCGTGCTGATCGTCATCATCACCCTGTACCCGCTGGTCTACGTCATCAGCATGTCCATCTCGAGCCCCATCCGCGCCGCCCGCGGCGAGGTTGTGCTGCTGCCCAAGGGCTTCAGCATCCTCTCCTACAAGAAGGCGCTGAAGGATCCCACGATCCTGCGCTACTACGGCAACACGATCTTCTACGCGGTGGTCGGAACCCTGTTCGGCATCATCGCCACGATGCTGGCGGCCTTCCCGCTGTCCCGCGATCAGTTCGTCGGCAAGAAGTTCTTCACGACGCTGCTGCTCATCATCATGTTCTTCGGCGGCGGCATGATCCCGTCCTACATCGTCATCGTCAAGTTCCTGCATCTCTATGACACCCGCATGGCGATGATCCTGCCGAGCCTCACCTCGGCGTTCAACATCTTCCTCTGCCGGAACTTCATCAAGTCCCTGCCCGAGGAGCTGATCGAGAGCGCGAAGATCGACGGCGCCTCCGATTTCCGCATCCTGCTGCAGATCATCGTGCCGCTGTCCAAGTCCATCATTTCGGTGCTCACCGTCTACTTCTTCGTGGGCTACTGGAACTCCTATTTCCCCGCGCTGCTCTATCAGGGCGACAAGAGCCTGCATCCCCTGGGCATGTACATCCGCCAGGTTGTCATCCAGAACTCGATGAACTCCACCGCCGAGATGATCGGCCAGGAGATCTCCGCCGAGGAGTTCCTGTCCAACCTCCAGATGAAGTACACGATCATCGTGATCGCGGTGGCGCCGCTTCTGATCCTCTATCCCTTCTTCGGTAAGTATATGAAACAGGGCCTCATGGTAGGCGCTGTGAAAGGCTGATATCAATCTTCAAAGGAGATACGAAAATGAAAAGATTCATCGCACTGCTTCTGGCCCTTCTGATGGTCCTCGGTCTCTGCGCCTGCAACGGCGGCGGAAACGAGGAGAGCAAGGGCGGAAACGAGTCTCAGAGCGCTTCCGAGAAAAAGGATTCCTGGCTCTGCGACAAGAAGACCACGCTGACTGTCCTCTGCTCTGAGGGCACCTCCACCACCAACCCGTCTGCCTCCAACGACCTGCCCTTCTGGGCCTGGCTCGAGGAGTACACCAACGTCCATATCGAGTGGGAGGTCGCTTCCTCCTCCGGTTACAACGAGGTCATCAGCACCCGTCTGGCCGCGGCCGTCAACCTGCCCGACATCATGATGGTCAACACGCTGCAGCTTGCCGAGCGCGCCGGCAACAACGGCATCCTGGTCGATCTGTCCGAGTACTGGGACGACTGCTTCACCAATACCACCAAGTACTGGGACGAGCAGGGCGTCGATTTCCTGTCCCACATCAGCAGCTATGACGGCGCCATCTATGCCCTGATCGGCATGGCGGAGCCCGTCGAAGGCCACATCACCATCATGTACAACACCGAATGGATGGAGAAGCTCGGCGCCGAGGTGCCCACCACCCTGGACGAGTTCACCGCCCTGCTCGAGAAGATGAAGGCCGCCGGCGACCTGAACGGCAACGGCAAGGCTGATGAGATCATCCTGACCTCCACCGGCGTCAGCGATCTGACCTCCGGTCTCGGCACCACCTTCGGCCTGGAGCAGTACGAGGCCTGGGACGCTTTCGCGGCCGACGAGAACGGCGTCGTCTATGACGAGTACACCAGCGAAGGCATGAAGCAGTACCTGAAGTACCTGAATCAGCTCTACAAGGCGAAGATCCTCGATCCCGAGATCTCTTCCATGAACGCCAACGTCCTGGCCGAGAAGATCGCTTCCGACCGTGTCGGCGTGTTCATCTACTATTCCGGCTTTGCGATCCCCTACGGCCAGCTGACCAGCCGCGGCCAGGCGGATCCCTTCCGTGAGTGCTACACCCTCGGCGGCGCGCTCGCTTCCAAGTACAACGGAAACCAGAACATCTTCATCCGCCGTGAGCGCGCGCTGGGCGCCCCCACCTCCATCACCGCCGACTGCGACGAGGTCGAGCTGGCCTGCCGCTGGCTGGACACCCTGTACGCCGATCCCAACGTCCTGAACGTCCGTGTCTACGGCATCGAGGGCGAGGACTGGAAGTATGACGAGAACGGCGAGATCGAGATCATCTATCCCGCCGACGGCTCCGTCCGCGACATCGGCGCCAAGGGCTGCGGCCAGATCCCGCTGTGCCACTTCCAGACCGTCGAGCAGCTGATGAGCGGCAAGGAGCAGTTCCCCTGGTACATCGAGGAGTACGCGAAGCTCCGTGAGGAGAACATCTGGAAGTCTCCCTCCGTCCGCCACGTCTCCCTGTACACCGAAGAGGAGAACGAGCTGATCGCCTACGTCAACTCCGACGTGAAGGGCGTGTTCGGCGAATACCGCGACAAGTTCGTGAAGGGCAACGTCGCCATCGACAGCGCCTGGGATCTCTATGTGCAGCAGATCAACAAGATGGGTCTGCAGGACATGGTCAAGGCCTGGCAGATGATCTACGACCGCACCTCCAAATAAGGAGAGGAACGCATGAAACCGAAAGTCGGTTATTTACCGCTTTACATCAAGCTTTACGACGATGACGATCCCGCGATGCGGGACCCCATGGTCGCGTACAAGAATCAGCTGGTCTCGAAGCTGGAGGCTCTGGGCCTCGAGGTCGTCTGCGCCGACGTCTGCCGCCTGAAGAACGAGTTTCAGGCGGCGGCCGAGCTCTTCAACCGCTCGGGGCTCGACGCGGTGATCACGCAGAACCTGGCCTATTCGCCCTCGCTCGAGTCCATCGACGCGATCCTTTCCATCGAGGCGCCGCTCATCGTGTTCGACACGACCGTCGACTTCGATCTTCTGGGCGTCGCGGATCACTATGACGGGATCAACCCGAACCACGGCATCCACGGCGTGCAGGACCTCTGCAGCATGCTGAAGCGGAACGGAAGGAGCTACCAAATCTGCGCCGGACACATCGAAAACAGCGGCGTGCTGGCCGAGGTCGTCTCCATGTGCCGCGCCGCCGCGCTGTGCAAGGCCTTCCGGACCGCGAAGGTCGGCTCCGTGGGCGGAAGCTTCGAGGGCATGGGCGATTTCCTCGTGACTCCGGAGGAGCTCCGCCGCGCCACCGGCGCCGAGATCGAGTATCTGGACGCCGCCACGGTGAAGCGGCTGCTCGCCGCCGTCACCGAGGAGGAGATCGAGGCGGAGATCGCGGCCGACAAGGCCGATTTCACCTGGGAGGTCGAAAACGAGGAGTACCTCCGCGAAGAGGTCCGCTCCCGCCTGGTCCTCCGCAAGTGGATCGCCGAGCGGGCGCTGACTGCCGCCACGGTGAACTTCCTCGATCTTGACCCGGTGGGCCTTCCCACGATGCCCTTCATCGAGTGCTCCCGCATGATGTCCCGCGGCATCGGCTACGCCGGCGAGGGCGACGTGCTGACCGCGTCCTTCGTGGGCGCGCTGATGAAGGTCTACGGCAAGGACGCCTGCTTCACCGAGATGTTCTGTCCCGACTGGAAGCACGAGCTGCTGATGCTGTCCCACATGGGCGAGATCAATCTGGCCCAGGCGCAGTGGAAGCCGGTCGTCGCGGACATACCCTTCGGCTACAACGCCTACGGTCATACCGCCGCGGCCTTCACCTGCCTGAAGCCCGGTAAGGCCGTGCTCCTGAATCTGGCCCCGATGGGCGAGCGCTTCCAGCTGATCGTGACGCCGGTGGAGCTCGTCGACGCGGGCCGGCCGGATACGGTCTACCGTCTGGCGGAGCAGGGCTGGATGAAGCCCGTAAAGCCCCTCCGGGACTTCCTCCGGGAGTTCTCCGAGCTGGGCGGCACCCATCATTCCGCGCTGGTCTACGGCGCCGATCCCGAGGAGCTTTGCGCCTTCGGCCGCATGATGGGCTTCGATGTTTTCGAGATCCGATAAATTACAAATATAACCGAGGATACTGCAATGGATAAAGTTCGAGTTGGTGTTCTGGGCGCCGGCCGCGGCGACATGATGATCAAGTACTGCATGCATGCCAACAACGCGGAGCTGGTCGCCGTCTGTGATTTCAGCCCCTATTTCCTGAACCGCGCGAAGACCCGCGTCGATTCCGACAACGTGACCTACTACACGGATTTCGAGGAGTTCATCAAGCACGACATGGACGCCGTCATCCTGGCGAACTACGCCACGGATCACGCCCCCTTCGCGATCCGCTGTCTGCAGGCCGGCAAGCACGTGCTCAGTGAGGTGCTGCCCTGCCAGAACCTCGCCGAGGCCGTGGCCCTGGTCGAGGCCTGCGAGAAGAGCGACAAGATCTACGCCTACGGCGAGAACTACTGCTTCATGCCCTCCTGCCGCGAGATGCGCCGCATCTTCCGCGAGGGCAAGCTGGGCGCGTTCGAGTACGGCGAGGGCGAGTACGTCCACAACTGCGAATCCATCTGGGTCGACATCACCCAGGGCAAGCGCGATCACTGGAGAAACCAGCTGCACGCCTTCTACTACTGCACCCATTCCTTCGGTCCCCTGGTCCACATCAGCGGTCTGCGCCCCGTGAAGGTCACCGGCTTCGAGCTGCCCTACAACGCCCGTCAGGCCCGCATGGGCGCGCCCACCGGCTCCGCCGGCATCGAGATGGTCGAGATGGAGAACGGCGCGATCTGCAAGAGCCTCCACGGCGACGGCCTGTCCAAGAACTCCATCTGGTACACCGTCTACGGCAGCATCGGCCGTCTGGAAAGCGCCCGTGAGGATGCTCAGAACAACCGTTACAACCACGTCTACACGAACCTCGACACCTACGAGGGCGAGAACGAGCGCGACAAGTACATCACCAGCTACGATCCCACCGACGAGCTGTCCGAGGCCTCTCAGGCCTACGGCCACGGCGGCAGCGACTACTACTGCATCTGGAACTTCTTCGAGAAGATTCTCGGCAATCCCGAAGCGGACATCATCGACGTCTACGAGGCGCTGGACATGGGTCTGGTCGGCATCATGGCCCTGGAGAGCTGCATGAAGGGCAGCATCCCCGTGGAGATCCCCAACCTGCGCTACCCCGCGGAGCGTGAGAAGTACCGCTACATCACCACCTGCACCGATCCCGTGAAGGCCGGCGACATGTACGTGCCCAGCTACACCAAGAACCCCGTCATCATTCCCGACGAGGTCTACGAGAAGCAGAAGGCCGCCTGGGAGGCGAAGATTGCCAAGGAAGCCAGGGAAGCCGAGGAAGAGGGCAAGAAGCCCGAAGTGAAGGAAGCCATTCAGTAAGGCAGGAGAGATGATGATTTACAGAGAAGCAATTCAGGTCCAGTCCCGCGACCGGGCCGTCAGTTTCCACGACGTCACGCCCCAGGTGAAGGAAGCCATCGCGAAGAGCGGTGTGCAGAACGGCATCGTCGTGGTCTATTCCCACCACACCACCTGCAGCGTGATCACCCAGGAGTGCGCCTTCGACATGAGCGAGAGCGGCCTGGAGACCCTGCAGCAGGATCTCGTGGACGTGATGGACAAGCTCGTCCCCACCCAGATTCCCGGCGCCGGCATGTATCAGCATCCCGGTCCCGAGGCCCTCGCGTTCGCGGAGGAGCACGGGGAGGATTATTTCGGCTGCCACAACACCGACGCGCATCTGCGTTCCTCCATCATCGGCCGCAGCGTGACCGTGGTCATCGTGGACGGCAAGCCGGATCTCGGCGATTTCGGCTTCATCCACTTCATCGATTTCGATCAGACCCGCGCCCGCAAGCGCACGGTCCAGATCATGGTCATGGGAGAAGCCTGATGTCCTTCGAGACCGCCTGTGAGCATAACCGGAATTACGGCTGCCGTCTGCGCCGCTACGTCCAGAACGGCATCGAGATGCTTTCGCTGGAGAACCGCCGGCTGAAGGCCGTCCTTTCCCTCGGGAAGGGCGCCGACATCGTGGAGCTTCTGCACAAGCCCACCGACACCGAGTTCCTCTGGCATTCCTTCAACGAGCAGAAGAATCTGTTCCACGCGCAGACGCAGAACTCCGCCGCGGGCAACTTCTTCGAGGGCTACGCCGGCGGCTGGCAGGAGCTGTTCCCCACCTACGGCGACAACACCGTCTATGAGGGCGCGGAGATCGGCATCCACGGCGAGGCCTGCCTCTATCCCTGGGACTGCCGGGTCCTCGAGGACACGCCGGACTGCGTCAGCGTCGAGCTTTCGCTCCGCACCGTCCGCACGCCCTTTCTGCTCCGGAAGACCGTCACGCTCCGCGGCGACGCCGCGAAGCTCGAGATCGCGCAGGTCGTCACGAACGTAAGCGACGCGCCCCGCGATTTCATGTGGGCCCATCATCCGGCCTTCGGCTATCCCTTCCTGGACGCGAGCGTGGAGCTTCGACTTCCGGGTCATCCCAAGGTGACCGTGCCGGAGGAGACCGCGCTGCCCGAAAGTCCGTTCGACCGCGCCGTCACCGGCCGCTGGCCGTTCGTGACCGGAAGAGGAGGGGCCGAGATCGATCTCAGGCCCGCCCATGCCGCGGACGAAAAGCTCTACATGGAGTATTACATCAGCGAGCTGGACGAGCCGCGCTATGAGCTCGTGAACCGCGGCAAGGGGCTCGGCATCCGGATGGAATGGGACGGCGAGACCTTCCCGTACCTCTGGATCTGGGGCATGTATTGCGGGATGGACGGCTATCCCTGGTACGGGAGAGCCTACACCCTCGGCGTGGAGCCCTGGTCCACGGTCCCGGCGGATTATCAGAAGGCAAGCAAAAACCACGAAACGCTCGTGCTCGGCCCGGGTGAAACGAGAACCGCCCGGATCAGCGCGGAGCTTTTCGAAGAATGAGAAGGTAAAGTCATGAAACAGCAAATCAGAACGCCTTATTTCGAGATCGGCACCAAGAACTACATCTACGGCGACACCGTGCTGGAATACGCGCAGGCTGCCGATAAAGCGGCGGAGAAGTACGACATCGACGTGCTCTTCATCTGCCCCGCTACCGAGATCCGCCGCGTCTGCGAGAACACGAAGCACCTGATCGTGCTGGCTCCCTACATGGACACGCTTCGTCCCGGCCGCGGCATGGCCGACATCCTGCCCGAGGGCCTGAAGGCCGCCGGCGCGAAGGGCGTCGTGGTCAATCACTGCGAGAAGCCGATGAGCGTGCCCCAGATCAAGGCGACCATCGACCGCGCCCGCGAGCTCGATTTCCTGGTATTCGCCTGCGCGGATACCGTCGACGAGGCGAAGGCGCTGGCGCAGCTGCATCCCGACATCCTGAACCCCGAGCCCAGCGAGCTGATCGGCGGCGCGGGCGGCGGTGTCAGCTCGATGGATTACGTGCGCGAGGTCACCAACGCCATCAAGGCGATCGACCCGAACATCATGGTCGAGCAGGCGGCCGGCATCACCAACGGACAGCAGGTCTACGATTTCATCATGGCCGGCTCCGAGGCGGCCGGCGCGGCGAGCGGCATCATGAAGGCGGCCGATCCCCTCGCGATGATCGACGAGATGATCGCGGCGACTCGCCGGGCGGCCGACGATCTGAAGGCGAAGGCCTGAGGCAAGCCCATGATTTCCGCGAAAAAACTCCTCGCCGAGAACGAAGCGCTGCGGCAGGAACTCGGCGCGCTCCGGGAACGGGTCGACGCGCTGGAGAAAGCGAACCCTTTGTTCGGAAAGAAATACTACGCCTGCGGCGACAGCTTCACGCAGGGAGATTTCTCCGGCTTCACCGATGAAAGCGGCCTCACGAAAGAGGAGAGCCCGGTGATTTTCGACAAAGAGTGGAACATGTACAAGACCTACCCCTGGTGGATCGGACGGCGCAATCACATGACCGTCATCAACGAGGCGCGCCGCGGCTCCACCATCGCGCTGGACAAGGACTACGTCGCCGGTCTGCCCGGCGTCGCCCGGGACCATCTCCGTCCCTTCATCCTGGACCGCTATCTTCAGATTCCCGAGGACACCGATTACTGCACGATCTGGTTTGGCATCAACGACAGCGCCCACACGCTTTTGGGCGAGCCTGACGACGTGACGCCGGAGACCTACTACGGCGCCTGGAACATCGTGCTGGAGTGGATCCTCACGAACCGCCCGTACATGAAGCTCGGCATCATCGTCACGAACGACGCGGCGCCCGAATGGCGGGAGGCCACGCGGACCGCGGCGAAGCGCTGGGGCGTTCCGTATCTGGATATGACCGGCGACCCTTCGGTCCCGCTGATCATCAACCGCGAGGAGTCCCTGGGCTGCTGCGAGAAGGCGCAGGAGCTCCGCAAATCCGTTTTCTATGTGACGAAGGAGAATGACCATCCCAATCTCCGGGCCCACGAATATCAGTCATATTTCATCGAAGAATTCATGAGAAGGCTGTAATATGAAGCGCTGGAAAGAACTCATCTTCGCTGTTTCGGGCAGCACCCTGACCGGCTTTGCCGTCAGCACCCTGCTGACCCCCAACAAGATCGTCTGCGGCGGCGTCTCCGGCGTTTCGACGATCCTGTTCCAGACCCTGGGCGTTCCGCTCGGCGTGACGCTCGGCGTCGCCAACCTGGTGCTGCTTTTGCTCAGCTGGTTCGTGCTCGGGAAGGATTTCGTCTGGCGGACGCTGGTCGGCACGGCGACGTTTACGATCGCGGCGGAACTCTTTTCCTACCTGCCGGCCCTGTCCGACAACACCTTCCTGGCGACCGTCTTCGGCGGCGTGCTCTACGGCTTCGGCGTCGGCGTGACCCTGGCGATGGGCTATTCCACCGGCGGGACCGACATCCTCGGACGTCTGTTCCAGGTGGCCTTTCCTCATTCGTCCGTGGGAAGCCTCCTCCGGATCTGCGACGGCGCCGTCATCCTGAGCTCGCTCCTCGTGTTCAGGAACGTGGAGCTGGTGCTGTTCGGCATCATTTCGCTGTTCATCTCCACCTTCACGATCGACTACTTCATCGGCAAGCTGAACGTTTCGAAGATGGTGTTCGTCATCACGGAAAAGGGCGACGAGATCGCCCATTACCTCGTTTCGACCTCGCCGCGCGGCGTAACGCTGGTCGACGCGGTCGGCGCCTACTCGAACGAGCCGAAGAAGATGATGTTCTGCGTGATGAAGAGCAACGAGGTCCCGCTGTTCCAGAAGAAGATCCTCGAGATCGATCCCGGCGCGTTCATCGTCTATTCCGAATCCACCCAGATCCAGGGGAACGGGTTCCGGGTATACCGGTGAGCCCCGCGGCGGAACGCGAGCGCGGCCGGGGTGTATTTAACTGAGTCATGAGCAAAACCCGCCGAAAAGGTTAAGTTTTCCTTTTCGGCGGTTTTTTTTGTGTCGCTGCATTTCGGTGGCCGCGGCTTCTGAAGAGGCTCGGGCTTGCGGGAAGGCGGCCGGCCGCCGCGGAGCCCGCGGCTTCGTCTCATTTTTGGGACTCTATTTTTCAATTGCATGGCAACTCCGCCGGTAAACAGATATTTGCCATAAAACAAAAAGTGCCTTTTCCAAGACTTCTGTCAAATTAGACTCAAACGATGAATTTGACAGACATTTTACCTGTCTCGAATGCTTTGGACGCGTCACCGGCAAGCTGAGTTCCGTCCCCTCCGCACATCGGCTCGATTTGATGCATCAAATGTCTGTCGAAAACGATAAAAACAGTTTATTTGACAGAAACTCCAGAAAACGAACGATTTCATTTCTGTCAAATCCAGCATAATCCGACGAATTGACAGACGTTTTCAAAAAAGAACGGAAAAAATGAGACGAAGGCGAGGGAAATGCGCGAAGGTGCGCGTGAGCGCAAGCGCGTGGCACGCCGCGGCACCGCTTTTTTTGTCCTTGTGCAAAAGGGACAGAAGTGAGATAATAAAAGCCGCATATCACGATTTCCGGGGGCACACCATGAAATTCATCCGCATTCCCCACACGAACGAGCTCCGCTGGGAGGACTACCGGCTCACCGTCATCACGGACCGGATCCTTCGCGTGGAATTCGACCGGGAAGATCTCTTCACCGACGCTCCGACGCAGTTCGCGCTGGAGCGCGGCTTCGGTGCGCCCTCGTTCACGCTCGAGGAAAACGACGGGGAGCTTACGATCCGCACGGCCGCGGCGGAGTTTCTGTTCGACAAGGAGAGCGGCGAGGTCTGCCTGGTGCGGGACGGGGAGTATTTCTATCCCTCGGCGCGCACGAACCTCGGCGGCACCGCCCGCACCCTGGACAACACCAACGGCCGGCTCCGGTCCTGGAAGCGGCGCGAGCGGCGCGACACGCTGTTCCGCAAATCCTTCGGCACGGGCATTTTCTCGTCGAACGGAATCGCGCTGGTGCGGGACGGCGGAAGCGCATTGATCCGCGAGGACGGCGAGATCGAGCCGCGGCGCCCGGGGCTCCGTGACGACTACTATTTCGCGTTCGGCGACGACTACGCGGGCGGACTCCGCGAGTATTTCTCGCTGACCGGCCCGGTGCCGCTTCTGCCGAAGTTCGTGTTCGGCAACTGGTGGAGCCGCTATCACGCCTACACCCAGGATGAGTATCTGGCGCTGATGGACCGCTTCGAGCGTGAGAACATCCCGTTTACCGTCGCGGTGATCGACATGGACTGGCACCCGGTCGACGACGTTCCGGACGATGTCCCGAAGCACGGCATCTGGTCGCGCGGCTGGACCGGCTATACCTGGAACGAGAAGCTCTTTCCCGATTACCGGGGCTTTCTGGACAGCCTGAAGGACCTGGGGCTCCGCACCGCGCTGAACCTCCATCCCGCGGACGGCATCCGTTATTTCGAGAAGCAGTACCCGGAGGTCGCGGGGGCGCTCGGAATCGATCCGGCGAGCCGCGAGCCCGCCGGGTTCGACCTGACCGACCCGGCCTTCCGGAAGGCGTACTTCGAGCTGGTGCACCGTCCCTACGAGGAGGAGGGCGTCGACTTCTGGTGGATCGACTGGCAGCAGGGGACGAAGGGCCGGAGCGGGGACCTCGATCCGCTGTGGCTCCTGAACCACTATCACTATCTCGATTCCTGCCGGAACGGGCGGCGCGGGCTGATCCTTTCGCGCTACGCCGGCCTGGGCTCCCACCGCTATCCGCTCGGTTTCTCGGGCGATACGGTCGTCAGCTGGCGCTCGCTTCGCTTCCAGCCGTATTTCACCTCCCAGGCGGCGAACGCGGGCTATACCTGGTGGAGCCACGACATCGGCGGTCACATGTTCAACCTGCGGCACGATCCGCTGCTGTACCTGCGCTGGCTCCAGCTCGGCTGCTTCTCGCCGGTGATGCGGCTCCATTCGACGCAGCACGACATCTCGAAGGAGCCCTGGAATTATCCGAAGGCCGAAAAGGCCGCGGAGGAAATCCTCCGGCTGCGGCACCGGCTGATCCCGTACCTGTTCAGCTTCAGCGTCCGCACGCACCTGGAGGGGCTTCCCCTCTGCGCGCCGCTGTACTATTTCGACAGCGACGCAAAAGCGCGCGAAAAGCGCTTCCGGAACGAGTATTATTTCGGCGAGCAGATGATCGTGTGCCCGGTGACGCGCAGGAGTGGCCGCCAGACGCTTTATTTGCCCCGTGGAGAGTACTTTGGGTTCTTCGACGGGAAAAAATACACGGGCGGCGTTTTCGCGCTCAAATCGCCTTTCGACAGCCTGCCCGTGTTCGTGAAGGCCGGCTCCGTCGTCCCGCTCCTGCCGCCGGACTGCGGCAACCGGCTGGATTTCACCCGGCTCACCGTCCGCGTCTACCGCGGCGAGGGCCGCTACATTCTCTACGACGACAAGGGCTCGGTGCGCTTCCGCCTCACGAAAGAGGAGGAGGGCTGGCTCCTGCGGGTAGACAACCACGATCCCGCGGTCGACGAGATCGCCGTCGAGCCGGTCGGCTTCGCTGAAGGGGAGCTCAGGGTCGTCAGCGAGGATTTCGAGATTGAGAAAAGATGAAAAGTTTTCTTCGACGTCTTGACAAAGCAAATGTAATGTATTATAAATAAACCAGTTGACACCCAGGCAGAATGCTTGGCGATATAATAATGAATATTCACTTCACATGTATGGGTGGATTGCAACCGGATGGGCATACAAAAAAAAGATCCCGGTTGTTTCAAATATTGCTGAGAGATGCAAAACAGCAGAAGTCGATACAAAGCAATGGGACGGTCGTTTTGTTGTGGATTTTGGTACTGCAATATTTGGAGGGCTTGGATATTGAAAAAAGAACAGGGATTTTTCCTCATACTGTATTTGCTGATTGTATGTGTTATTTCTTCCTCTTGTACTCTGTTTCATGTGGAAAGGAGCACAGATGGAGTGGAAAATTTCCACTCAATTAAGAATGATTTTGAGGTAGATTATTTCTTAATGCCGTCGGAGAACTATATTACCTTGTTTTCATCGACGGAGTCTGATTACTATTACTACAGCAAGATGTTGTCGTACGAAAAATCATTTATTTATTTCAGATATGATGAAGAGGAGTATGCTAAAGCTTTCGAATACGTTCTCGATAATATGACGTTTTTGAACGATTACACGTTTTCGGTCGATGACTATACTTTTTTGCTGCAGAATATCAATGCGCGAGATCCTACCATGAGTCCTTCTGATTATCCATCGTGGTTTTGGATGATGTTCTATTCAAAGGAAACAGGAACGATAGGTTTCTTTGGATATCATAATTTATTGTCTGAAGAGGCCGTTAAGCCTTATGAGGACTTCCGGGGTTTTCTGAAAGCTGAGTTTCCTTTTTTCGAATGGTAAGTGAATCGAGTGGATTTTCTCGTATGTGCCTTTCTATTTCGCAAATCATTTCTATTTCCCAAAGAGATACCGGGAACGGCATTTTGCTGTTCCCGGTATCAATATTTTGCAGATAATGTCAAGAAATACGCGCTCTTCTCGGAATACGGAATCTTCGTTCAGCCCGAAATGGACACCTCTTCGAACTTGATGCTGGGGCAGCCCAGACCGCCCTTGAAGACCAGGTCGCTGCCGACCTCGGCCACTCCGTTCATCATCGTGAGGAAGTTCCCGGAGAGGATGATCAGGGTAACGGGCCGCGTGATCTTTCCGCTCTCGACCAGGTAGCCGTAGGTCTTCAGGCTCAGGTCGCCCGAAATCGCGTTGAGACCCGCGTGCAGGCCGTCGAAGCCGGTGAGGAGCAGGCCCTTTTTCATCGAGGCGATCAGCTCGTCCTTCGAAGCAGTGCCGGGCACGATGTAGCCGTTCGCGGGCGAGGCGCCGCCGCGGAAGGCGTTGCCGGTGGATTCGGTGCCGAAGGCCTTCGCGGTCTTCAGATTGTGCAGCATGGTCTTGAAAACGCCCTTGTCCACGACGGTCTTGTCGTAGCAGGCGACGCCCTCGTCGTCGAAGGGCTCGCGCTTTACGGCGTCCGGAAGGAGCGGGGCGTCGATGAAGCTGATCTTGTCGGAAAACACTTTCTCGCCCAGCTTCCCCTGGATCGGGGAGATCTTCTTGAGATGCGCCTCGCCGGAGAACATCCCGGAGAAGCTGCGGAGCAGGGAGATCATTGCCTCGTTCTCGACGACAACCGGATAATTGCCGCTCTCGATGGGGGAGGCGCCGAACATCCCGACCGCTTCCTCGATGGCCGCGTCGATCATCTTGTCCACGTCGATTTCGGCGAGGTTTTTCTTCACCTCATACTTGAAGCCGATCTTGGAGTCCTTGCCGTCGGAGGCGACCAGCTCGAAGGCGACCGCGACGGTCTCGCTGCGCTTTTCGATCGCGAGGCCCTTGGAGTTCTCGATACGGCGGGAGCTTACGGCTTCCTCGTATTCGATCTCGGGGATCTGGACCACGCGGGACTCGCGGGCGCGAATCTTCCGCTCGATGTCGGCCAGCAGGTCGATCTTCGCGCGGAGCGGGATCCGGTGGAAATCGGAAAGCTCGCAGGTGACGGCAGGGTAGGAGGGGCTGCCCGCGAAGATTTCGGTGGGCTCGGCCTCCAGATGGCATGCGATGTCGTAGAGGGCGTCGATCACTTCCTCCTCGGGCATCGTCAGGTCCTCGATGGCGAAGACAGCCTTCTGTCCCCGAAGCACCGCGCTCACGGTGAGATCGCTGACGGAGCTCGTTTCATTCCGCTCGACGGTGCCCTCGTAGTAGACGAGGTTCAGCGCTTCGGCGATATCCGCTACGATCTGGAGGTCATCCAGGCCTTTGGCTTTCGCCAGGGCAAAGAGTTTTTCACTGTTCATCAGTTTCTGCCTCCTACCGTGATGTTCTGCACGCGGATGGTCGGCTCGCCCACGTCGGTGGGGATGGAGCCGCTCATCGAGCCGCACATGCCGTGGGCCGTCGAGAGGTTGTCCGCGATCATGTCGATGTTCATCAGGATCTCGGCGCCGCTGCCGACCAGGGTCGCGCCCTTGACAGGCCGGGTGATCTTGCCGTGCTCGATCATGTAGCCCTCGTTCACGGCGAAGTTGAACTCGCCGGTCGCGGGCTGGACGCTGCCGCCGCCCATCGACTTGGCGAAGAGACCGTATTCAGTGGCGGCAATGATCTCCTCGAAGGTGCTGGTGCCGTTCTCGAAGAAGGTGTTGGTCATGCGGCTCGTGGGCAGGTACTTGTAGGACTGACGGCGGCCGCTGCCGGTGGTCGGGTGGCCCATCTTCGGCGCGTTCCTAAGGTCGACCAGGTAGCTTTTCAGGACGCCGTTCTCGATCAGGACGTTCCGCTGGGTCTTGTGGCCCTCGTCGTCGACGTTGGTGGAGCCCCAGTAGTTCGGGAGGGTGCCGTCGTCGACCGCGGTGACGATGTCGCTCGCAATCTTCTGGCCGAGCTTGCCGCAGAAGACGGAGCAGTTCTTCGCGACGGAGGTGGCCTCCAGCGAGTGGACGCAGGCCTCGTGCAGGATGACGCCGCCGAAGCCATTGTGGATGACGACCGTCATTTTGCCGCCCTTGACGTATTCGGCGTGGAGCATCGTGACGGCCTTTTCGGCGGCCTCGGCGCCGTGGGCGCGGAAGTCATAGCCCTCGAACAGCTCGTAGCCGGTGTTGCCGCCGACGTCGGCGCCGCCGGACTGCTTTTCCTTCCCGTCGCTGGCGACGCAGTTCGTGTGGATGCGGATGTTGGTGCGGGTATCAGTCGCGCAGACGCCGTCGGAGTTGACGACCAGGATATCCTGATGCTTGCCGATGGCCGAGCTCATGACCTGGACGATTTCGGGGCTCACGGCGACCGCGCCCTCATAGGCCTCCTTCAGGTAGGCGATGCGGGTCTCCTGCGGGACGGTGACCGGGTCGATCCGGTAGGAGGTGATCTTGTCCTTTTGGACCTCCTCGAGAGGGGCGGCGTGCTTCGAGCGCTCGCCCTTGAAGGCGCCCGCGAGCTCCGTGACGAGCTGCTCCGCCTTGGAAATGTCGTTGGTGTAGCCGTTTACGCACTCGGCGCCCTTGAGGATGCGGACCGCGACGCCGTGGATGCTCGTGCGGCGGGCCTCGGTGACCTTGCCGCCGGTCATCTGCAGCGAGTCCGCGACGGTGTCTTCGAAGAAGAGCTCGACGAAGTCGGCGCCGGTGGCGAGGCCTTTATCGCAGATCGCCTGGAGCTCAGGCTTCGTGAGCGATAGTTTCAGCATGTTTCGTACCTCCCGATTGTGTAATCTTGGAAAAACGGAATGATTTACTATAACACATTAACCCGCGAAAGTAAAGCGGAAGAGAAGGGATTTCGGATATGAAAAAAGTCCGGCCGTGATGCCGGGCTTTCGTGTATTCTTTGGAAATCAGTTTTCGCGCAGCAGGACGCAGATCCGCTCCGCGAGCTCCCTGTGACCGGCCTCGGTCAGATGCTCGCAGTCGAGCGGGCTCACCTCGCAGCCGGCGGCGTCCAGGAAAAGGGCGCCGTAGCTTTCGGCAAGTTCCCGGTATAGCGGGGCGAGCGCGCGGGAGCTTTCGACCGAGGTCTCGTCCAGATCGTCCTCGAAGGGAGTGCCCGCGAGCTCCGGCAGAATCGGCGCCGGGGCGATGAGGAGAAGATGCGGCAGCTTCGCGCCCAGGTCGCGCAGATGCTTCTTCGCGGCGAGGATCAGGACCTCCAGTCCGTCGGTGATTTCCTGCGGCGAGAGGCCCAGGCTCCTGTTGCAGTCGTTTGTGCCCAGCATGATGACGAGCCAGTCGCAGGGGAGGGCGGCCTCGAGTGCGGGGCGAAGGCCAAGAAGGCCGTTCTTGCCCTCCTTGTCGGGCCGGTCGTAGGCGGTGGTGCGGCCGTTCAGACCGAAGTTCAGGATCTCATACTCTTCGCCGAGCCGTTTCGCGAGGAGCGTCGTCCAGAGGATTTCCTCCGGATAGCGCGCGTCGGGGCGGGTGGGGTCGAAGCCGTAGGTGTTGGAGTCGCCGTAGCAAAGGATTCTGATCAAGGAAGCTTCCTCCCGTTTGGATTTGATTTCATTGTAGCGCGTGACCCGCGGCTGTCAAGCGCGGTGCGCCGCCGGGCGTGAATTTCTCTTGAAAATTGCGGTTTTTTTAGCTAAAATGGGAAAAGAGTAACCAGGTCCGTGGCCTGCGGTTTTTCATGCCGCGGCGGTGCGCCGGGGCGTCCCCGGGAGCGCATGCCGGCCTTTTGCTCAGGCAGGTTCGATTCCTGCCCGCTTCCCCGCGGTCGGCCGCGGCGGAGGTGTCTGGTGGAGTTGATCTGCAAAGATCAAAACATCATTCGATGGCTTCGTAAGGACTGCCGCGCGCAGGGCCCTCCGGAGGGTTTCGGGAGCATTCCCGGAGCCCGGAAGGGGGAAGCCGGCGCAGCGGAAGCCTGACCTTGCCGCGGGCCGGATACCGTCCGCGGAGAAGAGCCGCCAGCCCGCTTCTCGGGTCCGCCCTCCGATCCGCGCCCTCAAGATCCGCGCCGTCCCGCCCCCGCAGGCAGTCCGAAGAGCCGCAAAATCACTTTCCTTCAGGAGGTATACCGATATGAAAAAGACCGTCGTTGCTGAAAATGAACGCGCGCTCCTGTTCCGGAACGGCCGCTTCGTGAAACTGCTCGGCCCCGGCCGCTACATCCTTTGCGGAGGCTCCGCGGCTGAACTTTGCCCGCTCGACAAGGAGCTTTGCTCCGGCCTTGCGCCCCTCGACCGGCTGCTCGAGTGCCCGGAAATCGCGTCCGCGGTCACCGAGATTTCGGTGGAGGACGCGCATCTCGCGCTCCATTTCGTGAACGGACTGTTCAAAGATGCCCTGACCGCCGGCCGCCACGCCTTCTGGAATCAGGGGCAGAAGCATGAGTTCACGGTCGTCGATACCGCCTGCCCCGAAGTAGCGCCGGAGATCCCGCGCCACATCTTTCCGAAGCTTTCGCCCCGTCTGTTCCAGCAGATCGATATCGAGGACTACCAGAAGGGGCTTCTCTTCTTCGACAAGCGCTTCGAGCGCGAGCTCGGCCCCGGCAGCTACTTTTTCTGGCGCGGGCCCGTCACGGTCGAGTGCGGGATCTTCGATACCCGCCGGCAGCAGATGAACGTCAGCGGCCAGGAGATCATGACCGCCGACAAGGTCGCGCTCCGCATCAATTTCGTGCTGAGCTACAAGGTCACCGACTTCCTCCGGGCTGCCACCGAGATCGCCGATCAGAAGGAGCAGCTCCACGTCGCGGCGCAGCTTGCTCTTCGCGATTACGTAGGCCGCTACCGTCTGGACGAGGTGCTCGCCGGCAAGGACCAGATGGGCGAGTACGTGACGGGGGTCCTGAAGAGTAAGGAGAAGGAGCTCTGCGTCGAGATTCTCGAGGCCGGCGTGAAGGACGTGATCCTGCCCGGCGAGATCGCGGACATCATGAACACGGTGCTCGTCGCGGAGAAGCAGGCGCAGGCCAACGTGATCACCCGCCGCGAGGAGGTGGCCTCCACCCGCTCGCTCCTGAACACCGCCCGCCTGATGGAGGAGAACCAGACCCTCTACCGCCTGAAGGAGCTGGAGTACGTCCAGAAGATCTGCGAGAACGTGGGCAGCATCAACCTGAACGGCGGCGGCGACGCGCTCGAGCAGCTGCTGGGACTTCTCGCGGGTAAGAGCAAATAATGGAACTGATCGAAATCACCGATTTCGGCGACGCGCGGCTCGACGTGTTCGCGCGTCTCACCGAGGCGCAGCTCCGCACTGTCTACGAGCCGGTGAAGGAGGGACTGTTCATCGCGGAGAGCCCGAACGTGATCGAACGGGCGCTGGACGCGGGCTACGAACCGGTCTCTCTGCTGATGGAGCGCTCCCACGCGTTCGGCGCGGCGGCCGGCGTGATTGCCTGCTGCCCCGGCGTCCCGGTCTTCGTTTCGGATACCGCGGTGCTGACGGAGCTGACCGGCTTTCAGCTGACGAGGGGCGTGCTCTGCGCGATGCGGCGCCGCCCGCTTCCCTCGCTTTCCGAGGTGCTTCGCGGCGCGAAGCGCATCTGCGTGCTGGAGGACGTCATGAACCCGACCAACGTGGGCGCGATCTTCCGTTCGGCCGCGGCTCTCGGGATGGACGCGCTGCTCCTCACACCCGGCTGCAGCGATCCCCTGTACCGCCGCGCGGCCCGCGTGAGCATGGGCACGGTCTT
>JAZUHB010000009.1:0-3342 GCA_045641505.1 Bianqueaceae bacterium | reverse complement strand
TCCAATAGTCCTCCAAGTGTTCCAACAAACGATTTATTAATTGGAATATAATAGTGACCCTTCCCTTTTGGAACTAGCTTGCATTCAAATACACAGTCATTTACTTTTACTCTTGCAGGTAGATTGCCTTTTAGTCCTGCTCCTTCCCATACATTGAAAGGAATTTCAATAAAACTTCTGTTTCCTTCAGAAATCAGTTGTCCTTCAAAAGAATATATCACTACTATGTCTCCCTTTTTATGCAACACTTTGTCAGACTTATGAACAATAACAAATTAGAATTCGTTATTGCAAAACAACCCCACAGAAATCAATCTGCAGGGCCGTTTTTTCAATCGAACATTTGTTTTTGCCCCTGTGGTGTACGCCTGGTGTAAATTGGTGTACGAATTGGTGTATGAGGCAAAATTTTGAGTCTTTTTAATACAGTTTCGCGCCTGCCGGAATATGAGGATCTACCATCAACAGGTTAAGCTCTTCTTCCTCTCCGCGCTTGTTGATTGCGGAGAGAAGCATACCGCAGGAGTCGATGCCCATCATCGGTCTCGGAGGCAGGTTGGTGATAGCGATCAGTGTCTTGCCAACCAGCTCTTCCGGCTCGTAGAATGCGTGAATACCGCTTAAAATCGTTCTATTTACGCCTGTTCCGTCATCCAGAGTGAACTTTAAGAGCTTCTTGGACTTAGGAACTGCTTCGCACTCCAGGACCTTTACGGCACGGAAATCGGACTTGCTGAAGGTCTCGAAATCAACGAAATCTTCGAACAGAGGCTCGATTTGCACATTTGAAAAGTCGATTTTTTCCTCTACAATAGGTGCTGCAGGGGCTGCTTCAGGAGCCTTCTTAGCTTCCTCCTGAGCCTCGCTTCCCGTCTTGATGTTCTTCATTGTCGGGAACAGCAGCACGTCGCGGATGGCGGGGCTGTCGGTCAGGAGCATGACCAGACGGTCGATGCCGTAGCCGATGCCGCCGGTGGGGGGCATGCCGATCTCCAGGGCGTTCAGGAAGTCCTCGTCGGTATGGTTGGCCTCGGCGTCGCCGGCCGCGGCCGCGGCGTCCTGCGCCTTGAAGCGCTCGCGCTGGTCGATGGGGTCATTCAGCTCGCTGTAGGCGTTGCACATCTCCCAGGTGTTGATGTAGAGCTCGAAGCGCTCGACGTAATCGGGCTTCTCGGGCTTGCGCTTGGTCAGGGGGCTGACCTCGACGGGATGGTCCATGATGAAGGTGGGCTGGATCAGCTTGTCCTCGCAGAACTCCTCGAAGAAGAGGTTCAGGATGTCGCCCTTCTGGTGGCGCTCCTCGAACGCGATGCCCTTTTCCTTCGCCAGCGCCTTGGCGGCGGCGGTATCGGGCACCTGCTCCCAGTCGATGCCGGCGTATTCCTTGACGGCGTCGACCATGGTGAGGCGGCGGAAGGGCTTGCCCAGGTCGATCTTGTTCTCACCGTAGGTGATCTCGGTGGTGCCGCAGACCTCCTGCGCGAGATAGCGGAACATGCTCTCGGTCAGGTCCATCATGCCGTGGTAATCGGTGTAGGCCTGGTAGAGCTCCATGAGGGTGAACTCGGGATTATGGCGGGTGTCGACGCCTTCGTTGCGGAAGACGCGGCCGATCTCGTAGACGCGCTCGAGGCCGCCGACGATCAGACGCTTGAGGTAGAGCTCCAGCGAAATGCGGAGGCGGACGTCCTCATCCAGCGCGTTATAGTGGGTCTCGAAGGGACGGGCCGCGGCGCCGCCGGCGTTGTGCACCAGCATGGGGGTCTCGACCTCCATGAAGCCCTGCGTGTCCAGATAGCGGCGGATGGCGCTGATGATGCGGCTGCGCTTGATGAAGGTCTCCTTCACCTCGGGGTTCATGATCAGGTCAGTGTAGCGCTGACGGTAGCGGAGGTCCGTATTGGTGATGCCGTGATATTTCTCGGGCAGGATCTGGATGCTCTTGGAGAGCATCGTGAACTCGGCGGCATGGATGGAGATCTCGCCGGTCTTGGTCTGGAAGACCTCGCCCTTTACGCCGACGATATCGCCGACGTCCGCCAGGCGCTTGAAGTCTGCGTAGGCTTCCTCGCCGATCGCGTCCCGGGCCACGTAGACCTGGATGTTGCCGGGCAGATCCTGGACGTTCACGAAGGAGGCCTTGCCCATCACGCGCTTGCTCATCATGCGGCCCGCGACGGAAACGGTCTTGCCCTCCATCTCAGCGAAATTGTTCTTGATATCGGTGCTGTGGTGAGTCACATCATACTTGCGGATGGTAAAGGGGTCCTTGCCCTCGGCCTGCATGGCGAGGAGCTTTTCCTTCTTCAGACGAAGGAGCTCGCTCTGCTCCTGCGCTTCGGCCGCGGTGTCCCGGACGTTCTGATTCTCGTTTTCCATATTGCCTCTTTGCTTCGTTATTTTACTTCCAGCACGGTGTACTCGTCGGTGCCATATTCGGTCTCGACCAGGGCCACGTCGCCGGCCTTTTTGCCGAGGAGCGCCTTGCCCACGGGGGACTCGTTGGAGATGCGTCTCTCCCGGGGATCGGCCTCGGTGACGCCCACGATTTTGTACTCGGTCTCCTCCGCTTCATCCTCGTCGGAATACTTCACGGAAAGACGCACGGTGCAGCCGATGGTGACGGTGCCGGCCTGGCTCTCGTCCTTCTCGACGACGGAGCAATGCTCCAGAATGTACTTCAGTTCCTTGATACGACCCTCGTTGTGGCCCTGCTCTTCGCGGGCGGCGGAGTACTCGGCGTTCTCGGACAGATCGCCCTGTGCGCGGGCTTCCTTGATTTTCTGGATGATTTCCTGACGCAGCGCGCCTTCACGCCATGCCAGCTCCTGCTCCATCTCGGCCTTTTTCTCGGGGGACAAAATGAATTCCTGTGCCATTTTTACTACCTCTTTTTTCGTGCTATGTGAATGTGTCTGGTCTATAGGTATCATGAGTTATTATACTCCTGTCCGGACCTGATTGTCAATAAAAGCGCCTCCAGCTCGGCGTAGCTCGTGAGACTCACGAACGCCCGCTTGAGCGCCGTCGCGCCCCGCATCCCCTTCACGTAGAAGCCGATGTGGCTGCGCATCTCGAGGATCGCGCGGGCCTCGCCCTTCCGCTCGCAGAGGGTGCGGGCGTGCCAGAGGGCGGTGTCCAGGATCTCGGCCTCCGTCGGACGGGGCGGCAGGACGCCGGTTTCGAGATAGGAGTTTATCTCGCCGAACAGCCAGGGGTTGCCGCGGGCGGCCCGGCCTACCATCACGGCGTCGCAGCCTGTCTCCCGGAGCATCCGGGCGGCCTCCTCCGCGCTCGTGACGTCGCCGTTGCCGATCACGGGGATGGAGACGGCCTCCTTCA
>JAZUHB010000008.1:0-15520 GCA_045641505.1 Bianqueaceae bacterium | reverse complement strand
TCTGTATGTGTCCCGGCGGCCACGTGATCGCCGCGGCGTCCGAGGAGGGCGGCGTGGTGACGAACGGCATGAGCAACTACGCCCGCGAGGGCAGAAACTGCAACAGCGCCGTGCTGGTCACGGTGACGCCCGAGGATTTCGCGCCCTACGGGAGCGGCGAGGGCGACGTCCTCTCCGGCGTGGCGTTCCAGCGGAAGCTGGAGCGCGGCGCGTTCGAGCTGGGCGGCCGGAGCGGCAAGGCCCCGGCGCAGCGGCTGGAGGACTATCTCCGGTCCCGCCCGAGCGAGGGATTCGGCGCGGTCGAGCCGTCCTACCGGCCCGGCGTCGTGCCGGCCGACCTGCGGACGCTGCTTCCCTCCTTCGTCGGCGATCCGCTCGCGGAGGGCCTCGTTCTGTTCGGGCAGACGCTCGCCGGCTACGATCAGCCGGACGCGGTGCTGACCGGCGTCGAATCGCGCAGCTCCTCGCCCGTGCGGATCCTCCGCGACGAAAAAAGCCTGCAGTCCGCGCTCCGGGGGCTCTACCCCGTGGGCGAAGGCGCAGGCTATGCAGGCGGGATCATGTCGGCCGCGATGGACGGCATCCGGGCCGCGCTGGCTTATCTTTCGGCGGAGCCGGCCGCGGTATCGGAGGCGGCCGCCGCTTCCGCGATGGCCGTGGACTGATGTGTGTAGGTTACGAAGCCCGGCCGGGATCCGGCGGGCTTTTTTACGTAGCGGCGAAGCGTGTAATCGACGGCGCATTTGCCGCCGCCGGCCGAGGCGAGACTCGAGTGGGCGGCGCAGAGCCGCGCGGCTTCGGCGATGCTGGCCTCGGTATAGCCGAGGCCTTTTTCGAGTCCGGCGACCCTCAGCACGCAGTGCGAGCCGGGGGCGTCCTTCACGTGGAACCAAAGGTCCAGCGGGTCGGACAGCTTGAAGGTGAGCAGGTCGTTCTGCAGATTGTTCTTGCCCACCAGCACCTCGATGCCCTCGGAGGTCCGGAAGGACAGGGGGCGGGAGGCCTGGAGGTTCTTCTTCTTTTTGCCCGGGCTCTTCAGGTAGCCGGCCTCGGCGAGCTCGAGCCGCACGTTCTCCAGGTCTGCCTCGCACTCGGCGAGGGTCAGGGCGTGGAGCAGGCTCTCCAGGTATTCGATCTCGGCCTCGGTCTCCTTGAGCTGGACGCTCACGGCCTCCTCGGTCCGTTTCTTCTTGTTGTACCGGTCGTAGTGGCGCTGCGCGTTCTCCGAGGGGCTGAGGCGGCGGTCCAGGGTAATCTCGACCTCCGCGGGCGGATCGGCGTAGTAGTCGGTCACGGTGACCCGGCCCATCCCCTCCTTCAGCAGGTAGAGGTTGGAGGTGATCAGGTCGCCCAGCTTCTTCTCGTCCTCGCGGTCGAGGGAGTCGAGCAGCTGCTCCTCCTGCAGCGCTTTCTTGCGGCGGGCGCGGTCCAGGTTCGTGCCGAGCAGGCGGCTCAGGTCGCCGGCCTTCTGCTGCAGCTTCGTGATGCGGGTGCGTCCCGCGAAATAGGCGTCGAGGAGGGTGCCGGCGTCCGGGTAGGCGACCGTTTCCGCGCCGGTCATGCTCGCGTAGGGAAAGACGGAGTAGTCCGTGATCTTCCCATCCTCCTTGTAGAGGGTGAAGCGGGGCGGCTCCTCCGTGAGCTCCCGCAGGAAGGAGCGGAAGGCGGCGTAGAGGCTGTCGAGCTCGGCGCGGCTAAGCTCCGAGACCTCGCGGCGCTCGTCGATCCCGGCACGGCAGAGTACCTCGCGGGAGGACTGGGGGCAGAAGCCGTTGAAGGCCGCGTAGAGCGCCCTCCCCAGCGGCCCTGTCTCCACGCAGAGGATCCGCGCGAAATCCTCCCCGGTCCCGACCGTGAGCGGGTCGGCCTTGTGGTTGTGGGAGGGCAGCTCGTAGATGACGCCCGGCTGCATCGTGCGGACCGAGCTCATCAGGGGATTGACGTGGCGCACCGCGTCGAGCACCCGGCCGTCCTCGCGGACCAGGATCAGGTTCGAATGCTTGCCCATCATTTCGAGCACCAGGGAGCGGCGGGTCAGGTCGCCGATCTCGTTCATCTTCTCGAAATCGAGACGGACGATGCGGTCGAAGCCGAGCTGGGTCACGCCGAGAAGCTTCGCGTCCTCGAAGTGCTTCCGGATCAGCATGCAGAACGCGGGCGGCTGGAGCGGCGTCTCCGGCTTGGAGAAGCTCAGCTGCAGTCTCGCGGAATCCGGGCATGCCGAAAGTAGGAGCCTTTTGCTGCTCCCGTCTTTCCGGAACGTGAGGACCAGTTCCTCGGGCTCCGGCTGGTAGACCTTGTCCACCCGGCCGCCGACCAGCGCGGCGCTGAGCTCGCGGCAGACGGCGTAGGTGAAAATTCCGTCGAAGGGCATGGAAAACCTCGTGAGAAAAGTGATGCGGGGCCGGGCGCGGATGCCGCGGCTCCGGCTTTTATTCTACCACAGCAGATTAAAAAGGACAATGCTCCGAAAACGGAGAAATAAGGTACCTTAACTTTCCGCGGCGTACCTTTAAGCGTATACAGAACCGTGTTAGAATGGTAACTGTCGAAGAGGAAAGGGGCCCGGGCCGGAAAGGAGCCGCGGGGCTGCCTCGGAGACGGAGAGGCCGGCGGACGGGCGTGCCTGTCTGCGGTCCCGGAGAGACCCGCTTTCCGGGACGTTTATCAAAGCCTGCGCCGCGCGGACGGGCTTCGCGCAGCGGGGCGGACGTTCATAAGGAGGTAATGCAATGAGCGTTTTTGGGTTCGATTATGATGAAGCCTACTCGGATCTTGCGAATCGCGGAACGGATACTGTGAATCTGCGGCTGGAGAGCCTCAGCTACGACCAGCTTCGGAATAAACTGAAACGGATGGGCCTGGATTACAACCGCTATTTCGGCGAGGCGGCCAAACTCGGCAGCGCAAGCGCGGAGCACGGCGCGGCCCGCAGCGATGAGGCTTTCCTGGAGGAGCTCGAGGAGAGCGAACAGGCAGCCAGCGAGGAAGCGGCGGAGAACGCCACCTACTTCAGTTTCCTGATTCCCAAAGATTACCTGGAAGAGCAGAGCTTTGCCGGCAGCTATTCCTACGCTTCCTACGGAGGCGACAGCTACGGCAGTTACGGCGATTATTGAGCCGAATCGGTGAAATAAACGAGGAGAAGTCCCTGATATGGGACTTCTCTTTTGTTATTGTATAATCACAAAAAGGAAAAACAAACTTCACCGATCAAGGAGCCCTGCCAATATGAACATGCTTTTCGTCTACACTCTGGTCATCGCGGTCATCGTCTACGTCATCAGCTGGAACCTCGTGATCCGCGGCATCCGCCGGAACCTCCTGCTTCTCGGCTACGAGAAGATCGTCCGGGTCGGCCGCATCCACCACCGCGTTTCCGGTGAGGAGAGCCGCCCCTGCGACAACGTCTACGAGATCCGTTACGAGAACGGCCGCACCCGCCGCGTGGTCGAGCCCTCCGACAGCGCGTTCTCCCGCCGGCTCGACCGGCTGGCCGGAAGCCGCCTCGACCGTATGGCCGCCTGATTCCGAACCCTTCCGCCCGGTGTCCGGTTGTTTACGTCCATTTCCTCCGGACCTGAGGGCAATCCTCCATATCTCCTTTCTTTTCGGAAAAGCGCCTCCCTTTCGGGAAGCGCTTTTTCCGTTTGCGGTATTTCGGAGCCGGCGTGGATTTGGCGCGGATTTCCGGGGAAGCGGCCGGCCGCCGCGGTGCCGGCGGCCTTCGTCTCATTTTTTGCGCATTATTTGAAAAACGTCTGTCAAATCGGCCGAAAAACGGGCATTTGACAGAAAGCAAAAAGTCACTTTCCCGGGAGTTCTGTCAAATCGGGGGAAAACGAAAAAATTGACAGCAATTTGGTGCGTCTCGATGGTCCGAGATGCGTCCCAGGCAAGCCATGTTCTGTCCCCGTGGCACATTTGCTCAATTTGATGCATCAAATGTCTGTCAAAACCGGAAAAAGAAAAGGATTTGACAGAAATTCCGAAAACGGCACATTTTCAGTTCTGTCAAATCAGACAAAATCTGCTGATTTGACAGACGTTTTTCAAAAAGAACGAAAAAAACGAGACAAAGGCACGAGGAACGCGCCGAACGTGCGCATGCACGCAAGTTCAAAAAAGCGACGGCGCATCAGCACCGCCGCATTTTTCAAATTTTGTTCCAGGCCGCTAAGGTCACTTGCCCGGCTTTCGCTTTTGCGGTATTCAGTTGTTTTCGAAGAAATCGTCGACGAAATAATCGTTTTCGAAGAATTTCTGCATGGACTGAGGCAGGGGCGCCGCTTCGTCCGCGGCCGCCTCGCGCGCGAACTCCGCTTCGGGATCGGCGACGCCGAAGGGTTCAGCAGGGATTTCTCCGTCCCCGAAGGGCCCGGCGGGAATCTCGACTTCTCCGAAGGGATACATATCGTCTTTGGCGGGGACGTCGTCTGCGCTGAAGGAATAATCATCCTCCTCGGCAGTGACATCCTCCTCGAAGAGGCTCTCTTCGTCGGCGGGAAGTTCGTCTTCCTCGACGGGGGCTTCCTCTTCGGCCGGAAGCTCGTCCTCGGCGGGAATCTCTTCCTCGTCCGGCGCCTCCGTCTCGACAGGAATCTCTTCCGTCTCGACAGGAATCTCCTCCGCCTCGGCCGGAATCTCCTCCTCCTCGACGGCGATCTCCTCCTCCGGCGCGGCTTCCTCGTCGGCCGGCTTCCATTCCTCGATCATCGCGATGATGTCGGGGCTCAGCTTGCTGTCGGCGTAGGGGCCGGCGGCGTTGTCGCGGGCCTCCTGCTCCTCGGCGTCCTTGCGGCCGCGGTAGCGGAGATAGCCGATGAACTCGTTGACGGCGGCGCGCTGCTCGGGGCTCATGGATTTCATGTAGCAGAAACGGCTGGGGCAGCCGCTGCCCTCGGTGCGCACCGGATTGTCCAGCAGATAATCCAGCGAGACCTGGAAGGCCTGGGCGAACGCCAGCAGCGTCTCGCGGCTGCGGGGGAAGCGCTCGTCCGCCTCGTAGTAGCCGAGCACGCGGGAGGAAACGCCCACGAGCTTGCCCAGCTCCTCCTGGGAGAGGCCCCGTTCCTGACGGAGCTGCTTGATCCTTTGTCCGAAGGTCATGGCTTGTCCTCCTTAATTTTTCTTGACGGAAAAACCGAAGCGGCCCAGCTCCTCGCCCAGCGAGAAATACTGGCCGTGCAGATAAGTGATGAGATCGGCGGCCTCCAGGCGAAAGCGGCCCTTTTCGTCCAGGAGCTCCTTCGCCACGTCCACGGCGACCACCTCGCCGAGGAACATGTCATGAGTGCCCAGGGACAGGACCTGGGTGACCTTGCACTCCAGGGAGACCGGGCTTTCGTCGAGGATGGGCGCCGCGACCTTCGAGGCCTTCACCGGCGTGATGCCGGCCTTTTCGAATTTGCTGCCGTCGCGGCCGCTCAGGACGCCGCAGAGATCGCAGGCGCGGACCAGCTTCCGGTCGACCAGATTGATCACGAATTCGCCCGTATCGCGGATCATCGCGTGGGACCAGCGCTCCGGCCGCACCGACACGTAGGTCATGGGCGGATCGGAGCAGGCCGTGCCGGTCCAGGCAACGGTCAGGACGTTGCAACGCGCCGCGTCCTCCGGCTTCTCGAACGTTCCGCAGGTGACCAGCACCGCGGGCAAGGGGTTCAGCATGTTGCCGCCCCGCCAGACTTCTTTTTCCATTGGCTTCTCCGTGATTTTCTTTTTTCCATTTTACCATCATTTGGCCGTCCTTGCCACAGAAATCTTGCTTTTTCCCCGATTTCCTTATATACTTGAGAAATCAATGAACAAGGAGTCTGGTATAAATGAAGATCTGCATCTACGGAGCCTCCAGTCCTCATCTGAACGCGGAATACTATGAGGCGGGCCGCGAGCTCGGCCGTCTGATGGGCCGGCACGGCCACGGCATGGTGTTCGGCGGCGGCTGCGAGGGACTGATGGGCGCCGTGGTGAAGGGCCTCGCGGAGGAGGGCGGCGAAAGCATCGGCATCGCCCCCACTTTTTTCGCGGAAAAGGGCGTCCTCTTCGAGGGCTGCACCCGCTTCATCTGGACCGAGACCATGCGGGAGCGCAAGCAGAAGATGGAGGAGCTTTCCGACGCCTTCGTGATGACCCCCGGCGGCATCGGCACCCTGGAGGAGTTCTTCGAGGTCCTTACCCTGAAGCAGCTCGGCCGGCACAACAAGCCCATCGCGGTGCTCAATACCCGCGGCATCTATGACGATCTGATCCGTCAGATGGAGCGCTACCGCGAGGAAGGCTTCGTGAACCCCAGCGTCCTCGAGATCTACAAGGTCTTCCGCGAGCCCGCGGAGCTTCTGGACTGGCTCGAGCACTACGATCCGAACGCGATCGATGTCACGCATCTGAAGTATATCTGAGTTTACCCGGGAAAGGAAAAACATGAAAAGCATGACCGGCTACGGCCGCGGCACCTCCGAGGCCGGCGGACGTATTTTCACCGTCGAGATCAAGACGGTCAACCACCGTTATCTGGAGCCCTCCATCCGGCTGCCCCGCAAGCTGTTTGCGCTGGAGGGTGAGCTTCGAGCGCTTCTCAAGGAGCGCATCGTCCGCGGCAAGACGGACGTCTTCGTGAACTATGAGAACCACTCCGACGAGCAGGGCGAGGTCTGGCTGAACTCGGCCCGTCTCGGCGAATATCTCGCCGCGCTCCGCAAGGAGGGCGAGAAATACGGCCTCCGCGACGATCTCTCCGTTTCCTCCATCCTCCGCATTCCGGACGTGATGGAGACCGAGGAACTGGAGGAGGACGAGGAGCTTCTGAAGAAGCTTCTGCTCGAGGCGGCCGGCGCGGCCCTCGACGCGCTGGACCGCATGCGCGAGAAGGAAGGCGCCGCCCTCCGCGACGACATCCTCGGCAAGATCGCGGCCCTCGAGGCGAGCCGCGAGAAGATCCTGGCGCGCGCGCCCTTCGTGGTGAGCGACTACCGCGACCGCCTGAACTCCCGCGTCGGGGAGCTGCTGGACCCCGAGACCCTGAAGGGCCTCGATCCCGCGCGGCTCGCGCAGGAGGTCACGCTCTTCTCCGACAAATGCTGCATCGACGAGGAGCTCACGCGGCTTGCGAGCCATTTCGCGCAGTTTCGGCAGATCCTCTCCCAGAAGGAGGCCGCCGGCAAGAAGCTCGACTTCCTGACCCAGGAGCTCAACCGGGAGACCAACACGATCGCCTCCAAGTCCAACGACCTGGCCATCACGCAGGAAGCGCTGGCGATGAAGAACGAAATCGAAAAGATCCGCGAACAGATTCAGAATCTGGAATAAAGCTTAGAAAGAGGAAGACATGGCACAGGGCAAACTTGCGATCGTCTCCGGCTTCTCCGGCGCCGGAAAAAGTACGGTGGTCCGGAAACTGGTGGAGACCCGGGACTACGAGCTCTCCGTATCCTGCACGACCCGCGGACCCCGCGAGGGCGAGGTGGACGGCAAGGACTATTACTTCATCAGCCGGGAGGAGTTCGAGAAAAAGATCGACGAGCAGGACTTCCTCGAGTGGGTGCGCTATCTCGACAACTATTACGGCACGCCGCTGTCCTTTACGAAGGAGAAGCTGGCGCAGGGCCGCAACGTGATCCTGGAGATCGACGCGCAGGGCGCGCTCCAGGTGAAGAAGCTGATTCCCGAGGCAATCCTGATCTTCGTCGTCGCCCCGACGATGACCGAGCTCAAGCAGCGCCTGACCTCCCGCGGCACCGAGGCCGAGGAAACCGTGAACCGGCGGCTCGAGCGGGCCATGGAGGAAATCGGACTGGCGCCTCAGTACGATTTTCTGATGATGAACGTGGACATCGACGCCTCCGTCAATCTGATGGACATGATGATCCGCGACGGCTACGGCCGGGCGCCGCTGGCGGACGGGCTGCTCGCGCGGCTCGAAAAAGAAGGCCATGAGGTTCTGGGCCTGTAAGTCTTGCTTTCCCGCGGCAAACGTGGTATAATGCGCAAGTTAATACTGGACAAAAGGTCCGTAAGCACTTTTATTTCGAGGTGAGAAAAATGCTCCATCCTTCCTATCAGGAACTGATCGATGAACTGAATGATGTCAATAAAGAAAACGGCATGGACGACGAGCTCAAGAGCCGCTACGGTCTGGTGATCGCGGCCGCGAAGCGCGCCCGTGCGCTGGTGGACGGTGCGCAGGCTACCGTTGAGATCGCGAATACCGACCGCAAGCTTTCCGTGGCCGTGGCCGAAATGGCCGCCGGCAACATCGCGGTCCGCATCTCCAACGAGCCTGAGCGCGAGAAGTCCCAGGGCGACGGCATCAGCCTGATGAACCTGAACGATGCCCAAGTGAGCGAGGATTGATGGCAGAAAAATATGCCGAGATCGTGGTCGGCCGCGCCGCGCAGCGGGTCGACCGGATCTTCACCTACCGTGTGCCGGAGGCTCTTCGGGAGAAGGTCTGCCCGGGCATGATGGTGGAGGCCCCCTTCGGCAGCGGCGGCAAGACGGTGAAGGGCTACGTGCTGGCGCTCACCGACACCACCGACGTGCCGGCGGACAAGCTGAAGGAGCTGAAAGGACTGCTGGGAAGCGCTCCCGTCTTCACGGATGAGGAGCTTGACCTGGCGCGTTTCATCGCGAAGCGCTGGGGCGCCGCCCTTTCCTCCTGCCTGGCACTTTTCGTGCCGCGCGATCCCGGAAAAGGCCTGAAAGAAACGGAGACTGTGACGCTCGGGGAGGAGCCGGAGGGCCGGCTCGGAGCCCGTCAGGCGGCGGTCGTCGAATATCTGAAGCGTACTCCCGCGGGGCGTGCTCCCCGGGAGCTTATATACCGTGAGACCGGCGCGAATGCCTCCGTGCTTCGCTCCCTCGCGGAAAAAGGCATAATCATCCTGAGTTCGGAGCCGGAGGAAAAACCGCCGGCTGATTTTATTTCTGCGGCTGTCCGCCCCGTGCTCTCCGACGAGCAGCAGGACGCGCTTTCGCCGATCCTCAGGGCCTCCCGCGAGGGCCGCTACGAGGGCTTCCTGCTCTTCGGCATCACCGGCAGCGGCAAGACCGAGGTGTACCTCCGGGCCGCCGAGGACCTGATCCGGCGCGGCCGGACGCTGATCCTTCTCGTGCCGGAGATCTCGCTGACCCCGCAGTACATCCGAATCCTCACCGAGCGCTTCGGCCCCCGGGTGGGCGTTCTCCACAGCGGGCTCACCGATACCGAGCGCTCCCGCCGCTGGACGCGGGCGAAGGAGGGCTTCTACGACGTGGTCGTGGGACCGCGTTCGGCGCTGTTTACGCCGCTGCCCTCGCTCGGCATGGTCATCCTCGACGAGGAGCATGAAAGCAGCTACAAGGCCGACGAGATGCCGGCTTATCACGCCCGCGAGGTGGCGGAGGAGCTCTGCCGCCGCCGGGGCATCCCGCTGGTGCTGGGCTCCGCGACGCCCTCGGTGGAGACCTTCCACCGGGCGAAAAGCGGCGGGCTCACGCTGCTTACGATGAAGAAGCGCCCGAGCGGCGCGGTCCTGCCCGAGGTCACGCTCGTCGACATGCGGCAGGAGGCCGAGGCCGGAAACCTCGGGATCTTCTCGCGGACGCTGGTCGGAAAGATTTCCGAACGCCTCGCGAAGGGCGAGCAGACCATCCTGTTCCTGAACCGCAAGGGCTACGCCGGCACCGTCAGCTGCCGGGGCTGCGGAGAAGCGCTCCGCTGCAGCCGCTGCTATCTGCCCTACACCTATCACAAGGACGTGAACGCCCTGATCTGCCACCACTGCGGCAAGACCGTGCCGCTGCCCGACCGCTGCCCGCACTGCGGCTCGCCGTATCTCCGTCCGTTCGGAATCGGAACGCAGAAGGTGGAGGAGGAGGCGAGGCGGCTCTTCCCGGAGGCGCGGATCCGCCGCATGGATCTCGACAGCTCCCGCGGCTCCGCCGAGGAATACGGGAAGCTCGTCGCGGACATGGCGGAGGGCCGCACCGACATCCTCGTCGGCACCCAGATGGTCGCCAAGGGCTTCGATTTCCCGAAGGTGACGCTGGTGGGCGTCGTGGCCGCCGATACGTCCCTGTTCAACCCCGATTATCACTCCGCCGAGCGGACCTTCCAGCTGCTGACCCAGGCAGCGGGCCGCGCGGGACGGAGCGAGACCCCCGGCGAGGCGCTGATCCAGACCTTCGCGCCGGAGGAATACGCCATCCGCGACGCGGTCGCCCAGGATTATCCCGCCTTCTACGGCGAGGAGCTCCGGGCGCGCGAGATGATGGGCTGCCCGCCCTTCCTGCATCTTCTGCAGATGGTGGTCGCCGGCCCGAACGAGGACACGGTGCGCCGTGAGGTCGCGGAGCTCTATCAGCTGATGGCGGGCTACGCCGCAAAGCGTCCCTTTACGCTGCTGGGCCCCTCGCCCTGCCAGCTGGGCCGCGTCAACAACGTCTTCCGCTGGAAGATTCTGGTCAAATGCGCCGAGTGGGAGCGTCTGGCAAGCTACGGCTCCTACTGTCTCGCGAAATATCTCGAAAAAGAACCCCGCAGCACCGTCTCGATGGATCTCGATCCGTCGCAGATCAGCTGAGGAAAAGGAGGAAGCTATGGCACTTCGCAACATCCGCGTCGACGACGATCCGATCCTTCGGAAAAACTCCCGCCCGGTCGAGAAATTCGACGACCGGCTGCGGATCCTGATCGAGGACATGTTCGATACCATGTATGAAGCCAACGGCGTGGGCCTCGCGGGCGTCCAGGTGGGCGTGCTGCGCCGCGTCGTGGTCATCGATACCGGCGAGCCCGACGAGTGCCTCGTGCTGGTGAACCCCGAGATCCTCGAGGTCTCCGGCGAGCAGACCGGCGCCGAGGGCTGCCTCAGTCTGCCCGGCCGCAGCGGCATCGTCTGCCGCCCCGATACCGTCACCGTGAAGGCGCAGAACGAGAACGGAGAGGAATACACCGTCACCGGACACGGGCTGCTGGCCCGCGCCCTCTGCCACGAGATCGACCATCTCTCCGGCATCCTCTATACCGATAAAATGATCCGGGAGTGCGGCGAAGATGAATAAGCTGAAAGTCGTTTTCATGGGCACGCCGGAGTTCGCCGCGCGGATTCTGGCAGCTCTTCTGGAGACTGACGCGGAGGTCGCGGCGGTCTTCACCCAGCCGGACAAGCCCGTCGGCCGCAAGCAGACCCTGACGCCGCCGCCCGTGAAGGTGCTGGCGGAGGAGAAGGGCATCCCGGTCTATCAGCCCCGTCACGTCAAATACCCCAAGTGGGTCGGCATCCTGAACGAGATCCGGCCGGATCTGATCCTGGTGGCCGCCTTCGGGCAGATCCTCAGCCAGGAGATCCTGGACATCCCGCGCTTCGGCTGCGTCAACCTGCACGGCTCGCTGCTGCCGCAGTACCGCGGCGCCGCGCCGGCCCAGTGGGCGATCGCGAACGGCGAGAAACGGACCGGTATCACCGCGATGCAGATGGACGCCGGAATGGACACCGGCGACATGCTGTTTTCCTTCGCGGCGGACATCGAAAAGACCGACACCGCCGCGAGCCTCCTGGAGAAGCTCTCCGTGATCGGCGCCGCGATGGTGCCCTCGATCGTGGAGCTTCTTTCCGCGGGCGGCTCCTTCGTGCGGACGCCGCAGGACGCGGCCCGGGCCACCTACGCGCCGATCCTGAAGAAGGAAGACGGCCTGGTGGACTGGAGCTCCTCCGCGGAGGCCATCGACTGCCGTCTCCGGGGCTTCACGCCCTGGCCCGGCGCGTACAGCTTCCTGGATGGCGCGAAGGTCGATTTCCTCGAGACCGCCGTACCGGAGGTGAGCACCGACGCGCTGCCCGGCACCGTGCTGGAGGACTATCTCGCCGGCAAGCATCCCCGTCTGCTCATCGCGGCGGGCTCGGGCGTGCTGGAGGTGCTCCGCCTGCAGCCCCAGGGCCGGAAGGCGATGCGGGCCGAGGATTATCTCCGCGGCGCGGATTTACGCGGCAAGCGCTTCGAGACGCCCGCCGCCGATGCGGAATAAATCGAACGAAGGAGGTGCCTGCCGTGGCTTTTTCGCCCCGCAAAGAGGCGGCCGATGCGCTTTACGCCATCCTGTACGGCGGCGCCTACGCCTCGATCCATATCGATAAGCGGCTGCGCGAGGCGGGCGAGATCCCGGACCGTGACCGCCGCTTCTACACCGGACTCATCTACTCGACGCTCGAGCACCTGCCCTCGCTGGACCGGGCGCTCGACAGCTTTTCTTCTGTCCCGACGGACCGGATGAAGCCCTATCTCGCGGTGAACCTGCGGATGGCGCTGGCGCAGATCCTCTACATGGACCGGATTCCGGAATCCGCCGCGATCCACGAATGCGTGGAGCTCGTGAAACGCTCCTCCGTGAGCCGCCTCGCGGGCTTCGCGAACGGAGTGCTCCGGGGCGCCCAGCGCGCCTCCTACCGCTTCGAGCTGCCGGATCCCGAAAAGGAGCCGGCGGCCCACCTCAGCGTCCGCTACGACGTGCCTGAGCCGCTGGTCCGGCTCTGGCTTTCTTCCTACGGCCGCGAGACCGCGGAGCTTCTGCTTCGCCGTTCGCAGGGCGAAAAGCCTCTTTCCGTGCGGGCCAACACCCTGAAGATCACGGCGGACGCCCTGGCGGAGAAGCTCGCGGCGCTGCAGGAGGCACCGCTCCGGCGGGGGCTTCCCGAAACGGCGGTCTTCTATCCCGAGCACGGCGGCAGCTTCGCCGACTGGGATCTTTACCGGGAGGGGTTCCTCTATGCCCAGGACGAGAGCTCGGTCATCGCCGCGATGGCCCTCGCGCCCCGCGCCGGCGAGCGGATCCTCGACCTCTGCGCGGCCCCCGGCGGCAAGAGCATGGTGCTCGCGCAGCTCATGGGAGATCAGGGAGAGATCGACAGCCGGGACCTCCACCCGCACCGGGCGGAGCTCATCCGGAAGAACGCGGAACGGCTGGGCATCCGCTCGGTCCGTGCGAAGGCCGCCGACGGCTGCGACCCCGCGGCCGTGGAGGAGGGCGCCTACGACCGGGTCCTGCTCGACGCCCCCTGCTCGGGCTACGGCGTGCTCCGCGGCAAGCCCGACATCAAATATCACCGGAGCCTCGGAGAGGAGGGCGAGCTCGTCGCGCTCCAGCGGAAGCTTCTGGAGACGGCGGCGCGGGCGCTTCGCCCCGGCGGCCGGCTCGTCTATTCCACCTGCACGCTGGACCCCGCGGAAAACGAGAAGCAGGTCGAAGCCTTCCTGGCCGGACACCCGGCGTTCCGGCTCCTCGACGCGGAAAAGGACTTGCCGTTCCTCTCGGAATGTGATAAGATTGCCGGAGGGTATGTTACCCTTCTGCCGCAGGAGGGAGGCCGCGACGGCTTCTTCCTCGCGGTCATGGAAAAGGCCCGCGGCTGAGAACCGGCCGCGCCAAATTGAAACAGAAAGCGATCGAAATGGAAACCGACTGGTACAGTCTCACGAAAGAGGAGCTTTCCGCCCTGATGGAAGAACTGGGCGAGAAGCCGTTCCGGGGCAAGCAGATCTTCGAGTGGCTCCACGCCCGGAAGGTCTGTTCGTTCGCGGAAATGACGAATCTCTCCGCCGCGCTCCGCGCGCGTCTGGAGGAGTTCTGTCCCCTTCGTCCGGTGGAGATCGTGCTCGCTCAGCACTCGAAGGATAAGGCGCTGGGCCGCACCTCCAAATACCTGATGCGCCTTCCGGACGGGAAGTGCGTCGAGACCGTGCTGATGGAATACTCCTACGGCTTTTCGGTCTGCGTTTCCTCCCAGGCGGGCTGCCGCATGGGCTGCAAATTCTGCGCCTCCACGCTGAACGGCCTGGACCGGAATCTCACCCCCGGCGAGATCCTGGGCCAGATCTACGCGGTGGAACGGGCGGAGTCGGTCAACGTGAGCCATGTCGTGGTCATGGGGAGCGGTGAGCCCTTCGACAACTATGAGAACCTGCTGCGCTTCCTGGAGCTTCTGCACGATCCGGCCGGCAAGAACCTGAGCTACCGGAACGTCACCGTCTCCACCTGCGGCCTGCCGCAGAAGATCCGCAGCTTCGCCCTTTCGGGGCTTCCCGTCACGCTGGCGGTCTCGCTGCATGCGCCGAACGGAGAGATCCGGAAGAGCATCATGAACGTTGCCCGGGCCGTGTCCTGGGACGAGCTCTTCGATGCCTGCCGCTTCTACACCGAAACGACGGGCCGCCGGCTCACCTTCGAATACGCCCTCATGGAGGGCATCAACTGCGCGCCCGAGCACGCACGGGAGCTGGCCCGGAGCCTCCGGGGCCTGCTCTGCCACGTCAATCTGATCCCGGTCAATCCGGTCCCCGAATGCGGGATGACCCGTCCGAGCCGGGAGCGGGTGCGGGAATTCATGAGCATTCTGGAAGAAAATTCGGTGCCGGTCACCCTGCGCCGCGAGATGGCCTCCGATATCGACGGAGCCTGCGGCCAGCTTCGCGCCAAGCACCGGGAAAATGAAGGCTGAAGGCCTCGAGGTATCATTATGAAAGCAAGCTACCGCTGCGACATCGGCCTGAAACGGGCGAGCAACCAGGACAGCGTCCTTTGTGTGAACGGGACGCTCGGTCCCGTGCGCGCCTTTTTCGCCGTGGCCGACGGTATGGGCGGTCATAAGGCGGGCGAGGTAGCCTCCGCCGAGATGCTCCGCCGGATGGAGGAGGGCCTCCGCGCGAGCGAGCGGCTTCCGTTCGCGGTCCGCGCCTTCTGGCGGGATCAGATCGTGCGCGCCGGCGATGCCGTCCACGCCCTCTCCAAAACGAAAGAAGAATACAGCAGCATGGGCAGCACCTTCGTGATGGCCTCCTTTTTCGACGAGCGCGTCTGCGTCGCGAACATCGGCGACAGCCGCTGCTACCGGCTGACCCGCGGCGGCGAGCTCGAGCAGATCACCCGCGACCATTCGCTGGTCCAGGAGATGGTCGAGCACGGCTCGATCACCAAGGAGGAGGCCCGCATCCATCCCCGCCGCAACGTGATCACCCGCGCGGTCGGTGTGGAGGAGGGCGTAGAGCCGGATTTCTTCTTCATGGCGTCCGCGGACTGCACAAAGCTGCTGCTTTGCTCGGACGGCCTCTATTCGATGGTCGAGGACTGGGAGATGGAGGCGATCCTCCGCGGCGAGCAGGATCCTGACGCGGCGGCGGAGCGTCTGCTGCAGCTGGCGCTGGCCCGGGGCGGCATCGACAACATCTCGGTCATCGTGGTCGATCCGGAGGAGGATGCCGTATGCTGAACGAGAAACAGGTCCTTTCCGGACGCTATGAAATCATCGAGAAGATCGGACAGGGCGGCATGGCCGAGGTCTACAAGGCCGAGGATCTGCCGAACCGCCGCATCGTCGCCATCAAGGTCCTGAAGAACGAGCTGGCCGAGGACGAGAAGACCATCGCCAAGTTCCGCAAGGAGGCCACCTCCGCGGCCGCGCTTTCCCAGGAAAACGTGGTCTCGGTCTACGAATATCAGAACGACGGCGATATCCACTATATCGCCATGGAGTACATCAACGGCTAC
>JAZUHB010000007.1:0-2548 GCA_045641505.1 Bianqueaceae bacterium | reverse complement strand
GGTGCGCTCGATCTGCGCGAAGAGGTCGATCTGCTCGGGCTCCACCTTGGTCTTGGCCGCGATCTTCGCTGCCTGCTGGGAAAGGCCGCGCTCGTTCAGCTCCTCCAGGATCTCCTTGGCGCGGGTGAGCACCCAGCGCGGCAGGCCCGCCAGCTTGGCGACCTCGATGCCGTAGCTCTGATTGCCCTTGCCCTCGCGGATCTTGTGCAGGAACAGGATGCCGTCGGCGCTCTCCTTGACGGCGACGCAGTAGTTGCGCACGCCGGGGAGCTGGCCCTCCAGCTCGGTCAGTTCATGGTAATGGGTGGCGAAGAGGGTCTTCGCGCCCACGGTCTTCTTGTCGGAAATGTACTCCACGACGGCCCACGCGATCGAAAGACCGTCGTAGGTCGAGGTGCCGCGGCCGATCTCGTCGAGGATCAGCAGGCTCTTCGAGGTCGCGTGGCGGAGGATGTTGCTCACCTCGCTCATCTCCATCATGAAGGTGGAGCGGCCGCCGGCCAGGTCGTCCGAGGCGCCCACGCGGGTGAAGATCCGGTCCGTCACGGAGATGGACGCGGACTGCGCCGGGATGAACGAGCCTGCCTGCGCCATCAGCACGAGCAGCGCCACCTGACGCATGTAGGTGGATTTACCGGCCATGTTCGGGCCGGTGATGATCGCGACGCGGTTGCCGTCGTTATCGAGCTCGGTATCGTTGGAGATGAAGCCGCCCTCGGGGAGCATCTTCTCGACCACCGGATGCCGGCCCTGGCGGATCGTGATCGGGCCGCCCGGCTCGGTGATCTCGGGCTTGACGTAGCCGCCGCGCGTCGCCGCCTCCGCGAGGGAGTAGATCGCGTCGACGGTGGCGACCAGGTCCGCGGTCTCCTGGATGCGGGCCATGTGGCCGGCGATCTCGTCGCGCACGCGGCAGAAGATCTCGTACTCCAGCGCCTCGTCCTTCTCCTTCGCGCCGAGGAGGGTGTCCTCCATCGACTTCAGCTCCTCGGTGATGAAGCGCTCACCCGTGGTCAGGGTCTGCTTGCGGATGAAGCGCTCGGGCACCTGGTCCAGGCTGCCCTTGCTCACTTCGATATAGTAGCCGAACACCCGGTTGTAGCCCACCCGCAGCGTCTTGATGCCGGTGGCCTCCTTCTCCCGGGCCTCGAGCTTCGCGAGCCAGGTCTTGCCGTCGACCGCGGCGCTGCGGTAGAGGTCGACCTGCTCGTCATAGCCTTCCTTGATCAGTCCGCCCTCCCGGAGGGTGAACGGCGGCTCCTCGGCGATGGCGCGCCCGAGCAGCTCCGCCAGATCCTCCAGCGGGTCGAATTTCGCGTAGATCCGCGCGAGGAGCTCCGACTTCGCGTCGGCGAGCAGCGCCTTGATCGGCGGCAGAAGCGCGAGCGAGGTCTTGAGCGCCAGCATGTCGCGGGCGTTCGCGGAGCCGTAGGAGATGCGGCCCATCAGCCGCTCCATGTCGTAGATGCCGGCGAGGGTCTCCTTCATCTCGGCGGCGAGCATCGGGTCATCGACGAAGCATTCGACCGCGTCCAGCCGCTCCCGGATCGCCTTCGGCGAGATCAGCGGCTGCTCGATGAAGCGGCGGAGCATCCGGCCGCCCATCGCGGTGCCGGTGTGGTCCAGCACCCAGGCGAGAGAGCCCTTCTTCTCCTTGTCGCGCATCGTCTCGGTGAGCTCGAGGTTGCGGCGCGTGGCCGCGTCGAGCACCATGTAATCCTGCACGGAATAGGTCCGCAGCTGCCGGATATGCGTGAGCTCGCGGCGCTGCGTCTCCTGCAGATAGTCCAGCAGCGCGCCGGCCGCCGTGACGCCCAGCTCCATCCGCTCCATGCCGAGCCCATCGAGCGTGAGCATCCCGAACTGATGCAGGATCAGGTCGCGGCAGCGCTCGTACTGAAAATGGTAGCCCGGATAGGAATTGATGTAGACGGGGTAGAATTCGGAGAAGGTCGCAAGGTCCACGCCCTGCATGCTCTCCACGTCCTCGCTGATGAGGAGCTCCGCCGGCTCGAGCTTCGCCAGCTCGTCCAGCAGCTTGCTTTCTTCGTTGAACTCGGTCACGCGGAACTCGCCGGTGGTGACGTCGCAGACGGCCAGGCCGATGCAGTCCGCCACGCGGTTCACGGCGACGAGATAGTTGTTGCGGCCCTCGGGGGTCGCCTCGGCGTTCATGCTGGTGCCGGGCGTGACGATGCGGGTGATCTCGCGTTTGACCAGGCCCTTGGCCAGCTTCGGGTCCTCCATCTGGTCGCAGATGGCCACCTTGTAGCCCTTCTGCACGAGCCGCTGGATGTAGCTCTCCGCCGCATGATAGGGCATGCCGCACATCGCGACGCGGCCGTCCTCGCCGCAGCTGCGGCCGGTCAGCGTGAGATCCACTTCCTTGGACGCAGTGACGGCGTCCTCGAAATACATCTCGTAGAAATCGCCCACCCTGTAGAAGAGCAGGCAATCCGGATTCTCAGCCTTTACGGAGCGGTATTGCTCCATCATGGGGGTCAGTTTCATGGGGACCTCGGGGATTAGTCAGAATAACGGCCGGCGG
>JAZUHB010000006.1:0-5752 GCA_045641505.1 Bianqueaceae bacterium | reverse complement strand
GTTGGGCCCCGCCCCGCCCACTAAAAACGCCCCGGAAAACTTTTCTGCGGCGATCAATTTTGTGTGGATCGAACCGGGCCCGGTCAGCCCCTCACTTGAAGAAGATATAAGCGCTCATCGCGGGCACCGTGATCTCGCAATCGGCGAAGATGCCCAGCGTCTCGCTGCCGGCGCGCACGCCGTCGGCGACCAGGCGCCAGCTGCCGTCGAGCGTCACGGAGACCGGCGCCGCGGTCGGGTTGAACACACAGAAGACCGGGTCGCCCTCGCCCGAGAGCAGGACGCAGAAGGCGTCGGAGTCAGCGAAATCGGTGAAGGCCGCGGTCACCTTCTGCTGCGAGCGGAGGAGCGGGGAGGCAAGGCGCAGGCGGATCAGGCCGGCGTACCAGTCGTGCGCTTCCATCGCGAGGCTGGCAGGCACGAGGGCCTCCCAGTCGATGTTGTTCACCGCGTCGGAGGACTTGTAGCTGTTCTCGTCGCCGTCCTTCGAGCGGAGCATCTCCTCGCCGGCCAGCATGAAGGGCGTGCCGTGGGAGACCATGACGACCGCGATGCCGACCTTGTTCATGCCTAGGAGCGTCTCGTCGGAGGCCTCCGGGCAGGTGGCCTTCAGCTTGTCCCAGAGGGTCAGGTTGTCGTGGCAGGACATGTAGTTGATGACGCGGGCGTCGGGCTCCGCCGTGGAGCCGATGTTGCCGTAGAGACCGTATTTGACGTTCTGGCGGCCGCGGACGTTGCCGTTGATGAAGCCGGCCTCGTCGGCGTTGAAGACGCTGCCCTTGAGGCCGTCGCGGATGCCGTCGTTGAAGACCGCCACGGAGCCGGCCGCGCCGGGCGTGGTGCCAAGCTTCGCCGCGTTCGCCTGGGTGGTCTGGCGGTCGCCGGGCAGGGTGCTCGTGCCGCCGGTCCAGCCCTCGCCGTAGAGGAGGGCGGAGGGGTTCTTCGCGTGGACGGCCTGCTCGATCCTCTGCATCGTGTCGGTGTCATGGAGGGCCATCAGGTCGAAGCGGAAGCCGTCGATCTGGTATTCGTCCATCCAGTAGAGCACGCTGTCGACCATGTATTTGGAGAACATCGCGCGCTCGCTGGCGGTCTCGTTGCCGCAGCCGCTGCCGTTCGAGAAATTGCCCTCGCCGTCGAGACGGTAGTAATAATAGGGAACGACCTTGTTCAGGCAGGAGGAGGTGTCGGAGGTGTGGTTGTAGACCACGTCCATCACGACGCCCAGGCCCTTCGCGTGGAGCGCCTGCACCAGCTGCTTGAGCTCCCGCACGCGGACCTCGCCGTGATAGGGATCGGTCGAATAGCTGCCCTCGGGGACGTTGTAGTTCTTCGGATCGTAGCCCCAGTTGAAATCCGTGCAGGTTGTCTCGTCCACGGAGGAGAAGTCGAAGATCGGCTGCAGATGGACGTGGGTGATGCCCAGCGTGTCGAGATAGTCGATGCCGATCGGAACGCCGGCGGCGTTCACAAGGCCGGTCTCGGTGAAGGCAAGGTACTTGCCGGGATAGGCGGAGGAGGCGATCCGGTTGGAGAAATCGCGGACGTGGACCTCCCAGAGCACCGCATCGGTATAGGCGGATAGCTCCACGTACTGCCCCTTCATCCAGCCGTCGGGATCGGTGGAGGAGAGATCCAGCACCATGCCCCGGTCGCCGTTCACACCGGCGGTGCGGGCGTAGGGATCGACCGCCTCCTGGGTGCCCAGGGCGGTGGTCACGCTGTAGGTGTAATAGGTGCCGGAGGGCGCGTCCGCGGTGAGGGTCCAGACGCCCTTTCCTTCATAGATCATCGGGATGGCCGCAAAGGCCTCGCCGCCGTTTCCGGCCTCGTAGAGGTTCAGGATGACCGCGGAGGCGGTGGGCGCCCAGAGCTTGAACCGGGTGCCGTCCGGCAGGACCGTCGCGCCGAGGTCATTGCCGTCATAGGTGAGCTCGCGGACGAACTCCTCGCTGTCGAAGACGCCGTAGGGGATCGCCGCAGCCTCGCCGAGGCCCTCCGCGCGGACCGTCACGGTCTTGCCGAGGTCCAGAGGCGCCTCCGTCCGGAGCGTGCGGGTAGCGGGATCGTAACTGAAGGGAAGCTCCGAGCCCTCGCAGAAGAGCGAAAGGTCCTCCGCCGCGGGGACGTAATCGGCGGGCGTGATGTGCAGGGTGATCAGATCCATGGCGTCGATCGTGGCCATGTCGAAGGACTTCAGGGATTCCAAGGTCTTACCTCCGTCTCGGCTGGAATACTGTACGGGGTCGCCGGCCTTCAGCCAGATCTCGGTGACCCGGCCGGTCAGGACGGCGAAGCGGTCGCTTTCCACGTCCTTGGTGCAGCTGCCCCAGGCGGTCCGGTCGGTCCAGGAGGAGTTGCGGCGGACGATGAAGCCGACCTTCTCGGTGTTCTCGGGGACGTTCACGACCATCTTCACGCCGTATTCGCAGCGGTGGAAATCCTCGATGCGGCCGTTCTCATCCGGCAGCCAGATCCAGACGTCGCTGGTCTTGTAGCCGCCGTCGGGATTGGTCCAGTAGAGGATGAGCTGGCGCTCGCCCTCGCCGATCTCGAGGGTGTAATCGGTGCCGTCCCAGCTGTCCTCGATGATCGGCTCGCTCTCCGGCTGAGACTCGGCGGGAGCGGGACCGCAGCCCGCGAAGCTCCCCGGGAGGAGCAGGAGGCAGAGCAGCAGGGAAAAGATTCGTTTCTTCATCGCTCAGTGTTCCTTTCTCTTGCGGTTCAGATATTCGTCCAGCTCGTTCTTCACGCTCTCGGGGATCTCGCGGGAGACCGGGCATTTCACGGCGTTCGCCATGCAGTCGGTGAAATAGCTGATGAAGTCGATGTCGTCGCGCAGCTGCTCCGCGTCGACCACGTCCTTCGTGTCATAGCGGTCATGGATGGGGGCGAAGGAGTCGCTCGCGAGCCGCGCGAAGGAAACGGCGGGGACACCCTTGTCGGCGAAGGGCGTGGAGTCGCTGGAGTAGACGCCGGTGCGGGCGGAGATGCCCCAGCCGATCTCGCTGCAGAGGTACTCGAGGTAGCCCGCCAGCTTCTCCTCGGCGGAGGCGCAGGCGATGAAGCGGCCCATGAAGGTGCCCAGCATGTCGAGGTTGATGTTCAGCGCGATCTTGCCGAGTTCCGCCTCGTGGGCGGCCACGTAGGCCTTCGCGCCCAGCAGGCCCCGCTCCTCGCTGCCGCAGAAGATGAAGCGCAGACCGTAGCGGTTCGGGGCGGAGGCGAGCATGTCCTCCATGACGCCCAGGAGGCCGATGCAGCCGGTCATGTTGTCGTAGGAGCCCTTGGACAGGGAGGTGGAATCATAATGGGCAGTGAGGACAATCCACTCGTCGGTCTCGCCGGGAATCTCGGCGACGACGTTCCGGCTCTCGCCCGTGTACTCGTCCTGCTCGATCTCGATGGAGGCAGTGGCGGTGCGGCTGCGGACCAGCTTCTCGGCGTCCTTCGCGTTCACGTTCACGCAGAGGAGCTTGTCGGCGCCGTCGCGGACGTAGCCGCGGAGCTCCTTCTGGTCGATGTCGCGGTCCCGGTAGTTGACGTCGCCGTCCCAGGTGACGATGCCCAGCGCGCCGTTTTCCAGCAGGTCATGGTAGAGGAAATAGCGGACGCCGGAATCGAGCATCACGACGCGGCCGCGGACGCTCACGAGCGACGCGGGATCGGTGTTCGGCAGATACAGGAAGGGCGCCTCGACCTTGCCGCTCCCGCAGTTGAAGTAGCCCCTGCAGGGAATCTCGCGGCCGTCGGCCTTGAAGACCGCCTTCTTCATCACGGCCATGTCGACCGGGAAGGTCTCCAGCCAGGCGCGGGCGCCCAGCTTCTCGCAGCAGCTTTTCAGGTATTCGGCGCAGCGGAGCTCCTCGTCGGAGCCGCCGGTGCGGGTGTATTCGGTGTCCTTCAGAATGGTGCGGATAGACGTGAGTTTCAAGGATCATTACCTCCGTTTCCGGTCGGAAGACCGTATTTGGTCCTCAGTATATCATGTTTTTTCTTCTTTGAAAATAATGGGCCGTCGGGAAACTGTGGATAACTTTCAGGAAAAAGTCTTGAACAAAAGGGAGTCTTTGTGGTATGATGACCGAAGAGAAAAATAAACGGGGTACTTGTCCATGATATTCGACGTACAGAAGGCGAATATGTGGAAACGGGTCTCCGCTTTTTTGTTTGATGCAATCTTCATCTGCATTCTGGCGGCAGGCTTCGGTTTTCTCATTTCGCTGATCTTCGGCTTCGACGCGAAGGAAGAGGAGATGCAGCGGATCTACGCGCGCTACGAAAGCGACTACGGGATTACGCTGGACATCACCGAGGCGGAATACGCCGCCCTTCCGGAGGAGGAAAAGGCCGCCTTCAACCGCGCCATGACGGCGATGGAGGAGGATGAGACGCTGGCCGCGCTCTACCGGAGCGTGGTGGGAAACAGCTATCTCACCGTCTCCCTTTCCCTGTTCCTGGCGTTTTTCGTGCTGGATTTCCTGGTCCCGCTCTTCCTCGGAAACGGCCAGACGCCCGGCAAGAAGATCTTCGGCATCGCGCTGATGCGCTTCGACCTGATCCGGGTCGGCAAGGCTTCGCTCTTCGTCCGCGCGGTCCTCGGCAAATACGCCGTCGAGACGATGATCCCGGTCACGGTGCTCCTGATGCTCTATTTCGGGGAGACCGGCGTCGGCGGGCTCGTTTTGCTGGGCCTGCTCCTCATCGCGCAGCTCATTCTGTTCTTTACCTCGGGCCTCAACCAGCCCATCCATGACAAGCTGGCCGCCACCGTGGCGGTCGACTACGCCAGTCAGCTCATCTTCGACAGTCCGGAGAAGAAGGAAGTCTACCGGCTGGCGCACGAGTAATTCGGGCTATTCTAAAAAATACATATAGAAAAGGACAGCGACATGAAAGTAGTATTGCAGGATCTGACCAAGGTTTTCCCCAGCCGCCACAAGAAGGGCGAGAAAGTCACCGCCGTCGACAAGTTCAATTTCGAAATTCCCGACGGGAAGCTGATCGGTCTGCTCGGCCCCTCCGGCTGCGGCAAGAGCACCACGCTTTACATGATCTGCGGCCTTCAGGCCCCCACCTCCGGCAAGATCTTCTTCGGCGATGAGGACGTGACCACCCTGCCGCCCGAAAACCGCGGCGTCGGTCTGGTGTTCCAGAACTATGCTCTGTATCCCCACATGACCGTGAAGCAGAACATCATGTTCCCCCTTCAGAACCTGAAGGGCGCCGACAAGCTGACCAAGGAGGAGATGCAGGAGCGCGCGCTCCAGGCCGCCAAGCTGGTTCAGATCGACGAGCTGCTGGACCGCAAGCCCAACGAGCTTTCCGGCGGTCAGCAGCAGCGTGTCGCCATCGCCCGCGCGCTGGTCAAGATGCCCCGCGTGCTGCTTCTCGACGAGCCGCTGTCCAACCTGGACGCGCCTCTGCGTCTGCAGACCCGTGAGGAGATCCGCCGCATCCAGCGCGAGACCGGCATCACCACCGTCTTCGTCACCCACGACCAGGAGGAGGCCATGAGCATCTCCGACCAGATCGTCGTCATGAAGCGCGGCGTCGTGCAGCAGATCGGCCAGCCCCAGGAGGTCTATGACAATCCCGTGAACCTCTTCGTCGCCAAATTGCTCGGCACGCCCCCCATCAATGTTTTCCGCGGCAGAGTGAAAGGGGAAGCGCTGTATCTGGGGAACGACCGGGTTCTCGGTGTTCCCGGCGTATCCGATCAGGAGGTCTGGGTCGGCGTCCGTCCGGAGGG
>JAZUHB010000005.1:0-17848 GCA_045641505.1 Bianqueaceae bacterium | reverse complement strand
GTCGGTGCGGAGATCCTGGAAGGCCTCAAGTATGTGGACAACGCGGATCCCTATGCCAATGAATCCGGCATCGGTTTCGTACCGGACCCCATCATCCGTTCCCTCGGTGTCCCGCTGGTCACCGGCGACATCCCCGGCGTGGCCGTCGTGCTCGGCAAGGCGGAGGATCCCGCGACCGTCGCGGCGACCGTCCGTGATTATCAGGACAAGGGTATCATGAGCTTCCTCGTCGGCGACGTGATCGAGCAGGTCGCGGAGCAGGGCGTGAAGCTCGGCCTCGACTACCGTGTGGTGCCGCTGGGCCATGACGTGACCGCCGTGATCCACGTCGTCACCGTCGCCGTCCGCGCGGCGCTCATCTTCGGCGCGCTGGAGCCCGGCGATCTGGGCGGCCTGCTGAAGTACACCAAGGAGCGCATCCCCGCGTTCGTGAACACCTTCGGCCCCATCGACGCCGTGACCGTCTCCGCGGGCGCCGGCGCCATCGCGCTGGGCTTCCCCGTGATCGTCGACATCGACCTGGCCGAGAACCAGGTGCCCGGCGCGCTGGTCTCCGTCTGCGACCACAGCCAGACCGCGAAGACCTCCCTGGAGCTCCGCGGGATCAAGGTCAAGGCCAAGGCCGTCTCCCTGCCCGTCGGCTTCGCGGCCGCGTTCGAGGGTGAGATCATCCGCAAGCCCGACTGCTACGTCGAGTTCGATTCCGACCATAACCCCACTTGCGAGCTGCTGACCATGAAGCAGCCCGAAGAGGTCGAGGACCACAAGATCACCGTCGTGGGCCCCGCGGTCCCCGAGACCGCCGACGCGCTCATCCGCATGCCGCTCGCGACCCTCGTGGACGTGGCCGGCGCGAAGATGCAGCCCGACTTCGAGCCCGTCATCGAGCGCAAGATCCACTCCTGGTTCAACTACATCGAGGGCATGATGCACACCGGTCAGCGCAACCTCTTCCGCATCCGCATCAGCAAGGACAGCTGGGCGAGAGGCCTGCGCCTCAACGACCTCGGCGAGGTCATCTACTCGATGATCATGCAGGACTTCGGCAACGTCGTCGACAAGTGCCAGGTGACCTTCGTCACCGATAAGGCCGAGGTCGAGCGCATCCTGGCCGACACCGCCATGCCCCGCTACCGCTACCGCGACGACCGTCTCGCGTCCCTGACCGACGAGAGCGTCGACACCTTCTACACCTGCATCCTCTGCCAGAGCTTCGCGCCCGCGCACTGCTGCGTGGTCACGCCCGAGCGTCTCGGCCTCTGCGGCGCAGTGTCCTGGCTCGACGCGAAGGCCTCCTACGAGCTGACGCCCACCGGCCCCAACCAGCCCATCAAGAAGGAAGACCTGATCGACGAGCGGCTCGGCGCATACGGCTCCGTCAACAAGAGCGTCGCCGAGGCCACCCACGGCGCGGTCGACAACGTCACCCTCTACTCCCTGATCGAGAGCCCGATGACCAGCTGCGGCTGCTTCGAGTGCATCTGCGGCATCGAGCCCTGCTCCAACGGCGTCGTGGTCGTCAACCGTGAGTACGCCGGCATGACCCCCACCGGCATGACCTTCGGCGAGCTGGCCTCCATGACCGGCGGCGGCGTGCAGACCCCGGGCTTCATGGGCCACGGCCGTCACTTCATCGCCTCCAAGAAGTTCATCAGCGCCGAGGGCGGCATCGCCCGCATCGTCTGGATGCCGAAGGAACTGAAGGAGGACCTGCGCGCCCGCCTCGACAAGACCGCGAAGGAGCTCCTGGGCATCGAGAACTTCACCGACATGATCGCCGACGAGACCGTCACCACCGATCCGGAGGAGCTCGTGAACTTCCTCGCCGAGAAGGGCCACCCGGTTCTCGGCATGGATCCCATCATGTAAACCGAAAAAATCCGCAAGAAGAAGGGCCGGGGTCATCGCCCCGGTCCTTCGTCCGTGAGGAGTGAAATGATCATTATTTTCAAGCAAGACGGCGCGCCGGACGTGAAGGTCCTCGCCGAGAAGGGCGAGAACCTGCTCGCGCTGGCGGAACGGGCCGGCGTCGCGGTGGACGCGCCCTGCGCGGGCAGCGGGACCTGCGGCAAATGCCGGATGAAGCTGATCGCGGGCTCCGTCGAGATGGCCCGCAGCCCGCGGCTGTCCCGGGAGGAGTTCCGGGAGGGCTGGCGGCTCGCGTGCCAGAGCACGGTGAACTCCGACGCGACCCTCTGGGTGCCCGCCCAGGCCTCGGCCTTCAGGGAGGACATCCGCACGGCGGACCTGGGCTCTGAGGAGGAGCTTCGGCGCTACGAGGCGCAGATCGCGGAGATCCTCGGGGAGAGACCGCTTTCCGCGGGGAGCGCGCGCCGCTTCGGCGTTGCCGTCGACATCGGCACGACCACCGTCACCGCGGCGCTGCTCGAGCTTTCGACTGGCGAGGTCCTCGCGAAGGCGAGCCTCGGCAACGGCCAGATCCGCTACGGCGCGGACGTGATCAACCGCATCATCCAGCAGTCCCGGCCGGGCGGCCGCGAGAAGCTCCGCCGGGCGGTCCGGGAGGAGACGGTGCTGCCGATCCTCGCGCGGATGTGCGCGGAGGCGGGCTGTGCGCCGGAGGAGATCGAGCGCTTCGTGATCGCGGGCAACACCACGATGGAGCACCTGTTCACCGCGACCGACGCCGAGAGCATCCGGCTCGAGCCCTTCGTGCCCGCGTTCCTGGAGCTTCACGGGAAGACCGCGCGCGAGCTTGGCCTCGCGGACTCCGACGCGCCGGTGATCCTCGCGCCGAACGTCGGCAGTTACGTCGGCGGCGACATCACCGCGGGCGTGCTGGCCTCCGGCCTTTGGAAAAGCGCCGGGAACACCCTCTTCATCGACCTCGGCACGAACGGCGAGCTGGTCTTCGGCAACTCCGAATTCCTGCTCTGCTGCGCCTGCTCCGCCGGCCCCGCCTTCGAGGGCGGCGACATCTCCTGCGGGATGCGCGCCACCACCGGCGCGGTCGACGCCTGCACGCTCGACCCGGAGACCCTCACGCCGACCCTCTCCGTGATCGGCGGCGGCAAGCCCCTGGGCCTCTGCGGCAGCGGCCTGATCGCGATGATCGGCGAGCTCTACCGCGTCGGCGCGATCGACGCGCGCGGCAGGTTCATCCGCGAAAATCCCCGGATCAGCCATGACGAATACGACGGCGCGGCCTTCACGGTCGCGACCGCCGAGGAGAGCGGCACCGGCCGGCCCATCGAGCTGGACGAGAGCGACGTGGACGATTTCATCCGCGCGAAGGCCGCGATCTTCTCCGCCGTGCGGACGATGCTCGGCTCGCTCGGCATGACCGTCGCGGACATCGACCGCGTGATCCTCGCGGGCGGCATCGGCAGCGGGATCGACAAGGAAAAGGCGATCGCCATCGGGATGCTGCCGCGTCTGCCACTCGAGCGCTTCAGCTACATCGGCAACTCGTCGCTGACCGGCGCGTGCGCAATGCTCCTCTCGGAGGAGGCCTGCGGGCGCGCGTTCGAGCTGGGCCGCTCGATGACCTACCTGGAGCTCTCGACCGAGCCCGCCTACATGGGCGAGTTCGTCGCGGCCTGCTTCCTGCCCCACACCGACCGCAGCCTCTTCGAGGGCTGACAAAGCGAGGTTTTCATGGAAATTATCGATCAGAAAAACGGGGTGCCCCTGAGCTACTACCGCGAGCTGCTTGCCGGCAAGGATCCGGAGGAGCTGGCGCGGCGCGCAGGGCTACCCTTCGGTGACGGCGCCTTCCGCCTGACCCTGCTGGGCCGCGGGATCCGCCTTCTGACGGCGGACGGGACGTCGGCGGGAGGCGGCGCGCCGGTTTTCGACAGCGGGACGTCGGTCTTCGACGACGGCACGCCGGCCCCGCCGAACGTGCAGATCCTGCTGCTCCGGCTCGTGACCTCCGGCGCCCTGGCCCCCTCGGGCGGGCGGCTCCTGGCCTACCGCGAGCTCCCCTGGGGCAGCGTCTACGACGCGAACTTCCGCGGCCGCTGCATCGGCCGCCTGGCGCGGAGCTTCGGGCGCGACCCGCAGGCCTTCGACCGGATCTGCGCGCGCCTTGGCGGGATCTCCGCCGGCAAAGGCAGCTGGGATCTGCCGTTCATTTACGTCGGCGAGGGCTGCGGCCCCGGCGTCGCGGAGGGGCGCGACGGCGGCGAAGCCGGCAGTGACAGTCCGATCCTCACGGTCCGGCTCACGCTTTGGCCCGGGGACGAGGAGTTCCCCGCCTCCGCGCAGTTCCTCTTCTCCGACAATTTCCCGGCGGCCTTCACCGCCGAGGACACCGCGGTCGTCGGCGACGTGATCCTGAACACGATGAGCGCGATGAAGAAGGAGCTTGCGTGAGGCGTTGGGCCCGAGCAAGCGGGCAGGCCTCCGGGTCAGGAATGAACGGTCCAAAGTCTGAAAAAGTGCGGCGGCGCTGATGCGCCGCTGCTTTTTTGAGATCTTTCGCTCATTTGCCACGCCTTCGTCGCATTTTTTTCGTTCTTTTTGGGAAATTTACGACAAATCGACGTGTTTTGACGAATTTGACGTAAACGTAAAAATGCCGTTTTCGGGATTTACGACAGATTTGCTTTTTTTGGCTTTTCTGTCGTAAATCGGATGCATCATTTCAAGCAAATGTGCGGAGGGGACGGAACTCGGCAAGCCGGGGACGCAGCCCGGATCGTCGAGACAGGGAAAATTTACGACAACTTTGTCATTTTCGCCGTATTTGACGTAAAGCCCGGGAAAGTGACTTTTTGCTTTACGACATATTTCCGGTTTGAAGCCGATTTGTCGTAAGTTTGGAAAAAGTGCTCCCCAAAATGAAACGAAGCCGCGGGCGCCGCGGCGGCCGAACGCTTTCCCGAAAATCCGCGCCATCTCATGACACGCCGGCGCCGAGCCGCAGCAAACAAAAAAGCCCGCCGAAAAGGAACAGTTTCCTCTTCGGCGGGTTTTGCCGGTTCCGCCTTTTTCAATATTTGCAAATATAGTATTTTTTGAAATACTGACTAAGCGTAGTTCTTATTTCTTCGATCGTGCCGTTTGTCAGTGTCGATTTGTCAATTATGAACACCTGATTGTTTGTTTGATACAGGAATAAGTACCTCGATGTCTCGTAAGCTTTCACAAAGAGAGAGTATGCTATTTCACATTGGCCGCTATACTCGTTATTGTGGGAGGTAACGAGAAGTTTTTCTTCCGTAAAAACAAACTCGTTGGAAACATTTTTGAAATTTGCCAGGGAACGGTAGTTGATTTTTGGATATTGGTAATATAGGAACCAATCCAATAAACCCATAATGACAATCGCAATCATCAGAATAATGAATTCCTTCTCCGGGCCAAACAGTATCATGTCGAGAAGGACAACAGCAAATATAATTGCCAGGAGAATGTTATTTCTGGTAAAGCATCTGCTTGGGTCTTTTTTTCTGTACAAAGCAATGTATGTCAATGCTTGGCATGCTTCGAAATCATACTCGCAATTTGCGTGAATCTGCATAGTGTTACTTCTTTCGATATCCGATTTACTCGCTCCGCTCCCCGCACATCACCCGGAGCACGCCGCGAAAATTTTTTCAATTCGGCGTTACCTTTTCCGCCGCAGAACACATCAATGTTTATTACACAGATATTACGCGCGGACCACGATCACGTTTTCCATCAGGTCCACCGAGACGATCTCGCCCGCGAGGGACTCGCTGCGGCCGAGGATGTCCTCCACGGTCACGCGGCCGTCCTCGGTGCGGATGCCCGCGGCGCGCTCCATCACGAGGCGGCGCTCGCCGTCCTCCTCATAGTACACGGAAGAAAGGCACATCACAGTTCTCCTTTCAGAAGTTCTTCGGCTTCCGCGAGCTTCGCGTCGGCCTCCCGCAGGAGCGCCAGGCACTCGTCGAGCTTTGCGGCGGCGGCGGTCCGGCCCAGCGCGGCGAGCTCACCGCGGATCCGCAGGAATTCCTCGGCGTGCTGCCCGTTGTGGCGCAGGAGATAGGCGAGAAGCGCGGCTTGTTCCTCGGCGCTGCCCCGGACGAGACCGCTCTCGCGGAGGACCTCCGGCGCGGGAGCAGGAGCCTCGCCGTCCCGCGGAGCATCGGCCTTCACGCCGCTCACCTGATACATCGAATCATCCGAGACCGCGACGCGGACCTGCAGATACCGGCCCATCAGCGCTTCCAGTTCCTCCACGGGCAGGAGGGGCGCCGAGACGTCCGAGGCCTTGCCCGAGTGGACGGCGTTGATCTGCTCGCGGCTCATGCCGTGCGCGACGGTCAGCGTGCCGCCGGGGGCAAGCTCCGACGCGAGCTTCCGGATCAGCCGCTCCGGCTCCGCGAAGTGCGGGAAGGCGTTGTAGACCACGATGCAGTCGAATTCGCCCAGCGGCTCGGTCTCCGCGTCCGCGCAGAGCAGCCTCGCCTCCGGGAATTTTGCCTGCGCCGTCCGGATCATTTCCCGGGAAATATCCACGCCGGTGAGCTGCCCGACGGCGCGCGCCCGGTACTCGGAGAAGAGCACGCCGGTGCCGCAGGCCACGTCCAGCACCCGGGCCCCGGGGAAGAGCCCCGCGTGGTCCAGAATGAAGGCGACGGCCTGCCGGTTCTGGCCGTTCACCCGGTCCCAGCCGGCGGCGGCCTTATCGAAGAAGTCGATCACGTTCTGTTTGTTCATCTCGGTTCGCGTCCTTGTTCCTGACGTTGTTTTCTCCATTATACCATTCCGGCGGGGCCTTGGCAACGGCCCGCGACCGGCGGGAAGTCCCCAATAAGGGACAGACTCCATAGTATCATCAAGGTAACTCCGGAACGGGAGGCCGAAAGCTCCCGCCGGGAGGATTACCCTCCCGTTCCGTTCTGCAAATGGAAAGGAAGAAGAAATGAAAAGAAAACTACTGGCTCTGCTCCTCGCGGCGGCGATGACGGCGGCTCTGCTGCCCGTTCTGCCGCGCGAAACGGCGGCGACCTCACTGCCCTCCGGCTACGTGGCCGTGGAGTACGTCGCCTCCCACGGCACCGAGTTCATCGACCTGGGCTTCGCGGCTGACAGCGCTCTCCGGGCGGAGATCGACTATCAGCTCTCGGAGCTGCGGCCCTCCACCTACGCGGGTGTCTTCGGTGCCTACGCTACCGGAAACCGCTTCTGCGTCATGGTGAACAGCTCCGGCAAGGAGTCCGTGAGCCTGGGCGGCGGCTATTACATGCAGACGGCGACTGCCGCGCGGAAGACTGTCGCGATCGACAACGCCGCCGTGACCGTCGAGCTGAACGGCTCGGCCGCGGCCGCCACCGACGGCGCCTTTTCCGTCGGCACGCCCGCGCAGAACCTCTGCGTTTTCGCGTATAAGTCCGGCGACGGCACCGTCCGCTGCTCCTCCTGCCGCGTTTACGGTCTCGCAATCTACGAGAGCGGCGTGCTCGAGCACGAGTACGTGCCCTGCTTCAAGGAAGCGACCTCCGAATACGGCCTCTATGACCTCGAGGACGGCGTCTTCCTCGGCAACGCCTCCGGCTCCGGCGCGCTGAGCGGTCCTCCCGTGGTGCTGCCCCTTCCGGCCGGATACACGCAGCTCGCCTACGTCGAGTCGCACGGAAACGAGTACATCGACACCGGCATCGTGCCCACGGCCACGACGGCGGCTCTGGTCGATTACCAGTTCCTGAACGTCAGCCCCTCCACCTACGCGGGCGTCTTCGGCTCCTTCGCCACCAACAAGCGCTTCTCCATCATGGTCAGCTCCGCCGGCCTCGAATCCTTCGGCATCGGCACCGGCTACTTCCAGCAGACCGCGGACACGCAGCGCAAGACCGTCCTTTTGGACAATCAGAACACGGCCGTCGAGCTGAACGGAACGGCGGTTTCGGCGACCAGCGGAACCTTCACGGCCGGCCGTCCCGGCTCGAGCCTGCTGATCTTCGCCTACCGCGCGAGCAACGGCACGATCCGTCCCTCCGTCTCCCGCGTCTACGGCGTCGAGCTCTCTCAGGGGGGCGAGCTGCAGCATAAGCTCGTGCCCGTCAAGGCCGACGCGACCGGCGAGTACGGCCTCTACGATCTGATCGGCCGCCGCTTCCTGGGGAACGCCTCCGGGCGCGGCGCCCTGACCGGTCCCGACGTGCCCGCGGAATGCACCGTGACCCTGACGGCGCCCACGGGCGTGACGGTCAAGGTCTACGGCGGCTTCGCGGACGGCGGCGCGCGCCTGACGGCCGTCAGCAGCTCCACTGCGGATGGGATCGTTTCCTACGTCTATGCCCTGCCCGCGGGCGAATATCATTTCGTCTCGAACGGCACCGGCTATCACACGCTGCATAAGGATTTCATCGTCACGGTGCAGGATCTGATCGCCGGCGCGAAGACCGTGAACGCCGATTCCGGCGCGAAGACGCTCGGCGGCAGCTATCAGTCGCCCGTCAAGATCTACAGCTACTCCGACGAACTGTTCGCTTCCCCGCTGATGGACATCAGCGGCCTGACCGCGCGCTTCCCCGATCTGCTCGACACGCCCGCGTTCGCGGCCGGCAAGGGCAAGGAGGAGTACACCACGCAGGCGGAGCTCGCGGCCTACCTGCAGGCGCACGCGCTCGCGAACGACAACATGTACCTCTATGAGATCGGCACGACCGAGCTCGGCAAGACCGTCTATCTCTCGCTCCACACGACCCTGGCCGTCGATGCCTCCGACCTGGAGGCGGCCGCGGCGCAGGTGCAGGCGGACGCCCGCCCCACGATCTTCCTGGAAGCACAGATCCACGGCAATGAGCCGGGCGGCGGCGAGGGCGCGCTCGCGCTGATCAACCAGCTCTGCGGCGATTACGGCGATGAGGTGCTGCAGCACGTCAATATCGTGATCTTGCCCCGTGTCAACGGCGACGGCGCCGAGGCCGGCATCCGGCAGAACAGCCAGGGTGTCGACATGAACCGCGACCACATGCGGGTCCGCTTCGTCGAGGTCCGCAACGCCCACGAGGCCTACAACCTCTTCATGCCCGAGGTGGCCATCACCGCTCACGAGGCGAACATCCCCTCGGCGGTTCAGGCATCTTCCAATGTGCTCTGCGATTTCTCGGTCGGCAGCAACCCGAACATGACCCAGACGGCCGCCTTCAATGAACTGAATGAGGAGCTTCTGATCGAGGTACTCAAGCAGGCGTACGCCGACGGCTTCCGGGCGCGGCAGTACGGCAGCGGCGGCGGCTCCCGCGGCCCCGTCCCCTCCGCCGACACCTCCTATTTCCGCATGCGCGGCAGCCTTACCATGCTGACGGAGAGCACCGGCATTTTCGCCTCCAAGGAGACCTTTTTCCGCCGCGTGGCTTCCCAGTTCGAGGCCTTCAGCATCCTGATCTCCTTCGTCATCGACAACAGTGACGAGATCGTCGAAGCGGTCGCCGCCGAGCGCCGCACGACGGTCGAGAAGGGCGCGACCTTCGAGGAGGACGACGTGGTGGTCCTTCGCCACGGCGACCTGAAGGCGGTCTACACCTTCCCGATGCCCACCTATTCCGTGGCGGACGGCAGCGTTGTGAACGCGGGCACGAAGGCCTCCCTCACCTTCTGCAAGAAGCCCGAGAAGGTCCGCTCCCGCGCGACCGCCTACCTGATCCCCGCCGACATCGCGGAGATCGAAACCGTGCTCGACATCGCTGCCTCCCACGGCATCGAGTTCTACGCGCTCGGCGCGGAGGACGTGGTGCTGCTCCGTCAGTACAGCGGCACGATCACCGACGCCCTGCTCGGCGACGAGACCGAGTTCGTCTTTCCGAACGGCGCCTACGTTTTCCCGATGAACCAGGTGAGCGGCACGCTGCTCTCCACGCTGATGGAGCCGGACTTCTATGACGACTACGGCGACCGCGCGACCTTCGTCCAGCTTTCCCTGATCCCGATCGACAGCGTCTACCGCTGCGAGCAGGATCTGGTGAACGGCCGCATCCCGCTCGAGAACGCCGAGCTTCCCCCGGAGACCGGCGTGACCGAGCTCACCGGCCTGTGGCTGGCGCTGGCCCTCATGAGCGCCGTCGGCTGCCTGGCCATTCTGCCTGAAAAGAAGAGAAGCCGCTGAAAAGCAGATGTACGAGAGAAATCCGGCTCATGATCTGAGCCGGATTTCTTTTGTTCAAGGGGTTATCGCGGATGACCTGGGAAGGGTTATCGGACAAAACATAGTGGTAAATTTGCGAGGTTTTTGCCGACATACCACGCAAATCAACGTTTTTGAAAATAGCGTGGCAGGTGACGCAGCCGGATTCGGCCAGACATACCACGCAAAACCGCGTTTTTGAAAATAGCGTGGCAGGTGACGCAGCCGGATTCGGCCAGACATACCACGCAAATCGGCGTTTTTGAAAATAGCGTGGTAGGTGACGCAGCCGGGTTTCGTCAGACATACCACGCGAATTGACTTTTTTCCAAAAAACGTGGCAGATCGGCGAAGTAGCCGCGGCTTGGCATGCCACGTTTTTTCGCATTTTCCCCAAAAACGTGGTAGTTGACTGAGCGCATGCCTCTCGGCATACCACGCAAATTGGCGTTTTTGAAAATAGCGTGGTATGTGACCGGGCGCATGTCTCCAGACATACCACGCAAATTCTGATTTTTTTAAATCTGACCGAATGGAAGTTCCGAATCTGACCGAACGGACTACGGCGGCACACAAGGCATGCCATCCCCCATCTCCACGAAAAAAGGAGACCCCCTCAGGAGTCTCCTTTTTGCTTGGCTTATGTTCTTGCTGCTCAGGCCTTCTTCTTGCCGCGCAGGATGACGTTGGTCAGGATGCCGAGGATCAGAGCGCAGGCGACGGAGGTCAGGGTGACCTTGCCGAAGCTGAGGGTCAGGCCGCCGATGCCGGCGATCAGGATGACGGAGACCACGAAGAGGTTGCGGTTGTCTTCCAGGTCGACCTTCTGGACCATCTTCAGACCGGAGACGGCGATGAAGCCGTACAGCGCGATGCAGACGCCGCCCATCACGCAGTTGGGGATGGTGGCCAGGAAGGTGGAGAAGGGAGCGATGAAGGAGATCACGATGGCCATGATGGCGGTGGTCAGGATGGTCACGATGGAAGCGTTGCCGGAGATGGCGACGCAGCCGATGGACTCGCCGTAGGTGGTGTTGGGGCAGCCGCCGAAGAAGGCGCCGACCATGGAGCCGATGCCGTCGCCCAGCAGGGTGCGATGCAGGCCGGGGTTCTCGAGCAGGTCGCGCTCGATGATGGAGGAGATGTTCTTGTGGTCAGCCAGATGCTCGGCGAAGACGACGAACGCGACGGGGACATAGGCGACCAGCACGGTCAGGATGTAGGTGCCGTCGATGGCGCCGAGACCCTTGAAGGCCTCGATGAAGGTGAAGGAGGGAATCCACTGCATGTTGGCGAACTTGGTGAAGTCGATGACCTGCAGCGCGGCGTTGCCGTTGGCGATACCGATCACGGTGAAGATGGCGGCGACGACGTAGCCGGCCAGGATACCGATGACGAAGGGGATCATCTTGAGGAACTTCTTGCCGTACACGGAGCAGATCATGGTGACGAACAGGGTGATCAGACCGATGACCAGGCAGAGGTAGGGGTTCGCGACGGCGGCGCCGGCCGCGTCCTTCAGACCGCCGGTGGTGAGGTCGCCGACCGCGTTGCCGGCCAGAGACAGACCGATGATGGCGACGGTGGGGCCGATGACGACCGCGGGCATCAGCTTGTTGATCCAGTTGACACCGACCAGCTTGATGACGATGGCGATCACGACGTAGACCAGACCGGCGAAGATGGCACCGATCAGCAGACCGGCGTAGCCGATGCTGGTGGAAGCCGCGCCGGCGAAGGCCGCGAACATGGAGCCGAGGAAGGCGAAGGAGGAGCCGAGGAAGACGGGGCTCTTGAACTTGGTGAACAGAAGATAGACCAGGGTGCCGGCGCCGGCGCCGAACAGGGCGGCCGCGGGGCTCATGCCGTTGCCGACGATGTTGGGAACGGCGATGGTGGCAGCCATGATGGCCAGCAGCTGCTGCAGGGCGAAGACCAGGGTCTGACCGAACTTGGGCTTGTCCTCGATGTTGTACGTGAGTTTCATGTTTTGTCCCTCCGATTTTGATTTCAGGCGTTTCCGCCCGTTCTTTTCGGCTTTTCCCCGGTCGGCGGCCGGATCGCTCCGCCCGTTTTTCCAAGAAAAAAGCCTTGCCGTGGGTTTCGGCAAGGCATAAATGCTCAGAGTCGGAATCAGCATTTATCGCGGAACTCTCGTCCCGCTGCGGCGAATTTCGCTGCATACCTTGTCGGCCTCTCCGTGCCGAATTAAAGGTTTCCATCTAATTCTCGTTCATTATATGGGAAGGACGGGGGAAAGTCAACAGGAGATCGGCGGGATTTTTCATTTTTCGCAGCGGATCGAGTCGAGGCTCTCGAAGAGCTCCGCGATGACGTTCAGCGCCATTTTCTGCTCGGCGTCGGAGCGGTTCCCGACGCAGTCGACGAGCGCGCGGAGGGTGCCGTTTTCCGACGGGACGACGCCCAGGAGGCCGTCCAGCGAGAGGCCGAGCTCGCGGGCGAGCTGGGTCAGCAGGTCGAGGCCGGGCCGCGAGCCTTTTTCGACCCGGCCCATGTGCGTGGCGCTCACCTCAAGCTTCTCCGCGAGCTCCTCCTGGGTGAGGCCCAGCTCCTTGCGGCGGTTCTGGATCATCCGTCCGACGTAGGTGAACTCCTCTGCCTTGATCGTGTACATGCTGCCTCCTGCGAAAATGGGGAAAATGCGGAGGGAAGCGTCCCGCGGACACGGCCCTCTATCTATACAATAAAAAAAAGAGGAAATCGTTTCCTCTTTTTTCGGATTTTTTCGGAAAAATCATTCCGCGTGGGTTTCCGCCCTAAGCTCCGTCACCGTGAGCCGTCCGCCCTCGACGCGGAAGCGGACCGCGTAGCCCGCGAAGGAGAGACCGTAGATCCGCTCGGGATCGTCCTGATAGGAGGGCCGGGGATCCTGCGCGAGGATCCCGAGGAGCGCCTGCCGCTTCTCTTCGGGAAGAAGGGACAGAAGCTCGGGCGGCGCGTCGACCTCGAGCGCGTAGCCGCGGTGCTCCTCCGCGAAGCCGCCCCGCGCGTCCGGATGGGCGTCGGTGAAGGGCAGGTAGGGCTTCAGGTCGAAGATCGGCGTGTTGTCGCGCAGATCCGCGCCGAGGACGCGGATGACCGGTCCCTCGGGCCCCTCCTCGATCCCCGCGATCTTCACGCAGGAGAGACCGATCGGGTTCGGCCGGAAGGGCGAGCGGGTGGCGAAAACGCCCATGCGGGTGTTGCCGCCGAGGCGCGGGGGGCGGACTGTCGGGACGAAGCCGTCCCGGGCGCTGTCCTCGAACTGCCATAAAATCCAAAGATGCGAATAACCCTCGAGGCCCCGGAGCGCGTCCGGATCCCGGAAGCCGGGCTCGAACACGATGCGGCCGGAGAGCTCCTCCACGAGACCGCTCTGCCGCGGGATCCCGAACTTCTCCGGGAAATCCGTGCGGATGCGGGCGATGATCTTGAGCTCCATCAGCGGTACTCGATCGTGATCCGGGCGATCACGGGCTGGTCCGCCGGCGCGACCGCGCCGTTATAGCCGTAGGGAGTGTTCCCGGCGATCGCGTCGACTACCTCCATGCCGCTTACGACCTTGCCGAAGGCCGCGTACTGGCCGTCCAGCCAGTCAGCGTCCCCGTGCAGGATGAAGAACTGGCAGGAGCCGGTGTCGAAGCCCTCGCTGCGGGCCAGCGAGACGACGCCGCGGACGTGGAGCAGGGGATTGTCCACGCCGTTCGCCGCGAACTCACCCTTGATGGGAGCGGTGTGCCCGTAGCCGTTGCCCAGCGGGTCGCCGCCCTGGATCATGAAGCCGGGGAGCACGCGGTGGAAGGTGAGGCCGTCGTAGAAGCCGCTTTCCGCGAGTTCGATGAAGTTCGCGACGGTGATGGGCGCGATGTCGGGGCAGAGCTCGATCTCGATCCTGCCCAGGTCCTTCATCTCGATCACGGCGAAGGGACGGCCGTCGGGGCGGTCCTGGCGGCTTTCGGCTGCCTGGCTCTCGGTCCGGCTCTCGGCCGGTTCCTTCGGACCGCAGCCGCAGAGGGCGGCGAGGAGCAGCGCCGCGAGAAGCAGCGCGGTAACGCGGGTCGTTTTCTTCATGCGGATCATTCCTTTCCTATAAAACTGCGGCCGTATCGTTACGACGCGGCCGCGGCAAAGGGCGCTCGAAGCGCCGTCAGAAATAGCAGACCTCCTCAGCGGGCTTTTCGCAGGGCTTCACGCTGTTCACGTACCAGACCGGGCCGACGCCGTTGTACTCGCGGCGGCGCTCATATTTCATCTGGGCCGTGACCTCGATCCAGTCGCGGTTCTGCAGGCCCTTGGTGAGGTAGGGGTCGCCCTGGGCCATGTAGCCGATGAACTGGATGTCGTTCGCGCAGCAGACCATCGCGAAGCGGCCGGGGATGAAGGAGCCCTTCACGCCGACGCCCATGCGGGGCTTGCAGAACTGCGCCTTGAAGTGCACGGTCTTGCCCTGGTAGCGCTCGTGCTTCTCCATCGCGTCCATGTGGAAGATCGCGTAGTCGGCGTCGTCCAGCTCGATCACGGGGGCGTTGACGTCGTAGGGGAGCTCCTCCTCATCGGAGAGCTCGACGCCCTCCGCCGCCTCGAAGGCCGCCTGGCAGCGGGGATTGGCCGCGCGGGCGAGCCGCTTGTAGGCGCCGCGGGGCGTCTCGGCGGTGCAGCGGTTGAAGATGACCATGTCGCTCACCTTGAGCATCTCGACGATCAGCGAGCGCATGTTGCTGAGGTAGAGGTCGAAGCCCGCGCCGTCGGCGATCATGATGATCTGCGCGATCTCGAGCCGGGCCTCCTCCAGCACGTCGGAGAGGAGCGGCATGGGCCACATGCCGTTGTATTCCAGGAAGATCCGGTCGGGCTTCTCCTGCGCGGCGAGCGAGCGGAGCTTCTGCGCGGTGAACTCGGCCTGGTCGGTGACGTAGGCGACTTTCGCCTTGCCGCGCCGAAGCATCGCCTCGTCGTACTCCTCCTCGCCCTCTTCGCAGGCGACGATGAGCGTTTCCGAGCCGTCCATGAAGTATTCCTGGGTCAGGGTGTCCTTGATGAACGCGGTCTTGCCGCTGTCCAGGAAGCCCAGGATGATGTATACGGGAATGGTGTTCATTACAGTCCGAACAGCGCCTCCAGCGCTTCCTCCTTCAGCTGGGAGCCGATGACGCAGAGACGGCCGGTGTAGTCGGCGGCGCCGCGGCGGATCTCATGCTCGCCGGGGACCAGGTCGAAGTGCAGCCACTCGCCGTCGGGGGTGGGCAGGATGCCCTTCGCGCGGAGCACGGTGCCGTAATCGGTGCTGTTCTCGAGGATGGACAGGGCCTCCTCGATCTGCGCCTCGGTGAACTTGTGCGCGGTCTCGCGGCCCCAGCTCACGAACACCTCGTCCGCGTCATGGCCGTGATGATGGTGATGATGGTGATGGCCGCAGGAGCACTCCTCGTCGTCCTCATCGTCGTGATGATGGTGATGGTGGTGGCACTCGCACTCCTCATCATCGTCATCATCGTCATCGTCGTGATGATGGTGATGGTGGCAGCCGCACTCGCACTCTTCGTCGTCGTCATCGTCATCGTCGTGGTGATGATGGTGGCAGCCGCACTCGCACTCCTCGTCGTCATCATCGTCATCGTCGTGATGATGGTGATGGCCGCAGACGGGGCAGACCTCTTCCTCCTCCATCAGCTGCTTCGCCAGGTCCGCGTTCCGGTCCATGACGTTCAGCATGAGCTCGCCGGAGAGCTCGGTCCAGTCGGTGGTGACGATGGCGCAGGTCGCGTTTTTCTCGCGGATCAGCGCGACCACTTCCTCGATCTTCGCCTGGGCGAGATCGCCGGTGCGGGACAGGACGACGGTCTGGGCGCTCTCCACCTGATTGTTGTAGAATTCGCCGAAGTTCTTGATGTAGATCTTCGCCTTGTGGGCGTCGACCACGGTGGTCAGGGAGCCGATCTCGAGCTCTGCGCCCTCTTCGCGGACGCGCTCCACGGCGCGGGCCACGTCGGAGAGCTTGCCGACGCCGCTGGGCTCGATGATGATGCGGTCGGGCGCGTACTCGGCCAGCACCTTCTTCAGCGCCTCGCCGAAATCGCCCACCAGCGAGCAGCAGATGCAGCCGGAGTTCATCTCGGTGATCTGGATGCCGGCCTCCTTCAGGAAGCCGCCGTCGATGCCGATTTCACCGAACTCGTTTTCGATGAGGACCACCTTCCGGCCGCTGAGTGCCTCTTTCAGAAGCTTCTTTATCAAAGTAGTTTTTCCGGCTCCGAGGAAGCCGGAGATGATGTCTACGCGGGTCATGAAATTACCTCTTTTCCTGTGCAAAATTTTGCTTTTACATTATACGCTCTTCGGCGGGAGAAAGCAACAAGAATCCCCCTTCGCCGGATGTCCGGCAAAGGGGGAAACGTTTTGCTTTATTTCTGGCCGGGTGATCAGTCGACGCAGCACTCGCGGTAAGCCGTCACGGTCATCGGCATACGGCGCATCGCGGGCTTCTTCTTGTGCCGGAGCCCCTTGATGTTAAAGACATATGTGCCGTCATACTTCGCGGACCAGACGAGGGTCTCGCCGCCGTCCTCGACCCGGACCTCATCCGCGACACAGCGCTTCGTCCAGGAAGCTTCGTTGGCGAAGCAGTACGCTTTAATCGCGTTCCAATCCGGCTCACCCACGGCAAAGCCGTTGAGCTTGAACTCGAAAAAGCAGCCGGGCTCCGCGTCAGGGTAGACGCTGAAGATCACGTCGCCGTTCCGCTTGAAGACTTCGATGGTGACGCGCATGCCGTCCGCTTCCTCATAGTAGATGAACTCGCGGTCGGTCTCGAACACGCTCACCTTCCCTTCCTCCGCGAGGCAGGCGGCTGAGGGAACAAGGGCGGACAAGAACAGCGCAAAGACTGTCAAAAGAATCAAAAACGTTTTTTTCATGGCAGCTATCCTTTATTTATTCAGGAATTCCTTCGGATTGATTTTGGTCTTACATCGCATACAGGTGCATTCTTTCGCGAAGAAACGTATTCAATGGTGAACTCGCAATATAAATCGATGCCCGCGATTATCAGGAAAAAAAGCTCATAAAAAAGAGCCGATGCAGGGAAAACTGATAATCACGATTTCTACATAATTTATTGTACGCTATCGACAAAAAATGCGCAAGTTTTTTGGGGGGGGTTATGTAAGGTTACATATAGATGTGAGACTTTCTCTAAATGAAAATAGCTACGGAATCGGTTAGAATGTGTTTATCAAAACAACAGTTACCATCAATTTGAAGGAGCGTTTTCCGAGGAAACAGATGAAAACAGAACGGAAGTAATTGATTCCAAAGAATATCTTGAGGACATTCTTCGGTAGGGATTCTGTTAACTGTCTTCAGGCAGTTTTTTCAGATACTCCTCCATCTCGTCCTTGTGTCTTCCGTAGAAGATCAGCTGATGGTTGCCGCAGCAGGCGCTGAGGAGGCCGGAAAGGGGCTGGTCGAGCCGGACCCGGATCTGGGTGCGGCACAGCGCCTCGTCCGAGAGATTTTCCACGATGCGGCCCTCGGCCAGGTACCAGCGGCGCAGGTCCGCCGCGAGCCGGAAGATCGTCACGTCCTCCTCGCGCAGCCGGCCGCGGAGGCCCAGGCCGATCCCGCTTTCGAAGTGCGTCAGGGGCGTGACCTCGCCGACCAGGTCGAAGGGGACGGTGCAGTGGGCGAAGACGGCCTCGTTCGCGGCGAGGTCGAAGCGGCTGGGGTTCGCCTGGAAGGCGGACTGACCGAAGCGGCGGCGGATCAGCACCATCGAAAGGAGCGACG
>JAZUHB010000004.1:0-11977 GCA_045641505.1 Bianqueaceae bacterium | reverse complement strand
GAGGCTCGCGGCGATCAGCACGAGGTTGACGCGGAACATCAGCTTCGAGGCGGTCAGGCCCGCCTGCGCGAGCGGCCGGGTGTTGACGGTCTTGATCTCGGGACGGAACAGCGTGTATTCGTCGAACAGCGTGGTCTTCAGGAGGCCCGCGAAGACGTTGAATTCATTGTAATCGTGCCCGTACTTGCCCTCCCAGGCGATGAACGGCGAGGCGAACGCCTTGCCGAAGCCGAAGAGCCGCTCGAGCACCGGGTGCATGCCCACGAACTGGGTGGAGCTGTCGGAGAGCCGCGGCACGTAGCCCAGCGGGATGTCCCAGCGGAACTTGCAGTAGAGCGGCCACCAGAGCCCCAGCGGGCAGCAGATCGCCGCGAAGAGCACGAACTGCAGGAAGATCGTGCCGCGCTCCTTCTTCCGGTCGAAGAAGCGGAACAGGAAGAGCAGCGCGATCGCGGGGGCGGCCAGCGCGGCGGAAAGCTTCGCCATCATGCCGAGGCCCATGAAGAGGGCGGTCAGGCCGATGCGCCAGAAGGTCGGCTTCTCGTACCAGCAGACCGCGGCGGTGAAGGCGCAGAGCACGAGCAGGTTCATCAGCATGTCGTTGTTGATGTCGCCGCCCATGATCGCGAACTCGGGCGTGAAGCAGAGGACCGCGAGCGGTAATAGCAGCGCCGGGCCGGAGAGGCGGAGCTTCCGGAGGAGCTTCGCGAAGACCGGCAGGCAGAGACAGGAGTAGAGTTCGGTCAGGACCTGGACGTTCTCCAGCGCCTGCTGCTCCGCGGTGCCGAAGCGGACCTGCAGCCGCATCCAGAGGCCGGCCAGGAAATGGTGCAGCGGCGGATGGTAGAACTGCGATTTGCTCGAGGGATCGAAATCCGGCAGGCGGAGATTTTGGAAGAACCAGTAGATGTAGCCCGCGTGGCCCTTCGCCTGCTCGATGGTGTAGACGTCGTGCTGGCGGGTCGTGACGCCGGTGTAGACGGCGTAGGTGACGCGGAGCAGGACGCCGAGGCCGATCAGCAGGAGCATCCAGGCGCCGTCGGAGGACAGCGTCAGGCGGGACGGCGTCTCGCCGGGCTCGAGTCTCCGCGGCCGGAGGATCATGCAGAGCACGAGCAGGGCGGCGAGCCCGGCCCAGAAGACGATCTGCCAGAGAGCCATGGGTATCCTTTCCGGAAAGCGTCAGTTTTCCTTGCTTTCCTCGTGGTATTCCTTTTCGGTGTTGACCTTCCAGATCTCGCTCTTGTCGGAGATCCGGCCGGTGATGTGGTCGACCGCGCGGAACGCGGTGACCATCGAGTGATCCATGTTGTTGTAGCGGTGCTGGCCGTTGCGGCCCAGGCAGTAGAGGTTGTCGAAGCTGTCGAGGTACGCGGTGATCTTGTCCATCTCGGAGTAGGTGTCGAAGTAGGCGGGGTAGGCCTTCTTCACGCGCTCGCGGTGGAAATCGCGGACGCTGCCCTCCTTCAGGATGCCCATCGAGACCAGCTCGGAGACGGCGAAGTCGGCGCAGGCCTTCTCGTCCATGCTCCAGAACTCGTCGCCCTCGCGGCAGAAGTACTCCAGGCCGATCCAGACGGAGTGCTCGGGATCCGGCGTCATGTAGGGGCTCCAGTTGTTGAAGATCTGGATGCGGCCGAGCTTCACGTCGGGCTCCTGCACGTAGATCCAGCAGTCGGGGACGATACCCCCGAGCGTGGGGATGTCGGTCTCGTTCTTCAGGTTCAGGCGGTCGGCCAGGAGGCCCACCGTGACGAAATCGCGGTAGGGGAGACCGGCGGCCGCGGCGGCGACGTCCACGGGGACGGCCGGACCGTCGAGATCCGCCACCAGGTCCTTCACGGGCATCGTGGAGAGGATGAGGTCCGCCTCGAAGCTCTTTTCGCCCTCGGGCGTCCGGCAGACGGCGCCGGTGAGACGGCCGTCGCGCCCGGTCAGCTTCACGACCTCGTGCTCGCGGAGGAACTTCACGCCGCGGGCCTCGGCCTCGGCCGCGGCGGTCTCCCAGAGCTGGCCGGGACCCAGCTTCGGGTACCAGTACTGCTCGATCAGGGAGGTCTCGACCTTGCCCTTGTCCTTCACGCCGAAGATCTTGCGGAGCATGTCGCGGATCACGGCCATGATGGAGAGGCCCTTCACGCGCTGGGCGCCCCAGTCCGCGGAGATCTCGCGCGGGTGGCGGCCCCAGAGCTTTTCGGTGTATTTCTCGAAGAACATCCCGTAGAGCACCCGCCCGAAGCGGGTGATGTAGAAGTTCTCCAGCGAGGTCTCCTTCTTCTTGAAGACCGCGGACCAGACGTAGCTCACGCCCGCCGCGACGGTGCGGAAGAAGCCCATGTTTTTGAAGGTCTGCCACTTCATGCTGACCGGATAGTCGAAGAACTTTTTCAGATAGTAGATGCGGGAGACGCGGCGGCGGACCAGCATCACGCGGTCCTCTTCGTCCGGCGCGGGGCCGCCCGCCTCGAGGGGCTTCTCGCGGCCAAGCTTACGGTCGTCGAAGGAGGGCTCGCCCTGCAGGGGCATCAGCTCCTTCCACCAGGCCATGACCTGGGGGTCCTTCGAGAAGAAGCGGTGCCCGCCGATGTCCATGCGGCTGCCGCCGTGGACGACGGTGCGGGAGATGCCGCCGAAGGTATCGCTCGCCTCGACCACGGTCACGTCGTAGAGCGGTTCGGCTGCTTTTTCGTTTTCTCTGGCCAGCTCCAGCGCGGCGGTAAGACCCGCGGGACCGGCACCGATGATCAGGATCTTTTTCATGTGACTCCTTTTACGGACACGGATATTTTCCTCATTATAACGAAATTTCCGCCCGGTTTCAAGGAAGAAGGCACGCGGGGCCCGATTTCGGGGACGAATCGCCGGCTTTTTGGGGAAATGCCACAACGAGGGGCAGACCGATTTGGGAAGAATGCCCTTTGTAATTACCCGCCCGTTATGGTAAAATTAAGGTAACTTATAGAAGGGAACGGCAATATCGTGATGTTTGAGGTAGGCGATCTCGTCCTGTACGGCATGCAGGGCGTCTGCCGGGTCGGGGAGATCCTGACCAGAACGGCGGACGGGACAGACACCCGCTACTACTCGCTGGCTCCGTATCGCGCGGAGAACAGCGTCTTTTTCGTGCCCGTGGACAGCGAGGAACTGTCGGCCCGCATCCGGCCGCTTCTGCCGCGGGAGGAGGCGCTCGCGCTGCTCGAGGAGCTGCCCGCCCTCGAAACCGTCTGGGTGCCGGAGCAGAATGCCCGCCGCGAGCGCTTCAAGCGGATCCTGCTGGCCGGTGAGCGCCGCGAGCTGGGCGCCCTGATCAAGACCCTCTACCGTCACCGTGAGCTGCAGCGCAGCAAGGGCAAGAAGCTGCACATCTCCGACGAGCGCTATCTGAAGAGCGCCGAGCGGGCCCTCTTCACCGAATTTGCCGTGGTGCTCGGAAAGGAATTCTCCGAGATCGCGCAGACCGTCGCGGCGAAGCTGGCTCAATAATTCGTAACGAAAATCCCCGGTTACCGGCCGGGGATTTTTTGTGTGTTTTCGCGGGGACGGCCGCAGGGCCGCGCCGTTTCCGCCGCGTCTCAGAGCCGGTCCATGTGCGCCTTCGCCCAGGCGTAGACCTCGTCGAGCGCGCGGGCCTTGTCCCGGTCGAGCTCGAAGGGGTTCTCGCGGATGAGCTTCCGCGCCAGCTCCTTCGCGTTCTGCGCGAACTCCGGCTTCCCGGCGCTGATCCACTGCTGCAGCTGGTAGCTCGGGAACAGCCGCGAGTTCCATTGGTTCTCCCGGTAGAGTTCCAGCGTGGAGTCCTCGGAGAGGAAATCGCCGTCCGAGTTTTCCAGGATGACGTCCAGCAGCAGGTGCTCCTCGTCGAAGACCGTTTCGCCGATCTCGTAGACCTTCCGCAGCCCGTCCAGGATCTCCCGGTCCGCCATCAGCTGAACCGGCGAGAAGACCTCGTCCATCGAGAGCGAGCCCGCGCCCGTGAAATTCCGCTTCCCGTATTCCGCCATGATCCCGGCGAAGGCGGCCTTCTGCGCCGCGGCCTGCTGGTTCGGCAGCTGGGACATCGTGCGGAGGCATTTCGAGACGATCTGCGTGCGGAAGATCGTTTCGTTGATCTCGATCTCGAGCCGGTTGATCGCGATGTTGGCCGGCGTCCCGTAGATGAAGGACATGTATTTCATGTCGAACGGATAGAGGTTGACGCTCATGTGGAGGTCCTTCGTGCCGAGGACGTCGAAGACCATGCCGCCCCCGAGGACCTCCGCCACGGCCACGGTAAAGCCGGACACGATGGAAGCGGGCGTGCTGAGCCCGATGATGGGCATGTCGCCGACGGACACCGGAAGCTCCGGGAAGCGCTGCGCCATCCCGAAGGTGCAGTCGACCTCGTTGCCCGTCATCTTGAGGGGCGAGATCAGGTGGGCGCCGAGTGCGTTTTCGAGCCCCAGGATGTCCATGCATTCCTTCATCAGAAGGTCCGTGCCGAGGGATTTGTACCCGGACCACAGCGGGCAGCCGCGGGAGTTTTTCGCGCCGCTCACGAACTGCGAGATCCCCTGCAGCGGCAGCGGGACGTCCTGCGGGATGCCGGGCGCGCTGCCGCGGATCCCGTCGCCCGCGAGCGCGTCGATCAGGCGGGCCATCTCGCCGTTGTCCGCCTCCGTGATCGGGCGCACGCGGTCCTCCCAGTCCACGATGTGGTTCGCGTGGCCGAGGCAGGCCGCCGTGAATTCCGTCGGCCGGACGACCTCGTGCCCGGCCTGATATCGCCGGACGAACGCGTCGGAGTAGCCTTCGGTGAAGCGGACCCGGCCGTCCCCGAGGCGGATGCCCTCGACCGCGGCCAGCTTTTTCAGCACGGCCTCGTTCTCGACGAGCAGCCCCTTTTTCTCCAGAAGCACCAGGGCGTTCTGATAGATTTTACCGATGATGGAAGCGTATTGACCCATGGCGGCGTTCACTCCTTGTACGGGATGCGGAAATAGTCCGGTTCTTTTTTGATAATTGAAGAATATCACACTTTATCGGCAAAATATCAAGAAAAGTCGGGAATTTCGCGCAGGTTTTCGCGGATATACTATACGAAATCGCGTCCATGCATTATAATCGGTTGAATAGAAACACAAGAAAGAAGTAACGAAAGACCGATGAAAAAGCTGTTCCCCTTCCTGAAGCCCTACCGGGGCGCGATCGGACTGAGCCTTTTGATGACCGTCATCTCCTGCGCGTGCGCGCTGCTGCTGCCCACGGTGATGAGCGAGATCCTCAATCAGGGCATCTATCTCTCCGATCTCGGATATGTCCTCCGGAGCTCGGCGCTGATGTTCGCGATTTCCCTGGCGGAGCTGGCGAGCGTCGTGGCCGGGCAGTATTTCAGTGCGAAAACGGTGAACGGCTTCTGCGCGGACCTGCGGGCCGCGGTCTTCGGGAAGGTCAACCGCATGACCTTCGAGGAGATCAGCGAGATCGGCAGCTCCGGACTTCTGTCCCGCACCACGCACGACGTCGAGACCCTCGCCTGGATCGTCGGTGAGCTCGCGCAGTCGGCGCTCTCCATCCCGATCCTGTTCTTCGGCGGCGTGATCCTCTGCTTCCTCAAGGACGTGACGCTTTCGCTCATTTTCCTTTGCTTCCTGCCCGTGATCTTCCTGACCGTCATCCTGATCGGCCGCAAGGTCGAGCCGCTGTGGAAGATCTCGGACGACTATACCGATATCCAGAACGAGCTGGTGCGCGAGCGGCTGCACGGCATCCGCGTGATCCGCGCGTTCAACCGCGAGCCCTACGAGCAGAGCCGGATCGAGGAGGCCACCCACACGATGGCGCGCTACATCATCCGCGGCAATGTGTCGATGGACCTGATCTGGCCGCTCGCGATGATGCTCCTGAACATCGCGGCGGTGCTGATGGCCTACGTGGGCGGCGCCCGGATGCAGAGCGGCAGCGGCAGCCTCTCCGGCGGCGACATGTTCGCGATCATCCAGTACGTAGGTCTCGCGACCGGCGGGATCCTGAGCGGCAGCTTCGCCGTGGTGATGCTTCCCCACTCCAAGGTCGCGGCGGGCCGGATCGGCGAGGTCCTTTCGGCCGCCGGCATGGAGGCCGCGGAGGAGGGCGGCAGTCTCCGCGAGCCCTTCCGCGGGGGCTTCCGGCTCGAGCATCTCAGCTTCGGCTACGACGGGGCGGACACGCCGGCCCTTTCCGATATCTCGATGGAGGTGCGCCCGGGCGAAAAGGTCGCGCTGATCGGCGGCACCGGCAGCGGGAAAAGCACGCTGGTGCAGCTTCTGCTCGGCTTCCGGCGGCCCGGTGAGGGCAGTCTTTTCTTCGACGGGACCGACACGGCGGAGCTCTCCGCGGCCGAGATGCGCCGCGGCATCAGCGCGGTGCTGCAGAAGTCCGCGATCTTCTCCGGCACGGTCCGGGAGAACGTGGAGCTCGGCTTCCGGGAGGACGAGACGCTCACGCCCGAGGAGCGGGAGCGGGCCGTCACGGAGGCGCTCGCCGCCGCGCAGATCCTGGACTTCGTCGAGGAGCAGCCGCTCGGGCTCGACACGGTGCTGGAGCAGGCCGGCCGGAACCTCTCCGGCGGGCAGAAGCAGCGGATCTGCATCGCCCGCGCGCTGGTCCGGAAGGCGCCGCTGTTCATTCTGGACGACAGCTTTTCCGCACTCGATTTCCTGACCGAGGCGCGGCTCACGAAGGCGCTCGGCGAGCTCGAGGCGCGCGAGGAAACGCCGCGCACCCGCCTCGTGATCACGCAGCGGGTCTCGACGGCCCGCCGCTGCGACCGGATTTACGTGCTGGATGAAGGCCGCCTCGTCGGCGAGGGGACCCATGAGGAGCTGCTCGCGGCCTGCCAGGTCTACCGGGAAATCTGCCTTTCTCAGGAGAGGGAGGTGCAGGCATGAGCAAAATAAAAACCAAAAAGACGCGGGAGGAGCGCGCCGCGGTCCGCCGCGAGAACGGGCTCGTGCTCGTCCGGCTGATCCGGGAGTCGAAGCCCATCCACTGGGGACTTCTGCTTGCGGTCTTCCTCGATCTGATCCTCATCGCGTGCGCGCTGGCGACGCCGGAGCTTCTCGGCGAGCTGGTCCAGCAAATGTACGATTACTGGGGCGGAAGCTTCGAGGGGACGGATCTCCTCGCGGCGCTCCGGCCGCTCTGCCTGCTGCTCGCGGGCGTCTACATTCTGAACGCGGCGGTCAGCTACGGCAAGGATTTCCTGCTCAACCAGACCGTCAGCAAATATTTCACCGCGGGCCTCCGCATCCGGCTCTCCGCCAAGGTCTCGCGCCTGTCGGTCCGCTATCTGGACAAGATGCCGGTGGGCGAGTTCGTGGAGCACATGAACGACGACGTGGGCGAGCTGGGCTTTTCGCTGCACAACATCGTCGATACGCTTGCGCTGGGCTTTCTGCAGATCCTCGCGGTCTCGGTCGTCATGTTCCTGGAGGACTGGCGGCTCGCGAGCCTCGTGATCGTTTTCATGCCGTTCTCCGTCTGGCTCTCGTCGAAGCTCTCCGCGAAGAGCGAGCGCTATTTCGACGAGATGTTCGAGCAGTCCGGCCGGCACTACACGGTGGTGGAGGAGAGCTACTCCAATTACCAGACCGTGAAGGCCTACAACCTGGAGGGGCGGCGGACCCGCGCCCATGCCGAGGTGAACGGCCGGCTCCGCGGCGCCGCGACCCGCGCCTCGTTCCTGATGGGCACGGTCAGCCCGATCATCGCGTTCTCGAACGAGCTCGCCTATATCCTGATCTGCATCGTCGGCGCGTACCTGATCGTGCGCCGCGGCGTGAGCGTGGGGACGGTGGTCACCGCGATCTTTTTCGCGAACCAGTTTTCCTCGCCGCTCGAACAGATCGCCGGCGGCCTTTCCAGCCTGCAGCGGGTGCGCTCCGCCGCGAAGCGTGTGTTCGGGATCCTCGATGAAAGCGAGGAACGGGACATCATAGCCGACGCCCCGGAGGATTCTTCACCGGATGTCCCGGAGGACCTCGCGGCCGACGCCCCGTCGGAGGGGCCCGAAAGCGCGGTTTCCTTCGAGCACGTGGATTTCGCCTACGATCCCGCCGTGCCCCTGATCCGCGACATGAACATCCGCGTGGAGCCGGGACAGAAGGTCGCCATCGTCGGCCCCACGGGCGCCGGCAAGACCACGCTGGTGAACCTCCTGATGCGCTTCTACGACATCGACGCGGGCGTGATCCGCGTCGGCGGCCGCGACATCTCCGGGATCTCCCGCGACGAGATGCGGAGCCGCTTCGCCATGGTCCTGCAGGACAGCTGGATCTTCAAGGGGACCGTCGCCGAAAACGTCGCCTACGGGCGGCCCGGCGCCACCCGCGAGGAGATCGAGCGCGCCTGCGACCTTGCCTACTGCGACCATTTCATCCGCACCTTCCCGAAGGGCTACGACACGGTGATCGGCGAGGACACGGTGGCCCTCTCCGGCGGCCAGAAGCAGCTCCTCACGATCGCGCGGGCGCTCCTCGCCGACCGGGAGTTCCTGATCCTCGACGAGGCCACCTCGAACGTGGACACCCGAACGGAGCTCCTGATCCGGAAGGCGATGGCCCGCCTTACCGAGGGCCGCACCTGCTTCATCATCGCCCACCGTCTGCAGACCGTCACCGACGCCGACCTCATCCTCGTGATGGACGGAGGCGCGATCGTGGAAAGCGGCACGCACCGGGAGCTGCTGGGGAAAAAGGGCTTCTATTGGAAGCTCTACAACTCGCAGGAAAGCTGACGGAGCCCGCGCGTTGACTTTCCCACCCGCGGCGGCTACAATGAGAGCAAATCATTCTGATGAAAAGAGAGAACCGATCATGAAAAAATCCTACGTCTTCGCCGGCGCCTCCGGCCGTGCCCAGGGCATGTTCCTCAAGCCCATGAGCACCGAGTACGCCGATTACTGTGAGCTGCGCGGCATCTACGACATCAACCCCGGCCGCGCGCGGCTGCTGGGCGAGCGCTTCGGCATCCCCGCCTACGAGGATTTCGAGACGATGATCCGCGAGACCCGGCCCGACATCGTGGTCGTCACCACCGTCGACGTCTACCACAGCGACTACATCATCAAGGCGATGGAGCTCGGCTGCGACGTCCTCACCGAGAAGCCGATGACCATCGACGCGGCCCGCTGCAACGCGATCCTCGAGACCGAGAAGCGCACCGGCCGCCACGTCACCGTTTCCTTCAACTACCGCTTCGCGCCCTTCATGAGCAAGATCAAGGAGCTCATCATGGCCGGCACGGTCGGCGACATCTTCAGCGTCCACTTCGAGTGGCTGCTGGACCGCAACATGGACGTCCAGGCCCACGGCACCAGCTACTTCCGCCGCTGGAACTCCCGCATGCAGAAGAGCGGCGGCCTCCTGGTCCACAAGTCCACCCACCACTTCGACCTGGTCAACTGGTGGATCGGCCAGAAGCCCCAGTCCGTCTCCGCCTTCGCGAAGCTGAACCTCTACGGTCTGCCCGGCCGCGAGAAGTACGCGCACGGCATGCACGGCGAGAACTGCCGCAGCTGCGCCTACGCGGCGGAGTGCCCCTTCTGCTACCGCCTGACCGAGGAGGAGCAGCAGCTCTACGCGGACAACGAGAAGTACGACGGCTACTTCAAGGACGGCTGCGTCTACGCCGATGACATCGACATCTATGACACCATGGCGGTCACCGTCCAGTACGACGGCGGCGCCGTGATGAGCTACAGCCTGAACGCGACCTGCGCCTACGAGGGCTGGCGCATCGTGATCAACGGCAGCAAGGGCCGCCTCGAGGCCTTCCTGCCCGAGACCGGTCCCCTCTTCGACGAGGAGAAGGACCTCATCCGCGTCTTCGACCTGGACAACCACGTGACCGACTACCCCGTCCTCAAGGGCCTCGGCGGACACGGCGGCGGCGACCACGCCCTGCACGAGATGCTCTTCGTCGGCGGCAAGGACGACCCGCTCGGCCTCTGCGCCGGCACCTCCGACGGCGCCTACTCGATCATCATCGGCGCCGCCGCGAACCTCTCCATCAAGGAGCACCGCGTGGTGGACATCAAGGACCTCTTGACGGAGATCTGAGGAGAATGTGAATAATAACCGCCGGAAGGGACGATGAACTGACCCCAAATAGTTAGACAATATTTTCAAATAAAAATTGTTTAAGCAGCCGAAAGGGCTTGTTGTCTGTGCATAGCAGGCGGCAAGCCCTTTAGTTTTGCCTTAATTCGCCTGTTGTTGTAGTAGTCAAGGTATTCAATTAGTTCGGATTTAAAATGCTCCATCGACTCAAATTCTTGCAAATACAAGAGTTCGCTTTTGAGCAGGCCGAAGAAGTTTTCAATTACCGCATTATCCAGACAGTTTCCCTTTCTGCTCATGCTCTGTCGGATTCCCTTCTTTTGCAGCATTGCCTGGTAGTGCTTGTGCTGGTACTGCCACCCTTGGTCAGAGTGCAAGATCAGATTCGTGCTATCGGGAATCTTTGCGAACGCTTTATCAAGCATGGATGTCACCATATGCAGCACCGGTCTGTCCGAAATCGTATAGCTGACCAGATCACTGCTGCACAAATCCAAGATGGGCGACAGGTACAGCTTTTGGCCGAATAGACTAAACTCTGTTACATCTGTGACCCATTTCTCGTTTGGCTTATCTGCATGGAAATCCCTTTGTAACAGATTCGGAGCAATCTTTCCTACCTCGCCCTTGTACGAATGGTATTTCTTCATCCGAACACGGCAAGCCAAGCCCAACTCTTTCATTAACCGTTGGACGGTTTTGTGATTTACCTGAATATTGCGGTTATGCAGCTCTGTTGTAATGCGGCGGTAACCATATCTACCTTTGTTTTCGTGGTAGATTTCTGTTACTTCTGCTTTAACTTCTTTGTATTTGTCTGCCTTTCCCAGTTGCTTCAAATGGTAATAGAAGGTAGCTCTTGGCAGTTGAGCGATTGAAAGAAGAATATTCAGTGAATGTTTTTGCCTCAATTCTTGAACTACCAGTGTTTTTTGTGCTGGCGTCGCTCGTCTTCCAAAACCAAGGCTTGCAATTTTTTTAGGTATTCGTTTTCTGCCCGGAGCCGCTGTACTTCAGCGAGCAGACCTTCTTCTACCTCTTTAGGCAGCTTGCGTGGTCTTCCGGTACTCTTGCGTCCTCTGCGCTCCACAGCAAGACCTTCCGGGCCTTCTGTCAAATAAATTCGTTCCCAGTCCATAACAATATGATGGTTACAGACTTCAAACCTTCTCGCTGTTTCGCTGTAACTTAGTTTTTCTTTCCGCATGGCTTCCACTACCAGTTTCTTGAATTCCGGTGTGTATCGTTTGTTTGGTACTCCTTTTGGCATAGTAAAACACCCCACTTGTTAACAGTATATCATACTGTCTAACAAATGGGGTGCATTTCACACAATTGAGGTTCTTTTATGGTTGCGGAGGCAGGACTCGAACCTACGACCTCCGGGTTATGAGGTAGCATTAAGGCCTGTTGAGTAACTTAAAAGTTCGTAAGTAACCGAAAATAGCTGCAAATAACTGAACCTAATTATCGACAAATGAAAGGTAATTTTGAGGGGTGTATCCCCAAATTAACCCCACGGGTTTGACCCTAAAATGTTCGATTTTCTCCATTTTGTGAAAAATGGCAATTTTGAACTTTTTCGCCAGTTTTCACCTATCCCCAAAGGCCAAAATCGCATGAGTAAACAGGTCGTAGGCTTTTTCGATTATTATATCACAAATACGCTGCAAATCAATAGATAATGCGTCAATTTAGCTTTCTGAATATTTCGAAAACCATATTTTCTATGATGCTTTTTTAGAGCTGAAAATCAGCCATCCTACGACCGCCGGGTTATTGCCCCATTGGCCGTCCGCACATTGGTATTTTTTGAAAACCTCCTATAAAATGAGGGTACAAACCAAATTACAGGAGGTAATGTTATGGAGAAATACATCCACGATGAACGCAACGGACTC
>JAZUHB010000003.1:0-36442 GCA_045641505.1 Bianqueaceae bacterium | reverse complement strand
CCATGGTCCAGCTGGACGGCGGCCGCTTCGCGGCCTCCGACCTGAACGACCTGTACCGCCGTGTCCTCAACCGCAACAACCGTGTGGCCCGCATGCTCGAGATGCGCGCCCCCGAGATCATCGTCCGCAACGAGAAGCGCATGCTTCAGGAAGCGGTCGACGCCCTGATCGACAACGGCCGCCGCGGCCGTCCCGTCACGGGTCCCGGCAACCGCGCCCTCAAGTCCCTGTCCGACATGCTCCGCGGTAAGCAGGGCCGTATCCGTCAGAACCTGCTGGGTAAGCGAGTCGACTACTCCGGCCGTTCCGTTATCGTCGTCGGCCCCGAGCTGAAGATCTACCAGTGCGGTCTGCCCAAGGAAATGGCCATCGAGCTCTTCAAGCCCTTCGTCATGAAGAAGCTGGTCGAAGAGGAGCTGGCTCCCAACATCAAGTCCGCCAAGCGCAAGGTCGAGCGCCTCAATCCCGAGGTGTGGGACGTGCTCGAGGAGGTCATCGCCGAGCATCCCGTCATGCTCAACCGTGCTCCTACACTGCACCGTCTGGGCATCCAGGCCTTCGAGCCGATCCTGGTCGAGGGCCGCGCCATCAAGCTGCATCCTCTGGTCTGTACCGCGTTCAACGCCGACTTCGACGGCGACCAGATGGCCGTCCATGTGCCTCTGTCCATCGAAGCCCAGGCGGAGTGCCGCTTCATGCTGCTCTCCACCAACAACCTGCTGAAGCCTGCTGACGGCGCGCCCGTCACGGTTCCCGCGCAGGACATGGTTCTCGGTACCTACTACCTGACCATGGAGAACTCCGAGGACATCGGCAGCGGCCGTCTGTTCAAGGATGTGAACGAAGCCATCATGGCCTACGAGAACGGCGAGCTGACCCTGCACAGCACCATCAAGGTGCGCCGCACCGTCGAGGTGGGCGATACCGGCAAGACCGTCACCGGCCTGGCCGACACCACCGTGGGCCGCATCATCCTCAACGAGAAGCTGCCCCAGGATCTCGGCTACGTCGTCCGCGACGTGAACGAGCCCGAGACCTTCCTGCCCTTCGAGGTCAACTTCCTCGTCGGCAAGAAGCAGCTGGCCAAGATCCTGCAGAAGTGCATCGACGTTCACGGGATCACCAACACCGCCACCACCCTCGACAACGTGAAGGCCCTGGGCTACAAGTACTCCACCCGCGGCGCCATCACCATGAGCGTGGCCGACATCCTCATCCCCGAGGATAAGTGGGACATCATCCGCGCCACCGAGAAGGAAGTCGACAAGATCAACCGCAACTTCCGCCGCGGTCTGTCCGAGGAGAGCGAGCGCCATAAGGCGGTCACCGACGCCTGGACCAGGACCACGCAGGAGCTGGCTGACAAGCTGCTTCCCAACCTTGGCAAGGAAAACAACATCTACATGATGATCGACTCCGGTGCCCGAGGCTCCAAGGACCAGCTGAAGCAGCTGGCCGCCATGCGAGGCCTGATGGCCAGCCCCACCGGCGACATCCTCGAATTCCCCATCCGCTCCTGCTTCCGTGAGGGCCTGGATGTTCAGGAATACTTCATGTCCGCCCACGGCACCCGTAAGTCCCTCTCCGATACCGCTCTGCGTACCGCTGACTCCGGTTACCTGACCCGCCGTCTGGTCGACGTCTCCCAGGACATGATCGTCCGCGTGGATGACTGCTGCGCCGACGGCCGTGCCGTGCCCGGCATCTACGTGAGCGCCATCAAGGAAGGCAACGAGACCATCGAGTCCCTGGAGGAGCGCGTCCGCGGCCGTTTCGCCGTCGAGGACGTCATCGATCCCAATACCGGCGCCGTCATCGCGGAGGCCGGCACCATGATCGACCGCAAGCAGGCCGCCAAGATCGAGGCCTGCGGCATCACGCGCGTCAAGATCCGCAGCATGCTGACCTGCCGTCAGAAGCTCGGCACCTGCGCCAAGTGCTACGGCGCCGATATGTCCACCGGCCGGCCCGTCCGGATCGGCGAGGCCGTCGGCATCGTCGCCGCGCAGGCTATCGGTGAGCCCGGTACCCAGCTGACCATGCGTAACTTCCACTCCGGCGGTATCGCTACCTCTACCGATATCACGCAGGGTCTTCCCCGCGTCCAGGAGCTTTTCGAAGCCCGTAAGCCCCGCGGCCTCGCGATCCTGTCCGAGAACGACGGTATCGTGACCCGCAACGACTCCAAGAAGCGCCGCGAGATCCTCGTCACCAACGAGGTCACCGGCGAGTCCAGAAGCTACCAGATCTCCTACGACGCCCGCCTGAAGGTGGAGGACGGCCAGCGGATCGAGGCCGGCGACGAACTGACCGCCGGTTCCATCAATCCCCATGACCTGCTCCGCATCAAGGGCATCAACGCCGTGCGCGACTATCTGATCCGCGAGGTCCAGAAGGTCTACCGTCTGCAGGGCGTCGACATCAACGACAAGCACGTCGAGATCATCGTCCGCCAGATGCTGAAGCGCGTCAAGGTCTCCGATGCCGGCGACACCGGTCTGCTGCCCGGCTCCCTGGTCGATGCCATCGACTTCGAGGAGCGCAACGACGCGGCCGTCGCGAACGGCGGTCTGCCCGCCTCCGGCGAGCGCATCCTGCTCGGCATCACCAAGGCCGCTCTGGCCACCGAGTCCTTCCTGTCCGCCGCTTCCTTCCAGGAGACCACCCGTGTCCTTACGGAAGCCGCCATCAAGGGCAAGGTCGATCCGCTGATCGGTCTGAAGGAAAACGTCATCATCGGTAAGCTGATCCCCGCCGGCACCGGCATGTACCAGTATCAGCGCACCGAGCCCGTCTGCCTGAAGGAGCCCGAGCCCGAACCCGAAGAGGAAGAGGGCTACGCCTCCGTGATCTACACGGACGACGAAGAAGACGATCGCACCGTCAGCTTCGACGCTTCCGTGGCTGAGGACGAGTGATTTTGGCCAAGACACGGCGGGTTTTCGCACGGTCTATGGGCAGAAAGTAAAAAATCCGCGGGGAGGGGCGATTGTTTCTTGACAATCCCCCTGCCCCGTGGTACATTAGTCAAGCTTGTGTTTCGGGCGTCAGCCCTAAAATACAAAATCTGAATAAGGAGGTACCGAAATGCCTACTTTTAACCAGTTGGTGAGAAAGGGAAGACAGTCTTCCGCCAAGAAGTCCACCGCTCCTGCTCTGCAGAAGGGCTGGAACTCTCTGCACAAGACTGCCATCGAGACTTCTTCCCCGCAGAAGCGCGGTGTCTGCACCGTCGTCAAAACGGATACGCCTAAAAAGCCTAACTCCGCTCTGCGTAAAATCGCCCGTGTGCGTCTGAGCAATGGTATCGAAGTTACGGCGTATATCCCCGGCGAAGGCCACAACCTTCAGGAGCACAGCGTGGTCCTGATCCGCGGCGGCCGTGTCAAGGATATGCCCGGTGTCCGTTACCATATCGTTCGTGGCGTTCTGGATACGGCCGGTGTTGCCAATCGCCGTCAGGCCCGCTCCAAGTACGGTGCGAAGCGCCCCAAGAAGTAAGCAGCAAAAGGTGCCAAATATCATACAACCGGGGTGCAGCCTTGGTCCGATACTTGGCGCGAGACACGTAGGAATCATGCATGTGAGTACCTATGATCTAATTTTTTAATTAAGGAGGGAAGAATCGTGCCCAGAAGAGGACATATCACCCACAGAGAAGTTCTGCCGGATCCGGTTTACGGTAGTGTTGTGGTCACCAAGCTGATCAACAACATCATGCTGGACGGCAAAAAGGGCACCGCGCAGAAGATCGTCTATGGCGCCTTCGACCGCATCGCCGAGAAGACCGGCAAGGATGCGCTCGAGGTCTTTACCGCTGCCATGGATAACATCATGCCCGTTCTGGAAGTCAAAGCCAGACGAATCGGCGGTGCTACCTATCAGGTCCCCATGGAGGTCCGTCCCGAGCGTCGTCAGACGATGGGCCTTCGCTGGCTGACCGGCTATTCCCGCGACCGCAGCGAGAAAACGATGCAGGAGCGGCTTGCCAATGAAATCATGGATGCTGCCAACAACACCGGCAACGCCGTGAAGAAGAAGGAAGATACTCATAGAATGGCCGAAGCCAACAAGGCTTTCGCACATTTCAGATTCTGAGTTTCTGGTACGGATCTGACTGTCGCGCAGCTACTACGCGACAGTCTGTCTTTTTTTGCGGAAATCCAATGAATTGAGGAAACAAAAGTGGCTAGAGAATATTCTTTGCATGATACCCGCAATATCGGTATCATGGCGCACATCGACGCCGGCAAAACGACGCTGACGGAGCGCATCCTGTTCTACACCGGCAAGACCCATAAGATGGGCGATACCCATGAAGGCACTGCCACCATGGACTGGATGGAGCAGGAACAGGAGCGCGGCATCACCATTACCTCCGCCGCGACCACCTGCTTCTGGAAGCAGAACCGGATCAACATCATCGACACTCCCGGGCATGTGGACTTTACCGTCGAGGTCGAGCGCTCCCTGCGCGTCCTGGACGGCGCCATCGGCGTGTTCTGCGCCAAGGGCGGCGTCGAGCCTCAGTCCGAGAACGTCTGGCGTCAGGCGGACCAGTATCACGTGCCCCGCATGGCCTTCGTCAACAAGATGGACATCATGGGCGCGGATTTCTACAACGCCGTCCGCATGATGAAGGAGCGTCTGAAGGCTAATGCGGTGCCCATGCAGCTGCCCATCGGCAAAGAGGATACCTTCCGCGGCGTGATCGATCTGCTGCTGATGAGAGCCTTCATCTACCATGATTCCCTGGGCGAGGACATCACCGAGGAGGACATCCCGGCCGACATGCTCGAGCAGGCGAAGGAGTACCGTTCCGCGATGGTCGAGAGCATCTGCGAGACCGACGAGGAGCTGCTGATGCAGTACCTCGACGGCGAGGAGCCCTCGGTCGAGGACCTGAAGAAGGCCCTGCGCGCGGCCGTGTGCAAGGTGGAGATCATCCCCGTATTCTGCGGAACCGCGTACCACAACAAGGGCATCCAGCGTCTGCTGGACGCCATCGTCGACTACATGCCCTCTCCGCTGGACGTTCCGGCCATCGAGGGCTCTCTGCCCGGCTCCGAGGAGAAGACGGAGGTCCGTCACTCCTCCGACGATGAGCCCTTCGCGGCTCTCGCCTTCAAGATCATGGTGGATCCCTTCGTGGGTAAGCTCGCCTTCTTCCGCGTGTACTCCGGTACCGCGCTGGCCGGCTCCTACGTGCTGAACTCCACCAAGAACAAGAAGGAGCGTCTGGGCCGTATCCTGCAGATGCACGCCAACAAGCGCGCGGAGCTCACCGAGGTTTACTCCGGCGACATCGCGGCGGCCGTGGGCCTCAAGTTCACCACCACCGGCGACACCCTCTGCGACGAGAGCCATCCGGTTATCCTGGAATCCATGGTCTTCCCCGAGCCCGTTATCGACGTGGCCATCGAGCCCAAGACCAAGGCCGGCCAGGAGAAGATGGGCATCGCACTGGCGAAGCTGGCCGAGGAGGACCCCACCTTCCGTACCCACACCAATACCGAGACCGGTCAGACGATCATCTCCGGTATGGGTGAGCTGCATCTGGAGATCATCGTGGACCGTCTGCTCCGCGAGTTCAAGGTCGAGGCCAACGTCGGCGCCCCCCAGGTCGCCTACAAGGAGTGCATCACCAAGACCGTGGAAGCCCAGGGCAAGTTCGTCCGCCAGTCCGGCGGTCACGGCCAGTACGGCGACTGCAAGGTCCGCTTCATCCCCACCGACGCGAACGGCGAGAACCTCTACGAGTTCGTCAACGCGATCGTCGGCGGCGTGATTCCCAAGGAATTCATTCCGGCTGTCGACCAGGGTATCCGCGAGGCCATGGCCAGCGGTTCTCTGGCGGGCTACCCCGTGCTCGGCATCCGCGCCGAGTGCTTCGACGGCTCTTACCATGAGGTCGACTCCTCTGAAATGGCCTTCAAGATCGCCGGCTCCATGGCGTTCAAGGAAGCCATGCGCAAGGGTGCTCCGGCGCTGCTGGAGCCTGTCATGAAGGTGGAGATCACCGTCCCCGAGGAATACATGGGCGACGTGATCGGCGACGTCAACTCCCGCCGCGGCCGTATCGAGGGCATGGACGCCTTCAACGGTACGGAAGTCATCCACTCTCAGGTCCCCCTGGCCGAAATGTTCGGATATGCCACCGATCTGCGCTCCAAAACGCAGGGCCGCGGCGTCTATTCGATGTTCTTCGACCATTATGAGCGTGTTCCCGCCTCCATCCAGGAGAAAATCCTGAACGGCCGGAAATAAAAAGTCACAAAGCACTTGCAAAAATGGTCGAGTTTGCATATAATAAGACCATCGTGCGTAAATGCGAAAGCTGTAAAAATATCAGGAGGAAATTTTTCAAATGGCAAAACAGAAATTTGAGCGCACCAAGCCTCATGTGAACATCGGTACCATCGGTCACGTCGACCACGGCAAGACCACCCTTACCGCTGCTATCACCATCACCCTGGCCAAGAGATACGGTCTGGGCGGCGCTGTTGCCTTCGATCAGATCGATAAGGCTCCCGAAGAGAAGGCCCGTGGTATCACAATCTCCACCGCTCACGTCGAGTACGAGACCCCCAACCGTCACTACGCTCACGTCGACTGCCCCGGGCATGCCGACTACGTCAAGAACATGATCACCGGTGCTGCTCAGATGGATGGTGCCATCCTCGTCGTGGCCGCCACTGATGGTGTCATGGCCCAGACCCGTGAGCACGTTCTGCTGTCCCGTCAGGTCGGCGTTCCCTACATCGTCGTCTTCATGAACAAGTGCGACGCCGTCGACGATGACGAAATCCTCGAGCTGGTCGACATGGAAATCCGTGAGCTCCTCAACGAGTACGGCTTCCCCGGAGACGACACCCCCATCATCCAGGGCTCCGCTTACTGCGCGCTGCATGCTGATGACGAAGGCACCGATCCTGATGGCAAGTGGGCCAACAAGATCTGCGAGCTGATGGAAGCTGTCGATTCCTACATCCCCAACCCCGAGCGCGACACCGATAAGCCCTTCCTGCTGCCCGTCGAGGACGTTTTCTCCATCACCGGTCGCGGTACCGTTGCTACCGGCCGTGTCGAGCGTGGTGTCCTGCACGTTTCCGAGTCCGTGGAACTTGTCGGTCTGAAGTCCGAGAAGAAGTCCTACGTCGTTACCGGTATCGAAATGTTCCACAAGCTGCTTGACGAAGCTCAGACCGGCGACAACATCGGCGCTCTGCTGCGTGGTATCCAGCGTACTGAGATCGAGCGCGGTCAGGTTCTGGCCAAGCCCGGCACCATCACTCCTCATACCAAGTTCAAGGGTCAGGTCTACGTTCTGAAGAAGGAAGAGGGCGGCCGTCATACTCCCTTCATCACCAACTATCGTCCTCAGTTCTACTTCCGTACCACCGACGTTACCGGCGTCATCACCCTGCCTGACGGCGTCGAGATGTGCATGCCCGGCGACAACGTCGAGATGACCATCGAGCTGATCTACCCCATCGCCATGGAAAAGGGTCTGCGCTTCGCTATCCGTGAAGGCGGCCGTACCGTGGGTTCCGGTGCTGTTACCGAGATCATCGAGTAATCTGCATAAGATTGATAAAAGATCCTCCCCAAGCGGGAGGATCTTTTTTCGTCCGCGAAACGGGCAGAGGCGCGGCCGATGGGAAGAAGCCGGGCGACCGTACCCGCAGTGCCTGTGTCCGGTCTGCCGGGCGTCTTTACTTGAAAAAACGCCCGGCGCGGTATATACTGTGGCTACATCTACTTGAGGGAGATTCGGAATGAAGAAGATTTCACGGATTCTGTGCGTCCTGCTGACGGCGGGACTGCTTTTTGCCTGCGGCTGCAAGCCGGAGGGCGCGAAGAAGGCGGAGAAGGCCGAACTGGACTGCGTGCTGCCCTACATCTACAACCTTCCCGGCAGCCTCACGGCGGAGGAGTACGTCCGCTATCTGTCGGAGCTGCAGTGCCTGCTCGAGCTGGAGGACGGCACCCGCGTGAGAGCCGCGGACCCGGCCTACGAGCTCAGCTATGTGCCGGATGGCGCGAAGGAATCCGTCACGATGCAGCCGGATGACCTTCTTTGGTCGGGCCGGCACTACCGTCTCGTCCTGACCTACGCGGCGCCGGAGGGCGTCGTGCTGCCCGCCGTCTTTTCGGAGAAGAACGTTGACGTGAGGGGCAGCCAGAAGTATGAAAAGATCACGCTCGATTCCGCGAAGGTGAAGAACGGGGCGCTGGTCCTCGAGCTCAGCTTCGACTGGGCCTTCCTGGCGCTTCCCGTCGAGATCGCGGAGATCGTCTACGACCTGCCTCTCGCGGGCGTCGAGGCGCAGGACTGTGTGCCCGGCGCGAAGGCCTCCATATCCCTGTGGCGCGGCGGCGTTCTCGTGAACGTGGACGTGCCCGCCGAGGTGACCGATTACAGCTGGAGCGACGGCGGTCAGCCCGTCTATGTCTTCGACACTCAGGCGCGCCGGCTCTTCCTCACGGTGAAGCTCACCGATCCCGCGTTCCGTTTCGGCACGGCGGGCCCGGAGAAGACGGAGATCCGCTTTACGGCGCGGCCGGCCATGGGCCCGGACGGCGAGGTCTCGTCCCTGGGCGAGAAGGCCACGGTGATTCAGATGATGGGGGACGTTCTGGTCCTCAGCATCGACTTCCCGGCTGAGTGACGCGGCGGAAGGAGTAAAGAAATGAAACTGGTATCCTGGAACGTGAACGGTCTGCGCGCGGTGATGGGCAAGGGCTTTGCCGAAATCTTCGAGGGACTGGACGCGGACGTGGTCGCCCTGCAGGAAACGAAGCTTCAGGAGGGCCAGACCGATTTCGCCCCGGAGGGCTATTTCGGCTACTGGAACTACGCCGAGAAGAAGGGCTACTCCGGCACCGCGGTGTTCACCCGCCGCGAGCCGCTGTCGGTCCGCTACGGGCTCGGCGTCGAGGAGCACGACCATGAGGGCCGTGCGATCACCCTCGAATTCCCCGAGTTCTATTTCATCTGCGTCTACGTGCCGAACTCTCAGGACGAGCTCCGGCGGCTGGACTACCGGATGCGCTGGGAGGACGACTTCCGCGCCTACCTCCGGCGGCTCGACGCGGAGAAGCCCGTGATCTTCTGCGGCGACCTGAACGTCGCGCACGAGGAGATCGACCTGAAGAACCCGAAGACGAATCACCAAAACCCCGGCTTTACGGACGAGGAACGCGGCAAGATGAGCGAGCTTCTGGCCGCGGGCTTCACCGACAGCTACCGCTTCTTCTATCCCGACCGCGCGGACGCCTATTCCTGGTGGAGCTACCGGATGCATGCCCGCGAGAAGAACGTCGGCTGGCGCATCGACTACTTCATCGTTTCGGACCGGCTGCGGGAGAGACTCGCGGACGCGGCGATCCGGCCCGACATTTTCGGCAGCGACCACTGCCCGGTGGAGCTGTATCTGAAGGACTGAGCGGCGTCGGCGGGGCTGCGGCGCGGCCCGGTGCGGCCGGTCGGCCCGACCACCATATCTTGTGGGTGACGCGGATGCGGCAACAAGAAATAGGCCGGCCGGAACTCGTTGAAAAGGTTTGTGCAATATGCACAAAAACGAGGCTAGAAATCGCGCAAAATTTGTGCAAACAAAAGCAAGCAAACTTTCATGTTTTGCTTGCTTTTTCGGTTTTCGGAGAGTAAACTGAACGAGTGGCGTTGAGAGCGAAGATCCGGGAGATTGCAGTCCTCTGAGGCTGGGAATTTCCGGGGAGCAAGTCAAGTTCACGAAACTGACAAAGAGGTCACTGTACAATTGAAAAGCCGCTTGTTTCCTCGATTTTTCGTCTGCGGGTAATCGGGAAACGCGCGGAAGGGTGTACAGTCTCTACTGTCGCAACCCCGGTCCCATAGGGATAACGGGGCAAATTTTGCGAAAGGAAGGCTGTTTTTTTATGGCTGAAAAGAAAAATCAAAAGATCCGCATCACTCTGAAGGCGTACGATCACACTCTGATCGATCAGTCCGCCGCGAAGATCGTCGAAACCGCGAAGCGCAACGGCGCCGAGGTTTCCGGTCCAGTCCCGCTGCCCACCCAGAAGGAGGTCGTCACCATCCTTCGCGCTGTCCACAAGTACAAGGACTCCCGTGAGCAGTTCGAGCAGAGAACTCACAAGAGACTCATCGATGTCATCAACCCCAACAAGAAGGTCCTGGACGCTCTGAGCGAGCTCGAGCTTCCCGCCGGTGTCGACATCGAAGTCGTCGTCAAAGGCTGATAATCAGCGCAAACCCCAACCCGCAGACAACACTCACTACACCGATGGTTCACAAGTTGACATATAGCAACATATATCAGCTAATGACCTAGGATGAACGGCCGCAAGGCCGGTCCGCTGTAGATTATTAGGAGGAAAGAATCATGAAGAAAGCTATCCTGGCCAAGAAGATCGGCATGACCCAGATCTTCCTGCCCGACACCGGCGAAATGATCGGCGTCACTGTTCTGGAAGCAGGTCCCTGCGTCGTTACGCAGGTCAAGACCGTCGAGAACGACGGTTACGAAGCCATTCAGGTCGGCTTCGGCGAGATCCGCGAGAAGCTCGTCAACAAGCCCGAGAAGGGCCATTTCGACAAAGCGGGCGTCGCTCCCATGCGTCGCCTCGAAGAGTTCCGTTTCGAAGACGGCAACGGCACCTACGAAGTCGGTTCCGTGATCAAGGCTGATGTCTTCGAAGTCGGCGACAAGGTCGATGTTACCGGAATTTCCAAGGGTAAAGGTTATCAGGGCGCCATTCACCGTTTCGGCCTGAACCGCGGACCCATGGAGCACGGTTCCAAATATCATCGTCATGCAGGTTCCATGAGCTCTGCCACCTCTCCCGGCCGTGTGTACAAGGGAAAGAAGCTTCCCGGCCACATGGGCTCCGTGAAGACCACCGTTCAGAACCTGGAGATCGTTCGGGTAGATGCCGAACAGAATCTGCTGCTGGTCAAGGGCTCTGTCCCCGGACCGAAAAAGTGTGTCGTAAGAGTGTTCAACACCACCAGAGCGTAACAGTTGCTTGAAAGTGACTGCGTCGCTTTCAAGCAACTGTGTTGAGTTTCGTAACGCGGGGCGTTACGAAACTCACGCAAAGGACATAGTCCCGGCGAGCTAACCCCCGGGCGGCCTTACAGCCTGAAAGCCTTCCCTGAATCATCTCGGCGAGGAGGGGACGCGGTCTTCTTTCACAACATCAGGTGCGGCACGACCTCTTCCGCGGCGCCAAGCGGATGAGGGGAATACACCGCCGGCAAGAGGCCGGCAAAAGGAGGAAAAAATGGCGAACGTAACTCTGTACAAGATGGACGGTTCCAAGGCCGGCCAGATCGAACTCAACGACAGCATCTTCGGCGTCGACGTCAACGTCCCCGTGATGCACGAAGCAGTCGTTGCTCACCTCGCTGCTCTCCGTCAGGGCACCCAGAGTGCCAAGACCCGCGGAGAGGTCAGCGGAGGCGGCAAGAAGCCCTACCGTCAGAAGGGTACCGGCCGCGCCCGTCAGGGCAGCATCCGTTCTCCTCAGTGGGTCGGCGGCGGCGTCGTGTTTGCGCCCCAGCCCCGCGACTACACCAAGAAGATGAACAAGAAGGCCCGCCGCGTGGCTATCCGCAGCGCCCTCACCACCCGCGTGCTCGACGAGAAGCTCTTCGTGCTCGAGGATCTCACCCTCGAAGAGATCAAGACCAAGGCCATGGCCGGCGTCCTTGCGAACTTCGACCTGGCGAAGGCCCTCATCGTCATCACCGGCGAGAATAAGAATGTTACTTTGTCGGCCCGCAACATCCCCGATGTGAAGACCATCCAGGCTGACATGATCAACGTCTACGACATCCTGAAGTACGAGAACCTGCTCGTCACCAAGGACGCCATCGCGAAGATCGAGGAGGTATTCGAATAATGGCTGACATCAAATACTACGACGTACTGCTGAAGCCCGTCATCTCCGAGAAGAGCATGAACCTCATGGGCGAGAAGAAATACACCTTCCTTGTGAACCCGGACTGCAACAAGATCCAGATCCGCGAGGCCGTCGAGAAGATGTTCGACGGCGCCAAGGTGAAGAAGGTCAACACCGTCAACATCGGCGGCAAGGACAAGCGCCGCGGCTACATCGTCGGCAAGACTGCCGCTTGCAAGAAGGCCATCGTCACCCTGACTGCGGACAGCAAGGACATCGAATTTTTTGAGGGTATGTAATTAGACCGGGTCCGGTTGCGGCCGCCATGCCGCAAGTGAATACGGACACCGGAATTCGAAAGGAGTTTTAGAACATGGCTATTAAAACTTATAAGCCTTATACCCACTCCCGCAGAAACATGACCGGTTCTGACTTCGCTGAGATCACGAAGAAGAGCCCCGAAAAGTCTCTGACGGTCCGGGTTAAGAATACTGCCGGCCGCAACAGCTACGGCAAGATCACCGTCCGCCATCACGGCGGCGGCCACAAGACCATCTACAGAATCATCGACTTCAAGCGCAACAAGGATGAGATCGCCGCGACCGTCGTCGGTATCGAGTACGATCCCAACCGCAGCGCCAACATCGCCCTGCTCGCTTACGCGGACGGCGAGAAGCGCTACATCCTGGCGCCCGAAGGCCTGAAGGCCGGCGACGTCGTCATGAGCGGCGAGAACGTCGAGATCAAGATCGGCAACTGCCTGCCTCTGAAGAACATCCCCATCGGCTCCAACATCCACAACATCGAGCTGAAGCCCGGCAAGGGCGGCCAGATGGTCCGCGCCGCCGGCAACGTCGCTCAGCTGATGGCTAAGGAAGGCAAGCTCGTCACCCTGCGTCTTCCCTCCGGCGAAATGAGAATGGTCCCCGCGGACTGCCGCGCCACCATCGGTATCGTCGGCAACGGCGACCACGAGCTGGTCAAGATCGGTAAGGCCGGCCGCACCCGTCACATGGGTATCCGTCCCACCGTCCGCGGTTCCGTTATGAACCCCAACGACCATCCTCACGGCGGCGGCGAGGGCCGCGCGCCCATCGGCCGTCCCGGTCCCATGACTCCTTGGGGCAAGCCCGCTCTTGGTTACAAGACCCGCTCCAAGAAAGCCAAGTCCAACAAGTACATCGTGCGCAGCCGCGCGAAGAATACTAAATAAGGAGGGAATTCACAATGGCACGTTCTTTGAAGAAGGGTCCCTTCGCGGACGAATACCTGTTGAAGAAAGTCGATGCGATGAACGCGTCCGGCGACAAGCAGGTCATCAAGACCTGGTCCCGCCGTTCCACCATTTTCCCCTCTTTCGTCGGTCACACCTTCGCGGTGCATGACGGCCGTAAGCACGTTCCGGTGTACATCACCGAGGACATGGTCGGTCACAAGCTGGGTGAGTTCGTTCTGACCCGCACCTACCGCGGCCACAGCAAAGACGAGAAAAAGGGTAAAGTTCGATAAGGAGGAATCATTCAATGGCTAAAGGACATAGAAGCCAGATCAAGAGAGAGCGCAACGCTGTCAAGGATCTCCGCCCCCGCGCGAAGGTCAGCTCCGCCCGCATCGCTCCTCTGAAGGCTAAGATCGTTCTGGATCTGATCAAAGATAAAGACGTTGAGCTCGCTTCCGCTATTCTGGCCAACACTCCCCGTGAGGGTGCCCGCATCATCGAGAAGGTTCTCGACTCCGCGGTTGCCAACGCCAAATACGCCGCCACCGAGCGCGACATGGACATCGACCTCTCCAAGCTCTACGTGCAGGAGGCCTTTGCTAACCAGGGTTCTACCTTGAAGCGTATCCGTCCCCGTTCTCAGGGCCGCGCGGACCGCATCCTCAAGAAGACTTCCCATATCACGATCATTCTTAACGAGAGATAAGGAGGAGACTCATGGGTCAGAAAGTTAATCCGTTTGGACTTAGAGTCGGCGTCATCAAAGACTGGGGCTCCAAGTGGTATGCCGATGCGAATCAGTTCGGCGACCTCCTGGTCGAGGATCAGAAGATCCGTAACTATATCAAAGAGAAGCTTTACAAAGCCGGCATTGCCAAGATCGAACTCGAGCGCGGTTCCGGCCGTGTGAAGATCACGATCTACGCTGCCAAGCCCGGTATGGTCATCGGCCAGGGCGGCGCCGGTATCGAGACGCTGAAGGCCGGTCTGAAGACCGTCACCGACAGCAAGGTTTCCCTCAACATCCTGGAAGTCAAAAGACCTGAGAAGGACGCTCAGCTCGTCGCCGAGAACATCGCCGAGCAGCTCGAGAACCGCGGTTCCTTCCGTCGCGCCATGAAGAAGGCCATGAGCTCTGCTCTGAAGGCCGGCGCCAAGGGAATCAAGACGAAGGTCTCCGGCCGTGTAGGCGGCGCCGAGATCGCTCGCAGCGAGTCCTATATCGAAGGTAACCTTCCTCTGCAGACCCTGCGCTGCGACATCGACTACGGCTTCGCTGAAGCGGATACCGCTTACGGCAAGCTGGGTGTCAAGGTCTGGATCAACCAGGGCGAAGTCCTTCCCGTGAAAGAGAATAAATAAGGAAGGGAGACTACAACCATGTTAATGCCTAAGAGAGTTAAGCGTCGTAAGCAGTTCCGCGGCACGATGGCCGGCAAGGCCCTCCGCGGTAACACCATCAATTACGGCGAATACGGTCTGGTCGCGATGGAGCCCGCCTGGGTCACCGCCCGTCAGATCGAAGCAGCCCGTATTGCCATCACCCGTTACATCAAGCGTGGCGGTAAGGTTTGGATCAAGGTCTTCCCTGACAAGCCCGTTACTGCCAAGCCCGCTGAGACCCGTATGGGTTCCGGTAAAGGAACCGTCGAGTATTGGGTTTCTGTCGTGAAGCCCGGCCGCGTCATGTTCGAAATCTCCGGTGTCTCCGAAGAGGATGCTCGCGAGGCCCTTCGTCTCGGCATGCACAAGCTCCCCATCAAGTGCAAGATCGTTTCCAAGGAAATGCTCGATGCGGAAGCCCCTGCTGAGGCCTGAACAATCTGGACCTAAGGATGGTGAAATAAAGTGAAGAAAACCGATTACGTAAAGGAATTGCAGAATAAGACTCCCGAGCAGCTTGAGGCCGCGCTTGTTTCTGCCAAGAAAGAGCTTTTTAATCTCCGCTTTCAGAACGCCACCAATCAGCTGAACAACACCGCCCGGATCAACGAGGTTCGCAAGAACATCGCCCGCATCCAGACCGTGCTTGCTCAGAAGGCGAGCTAAACGGATCAAGGAGGATTGAACTGTGGAAAGAAATCTGAGAAGAACCATGATCGGTCTCGTTTCCAGCGACAAGATGGATAAGACCGTCGTTGTCAAAGTGGTCAACAACGTGAAGCATCCTGTTTACAGCAAGATCGTGAAGAAGACCTACACGCTGAAAGCCCATGACGAAAACAACGAGTGCTCCGTCGGCGACCGCGTCAAGGTCATGGAGACCCGTCCCCTGTCCAAGGACAAGAGATACCGCGTCGTCGAGATCCTCGAAAAGGCGAAATAATTATCTGGAAGGAGAGTACCTGCTATGTTACAGCAAGAAAGTCGGCTTAAGGTCGCAGATAACACGGGTGCGCGCGAGCTCCTGGTGATTCGCGTCATGGGCGGCTCCAAGCGTAAGTACGCGTCCATCGGCGACGTGGTCGTCTGCGCCGTCAAGGATGCAACGCCCGGCGGAGTTGTCAAAAAGGGCGACGTCGTCAAGGCCGTGGTCGTGAGAACCACCTATCCCGTCCGTCGTAAGAACGGTTCTTATATCCGCTTCGATGAGAATGCTGCCGTCATCATCAAGGATGACCAGAATCCCCGCGGTACCCGTATTTTTGGACCGGTTGCCCGTGAGCTGCGTGAGAAGAAGTACATGAAGATCCTCTCTCTCGCTCCGGAAGTCCTGTAAGGAGGCGTCAGAATGGGAAACATGAAAATCAAGAAGGGTGACCTCGTCCGAGTGATCACCGGTAAAGACAAAGGCAAAGAGGGCAAGGTCCTGTCGGTCGATCCGAAGACTGCCCGCGTCGTGGTCGAAGGCGCCAACATGGCGACCAAGCACGTCAAGGCCGGCAACGGCCAGCAGGGCGGCCTGGTCAACCGTGAGAACCCCATCCACGTGTCCAACGTTATGTATCTGTTCAACGGCAAGCCCACCCGCATCGGCATCAAGCGCGAAGTGATCGAGAAGAACGGCAAGAAGATCACCGTCGCTCACCGGATCGCCAAGAACCAGGGCGGCGCCGTGATCGACTGATAGGAGGCAAGAACGATGAGCACCAGATTCAAGGAATTCTACAATAACGAAGTTGTTCCGGCCCTTATCAAGAAGTTCAACTACAAGAACATCATGGAAGTGCCCAAGATCGAGAAGATCGTCATCAACATGGGCGTCGGCGAAGCCAAGGACAACCCCAAGGCTCTCGAGGGTGCCGTGAACGATCTGACCATCATCTCCGGTCAGAAGCCCATCATCACCAAGGCGAAGAAGTCCATCGCGAACTTCAAGATCCGTGAAGGCATGAACATCGGCTGCAAGGTCACCCTTCGCGGCGACAAGATGTATGACTTCGCTGACCGCCTGATCAGCTTGGCCCTGCCCCGCGTCCGCGACTTCCGCGGCGTCAACGGCAACGCTTTCGACGGCCGCGGCAACTACGCCCTCGGCATCAAAGAGCAGCTGATCTTCCCCGAGATTTCCTACGACAAGATCGACAAGGTCCGCGGTATGGACATCATCTTTGTTACCACCGCTAAGACGGATGAGGAAGCCAAGGAGCTTCTCACCCTGATGGGCATGCCCTTTGTGAAATAAGCGGAGAACAGGAGAGAACAATGGCTAAAACATCTATGAAAATCAGACAGAAGCGGCTTGCCGAGAACCCCAAGTTCTCCACCCGGGTCTACACCCGCTGCAAGCTTTGCGGACGTCCCCATTCCGTGTTACGCAAGTATGGTATCTGCCGCGTTTGCTTCCGTGAGCTCGCCTACAAGGGTGAGATCCCGGGCGTGAAGAAGGCCAGCTGGTAAGCAGAAATAAGGAGGATTTATTCCAATGAGTATGAGCGATCCTATTGCTGACATGCTTACCCGTATCCGCAACGGCAACGTGGCAAAGCATGATTACGTCGATATCCCCGCCTCCAAGGAAAAGCAGGCCATCGCGGACATCCTCGTAAAAGAAGGCTTCATCAAGAAGTATGACATGATCGCCGATGGCAACTTCATGACCATCCGCGTCTTCCTCAAGTACGGCAAGGACAAGAACGAGAAAGTCATTACCGGCCTGAAGAGAATTTCCAAGCCCGGTCTCCGGGTTTATGCCAGCAAGGACGAGCTGCCCAAGGTTCTCGGCGGTCTCGGCATTGCCATCATTTCTACGAACAAGGGCATCGTGACCGACAAGGAAGCCAGAGCGCTCGGTGTTGGCGGCGAAGTCGTAGCGTTCGTTTGGTAAGGGAGGAAAACACAATGTCTCGAATTGGGAAATTGCCCGTTGCCGTTCCTGCAGGCGTCGAAGTTACGATCAGCGACAACAACCACGTGACCGTGAAAGGTCCCAAGGGCACGCTGGAGCGTACGCTTGCTCCTGAGATGGAACTGACCAAGGAAGCCGGACAGATCCTCGTGTCCCGTCCGAATGACCTTAAGAGAAACAAGAGCCTTCACGGCCTGACCCGCACCCTGCTCAACAACATGGTCGTCGGCGTCACCGAGGGCTACAAGAAAGTCCTGGAGATCAACGGCGTCGGTTACCGCGCTGCCAAGGAAGGCAAGACTCTGGTGCTGAACCTGGGTTACTCTCATCCCATCAAGATGGATGACCCCGCCGGCATCGAGACTTCCGTCGACGGCAACAAGGTCATCGTGGCCGGCATCGACAAGGAAGCGGTCGGCCAGCACGCTGCCAACATCCGCATCCAGCGTGGTCCTGAGCCTTATAAGGGCAAGGGCATCAAGTATGCTGACGAAGTTATCCGCCGCAAGGTCGGTAAGACCGGTAAATAAGGCAAAGGAGAGAAGATTCCATGTTTAAGAAAGCATCCAAAAGCATCAATCGTGTGAAGAAGCACTCCAGAATGCGCCAGGATATCATCGGAACCTCCGAACGTCCCCGCCTTGCCGTGTTCCGCAGCGATGCTCACATGTATGCGCAGATCATCGATGATACCGAAGGCCGCACTCTTTGCGCTGCTTCCACCACCGAAGGTGCTGTGAAGGCGGAGCTGAAGAGCACCTCCAACACCGAAGCCGCGAAGGCCGTTGGCGAGCTGATCGCCAAGCGCGCTCAGGAAAAGGGCATCACGGAAGTCGTTTTCGACCGTGGTGGTTTCCTGTATCACGGCAAGATCCAGGCTCTTGCGGACGCTGCCCGCGAAGCCGGTCTGAAATTCTAAGGAACGGAGGCATACAATGAACAACAAGATCGATCCCAGCACCCTGGGCGAGTTAGAGTCCCGCGTGGTCACCATCAAGCGAGTCACCAAGGTTGTCAAGGGCGGCAAGCACATCCGTTTCACCGCTCTGGTCGTCCTCGGCGACCGTAACGGCCATGTCGGTTACGGCCTCGGCAAGGCTATGGAAGTTCCCGAAGCGATCCGCAAGGGAGAGGAAGCCGCCAAGAAGAGCCTGACCACCATCGCCCGCAACGATGCTGATTCCATTTACTACGACAATCTCGGCGTGTTCGGCAGCGCTCAGGTCCTGCTGAAGAAGGCTGAGGAAGGTACCGGTATCATCGCCGGCGGCCCTGCCCGTGCCGTCCTCGAGCTCGCCGGTGTCCGCAACATCGTCACCAAGTCTCTGGGTTCCAACAACAAGAACAACGTTGTCGGCGCTACCTTCGTAGCCCTGACCACCCTGAAGACTCCCGAAGAAGTGGCTCGCAAGCGCGGCAAGTCCGTTGCTGAGCTGTTAGGTTAAGGAGGCGCAACATGGCAAAGCTTAAAATCGAACTTGTCAAGTCTCCCATCGCGGCCCTTCCGAAGCAGAGAGCCACGGTCGTCGCGCTCGGTCTTACCAAGCTGCATCAGACCGTCACTCTTCCGGATAACGACGCCGTCCGTGGCATGATCACCAAGGTTTCCCACCTTCTCAAGGTGGAAGAAATCAAACGCTAATAGGAGGCACACCAAATGAACTTAACTGAGTTAAAGCCCGCTGAGGGCTCCCGTCAGAGTTCTTTCCGTGTCGGCCGTGGCCACGGCTCCGGCAACGGCAAGACCTCCGGCAGAGGTCATAAAGGTCAGAAGGCCCGCTCCGGCGGCGGCACCCGTCCCGGCTTCGAGGGCGGCCAGATGCCTCTGTACCGCCGTCTTCCCAAGCGCGGTATCAAGAAGAAGACCCACCGCAACTTCACCGAGATCGTTTCCTTCAACGTCGACCGTCTGAACATCTTCGAGGACGGCGCTGAGGTCACGGTCGATGCGCTTCTGGAGAAGGGCATCATCAGCAATCCCAAGGATGGCGTCAAGGTCCTCGGCAATGGCGAGCTGAAGAAGAAGCTCAACGTCAAGCTCGGCAGCTACAGCGCTGCGGCCAAGGAGAAGATCGAAGCTCTGGGCGGTACCGCCGAGTAAGCTTCCGGACAAATCCAACAGGAGGGCAAACAATGTTCGACACAATCAGAGATATCTGGAAGATCAAGGATCTTCGCAACCGGATCCTCTATACCCTGATGATGTTGGCGCTTGTCCGTCTCGGCTGCCTCATCCCCAGTCCTCTGGTGGATGGCGCGACCATGACTTCCTGGTTCAGATCCGCCGGCGATCTGATGGAGCTGTTCAACCTCATGAGCGGCAGCGCGTTCAGCCAGCTGAACCTGTTCGCCATGGGCATCCAGCCCTACATCAACGCCTCCATTATCATGAGCCTTCTCTGCGTGGCTATCCCCGCGCTGGAGGAGATCCAGAAGGATGGCGAGTCCGGTCAGAAAAAGATCAACCAGTACACCCGCTACATTACCATCGGCCTGGCCCTGATCCAGTCCTTTGGCATTGCCTACAGCATGAGCTCCTACGGTTTCATCTCCGATTCCCTGGGCAAGTGGTGGGGCATCATCCTTTCCATGATCATCTTCGTCGCCGGTTCCATGTTCGTCATGTGGATCGGTGAGCAGATCACGGAGAAGGGTATCGGCAACGGTATTTCCCTGATCATCATGATCAACATTCTTTCCAACATCCCCACCGCCCTGCAGAACCTTTTCGCCATCGAGAAGGTCTGGGTGATCGTGCTGGTGTTGGTGGTCATGCTCCTCATGATCGTGTTCGTCACGGTCCTCGAGCTGGCCGAGCGCCGCATCCCCGTCCAGTACGCCAAGCGTATCCAGGGACGGAAGACCTACGGCGGAAGCAGCAGCTACATCCCGATCCGCGTCAACATGGCCGGCGTCATCCCGATCATCTTCGCGTCTTCCATTCAGTCCATGCCTCAGCTGATCACGGCTTTCGTGACCTCCGAGCCCAAGGGCTGGTGGGGCACCGTGATCGAATGGCTCAAGACCAGCCATCCCTTCGGCGCCGTCCTGTACGTAGTGCTGATCGTACTGTTCACTTACTTCTATGCTTCCATCACCTTCAATCCGATCGACATGTCGGAGAACCTGAAGAAGAATGGCGGCTACATCCCCGGCTTCCGTCCCGGCAAGCCCACCACCGAGTACCTGCAGAAATCCGCTAAGTACGTGACCACCATCGGCGCCATCGCCCTGGCGATCATCGCTGCCCTGCCCGTGATCCTGCAGATCAGCTTCAAGCTGAACACCTTGGTCATCACCGGTTCTTCCCTGATGATCATCGTCGGCGTGGCGCTCGAGACCGTGAAACAGATCGAAGGCCAGATGGTGATGCGCCGTTATAAGGGCTTCCTGAGCCGCTGAGGAGTTTCTTCATGAAACTGATTTTGTTGGGAGCGCCGGGTGCCGGCAAGGGTACGCAAGCCACCAGACTGGCTGACCGTTACCACATTCCGCACATCTCCACCGGTGATATTTTCCGGGCCAACCTTAAAGCTCTGACGCCCCTCGGTCTTGAAGCGAAAAAGTACATGGACCAGGGACTTTTGGTTCCGGATGAGCTGACCGTCGATCTTGTTCTCGACCGGATCGCGCAGGAGGACTGCCGCGCAGGATACATCCTGGACGGCTTCCCCCGCACCCTCGGCCAGGCGGCTGCCCTGGACGAGCGCGTGGATCTCGATGCCGCTGTCGACATCGAGGTGGTCGACGAACAGATCGTGGCCCGCATGGCCGGCCGCAGAGTCTGTCCCTCTTGCGGTGAGCCGTATCACACGGAAACGAAGAAACCGGCGATAGAAGGTATTTGTGATCGCTGTGGCGCATCACTGATCATCCGAGCTGATGATGAGCCGGAAACGGTTCTGAAGAGGCTGACGGTGTATCATGATCAAACCGCTCCTTTGGTGGACCATTACCGTGCCGCCGGGAAGCTCGTGTCGGTCGACGGCATGAACTCGGTGGAGCAGGTAACGGAAGACATCGTCTGCGCCTTAGAGGCCGTAGGTAACCAAAAGGAAGCGTAACATGGCAATTTCAGTAAAAAACGCAGAAGAGATCGAGAAAATGCGGGTCGCAAACCGCATCGTCGGTCACGTGCTGGTTGAGATCGAAGAATTCATCCGGCCGGGCGTGAGCACTGCCTTCCTCGATGAGAAGGCCGAGGAAATCATCCGTTCCTACGGAGCGGTTCCCTCCTTCAAGGGCTACGAGGGTTTCCCCGCTGCCATCTGCGCGTCCGTCGACGACGAGCTGATTCACGGCATTCCTGACAAGCGCCACATCCTTCGGGAGGGCAGCCTGATCAGCATCGATGTCGGAACGCTCATCGACGGATTCAACGGAGACGGGGCGCGGACCTACGCCGTCGGAGAGATTTCTCCCGAGGCGCGTCAGCTCATGGAAGTGACCGAGCAAGCGTTCTTTGCGGGCATTGAATTTGCCAGGGCGGGACATCATCTTCACGAAATCTCCGCTGCCATCCAGCACGAAGCCGACAAGTACGGCTACGGTGTCGTCCGCGAATACGTCGGACACGGGATCGGCCGCGAGATGCACGAAGACCCGCAGATTCCCAATTATAAACCTATCGGCCGGGGCCCCAAGCTTTGCCCCGGCATGACCCTGGCCATCGAACCCATGTTCAACATGGGCCGGCCGCAGGTGGAAGTGCTGGACAATGACTGGACAGTGGTTTCCGCGGACGGTTCTCTCACGTGTCATTATGAAAACACGATCCTGATCACGGAGAGCGGCTGCGAGATCCTGACCATTATCTGAGGTCCGGGGAGGAGTACGAATGTCTAAAAATGATGTAATCGAAGTCGAAGGCGTCGTCGTCGAAAAGCTGCCGAACGCAACGTTCCAGGTCGAGCTTGAGAACGGTCACCGCATCATCGGCCATATCAGCGGCAAGCTTCGCATGAATTATATCAAGATTTTACCTGGGGATAAGGTCACCCTGGAGCTTTCCCCTTATGATTTGACAAAAGGTCGTATCGTTTGGCGCGCGAAATGAGACGAAAGTCTTCCGCCGCCAGTACAACAAGGAGGATGAAATGAAAGTACGTTCATCAGTTAAACCTATGTGTGAAAAGTGCAAGGTCATCAAGCGCAAGGGCAAGGTCATGATCATTTGCGAGAACCCGAAGCACAAGCAGAAGCAAGGTTAATTAGGAGGAGAACAGTAAATGGCACGTATTTCTGGCGTTGATTTGCCTAATGAAAAACGGGTTGAAATCGGTCTTACCTACATTTACGGCATCGGCCGCACCAGTGCGAAGCGCATCCTGAAGGAAGCCGGCGTGAATCCCGACACCCGCGTGCGCGACCTGACCGATGAAGAAGTCAACAGCATCCGTTCCATCATCGACGAGAGTCAGCTGGTGGAAGGCGACCTTCGCCGTGAAGTTGCGCTGAACATCAAGCGCCTCACCGAAGTCGGCTGCTACAGAGGTATCCGTCACAGAAAAGGCCTTCCTGTCCGTGGACAGAACACCAAGAACAATGCTCGTACGCGCAAGGGTCCCAAGCGCACGATCGCGAACAAGAAGAAGTAATAGGAGGGCATGAAAAGTGGCTGGTAAGAAAACCGTTAAAAAGACCGTGCGTCGCCGCGTCAAGAAGAATGTCGAGATCGGCCAGGCGCATATTCAGTCTACGTTCAACAACACCATCGTTACCCTGACCGATACGGCCGGTAACGCCATCTCCTGGGCCAGCGCCGGCGGACAGGGTTTCCGCGGCTCCCGGAAGAACACTCCTTATGCTGCTCAGGTAGCGGCCGAGACCGCTGCCAAGGCCGCCATGGACCAGGGCCTGAAGAAGGTCGAGGTCATGGTCAAGGGTCCCGGTGCCGGCCGTGAAGCCGCCATCCGCGCTCTTGCCGCTGCCGGTCTGGAAGTTACTGCGATCACCGACGTGACCCCCGTTCCTCACAACGGATGCCGTCCGCCCAAGCGCCGCAGAGTCTAATGAGGAGGTAAAGAAAAATGGCTGTTGATAAGACTCCTATTTTGAAGAGATGCCGTTCTCTGGACCTGGATCCCCTGTACCTGGGCTCCTCCAAAAAGCCCTCCAAGAGAGCCGCTAAGAGAACCAACCGCAAGATGAGCGAGTACGGCATGCAGCTTCGCGAGAAGCAGAAGGCCAAGTTCATCTACGGCGTTACGGAAGTTCCCTTCCGCAACTACTTCGAGAAGGCCAAGAAGATGCAGGGCATGACCGGTGAGAACCTGATGATCCTGCTCGAGAGCCGCCTCGACAACGTTATCTTCCGTCTGGGCTTCGCGCGCACCCGCCGCGAGTCCCGTCAGATCGTGAGCCACAATCAGGTCACGGTCAACGGCAAGAACGTGAACATCGCCTCCTACCTGGTCAAGGCCGGCGACGTGGTCGCGATCCGCGAGAACTGCAAGAGCTCTCAGCGTTACAAGGACGTTCTGGATGTCACCGCCGGACGCATCGTCCCCGAGTGGCTGACTGCCGATACCGAGAAGCTTTCCGGTACCGTCAACACCCTGCCTCAGCGCAGCCAGATCGACGTCCCCGTCAACGAGATGCAGATCGTCGAGTTGTACTCCAAGTAATTCGCCCGGTGGCATAAGCTAAATTTGAAGCAAGGAGGTTTCCTGTGTTAGAATTCGAGAAACCCAGTATCGTCCGTGACGACAACGGCGAAGACAAGAAATACGGGAGATTCGTGGTGGAACCTCTGGAGAGAGGCTACGGCATTACCCTGGGCAACGCCCTGCGCCGTGTCATGCAGTCTTCTCTGCCCGGTACCGCTATTTCCAGCATCAAGATCGACGGAGTGCTCCATGAGTTCTCCACCATCCCCGGTGTGAAGGAAGACGTCTCCGAGATCATCCTGAACCTCAAGAGCGTTGCCATCAAGGCTCTCAGCGAAGAGACCGATACCACCACCGCCTACATCGAAATGGACGGCGAGGGCATCGTCAAGGCCGGCGATATCAAGATCAGCTCTGATTTCGAGATCGTCAATCCCGACCAGGTCATCGCCACCCTTTCCGGCGGTGCGGATACTCACCTCGGCATCGAGATGAATATCACCAAGGGCCGCGGCTACGTCGGCGCTGACAAGAACAAGGACGAGAACCAGCCGATCGGCGTCATCGCCATCGACTCCCTGTACTCCCCCATTTCCCGCGTGAACTTCTCCGTGGAGAACACCCGTGTCGGTCAGCAGACCGATTTCGACAAGCTCACCCTGGAAGTCTTCACCAACGGAACCATCGATCCCGATGAGGCTCTGTCCCTCGCCGCGAAGGTCCTGAACGACCATCTGGTCCAGTTCATCGACCTCTCCGACAAGGCGCGTCAGACCGAGTTCCTCGCCGAGAAGGTGGAGGAGGGCACCAGCTCCAAGCAGAGCATGGCCATCGAGGAGATGGACCTCTCTGTCCGTTCCTACAACTGCCTGAAGCGCGCCGGCATCAACACCGTCGAAGATCTGATTTCCAAGAGCGAAGACGAGATGATGAAGGTCCGCAACCTTGGCCGCAAGTCCCTGGACGAGGTCCTGGGCAAGCTTGCCGAGCTGGGGCTGACGCTGAAGGCCCGCGAGGACTAAGGACTTACCTCTTCCGGGAGGCCGCGACGGTCTCCCGGGGAGTTCTCTTCCCGGAAGGAGCGCAAGCTCCCGAAGAGGAGAGCACAGTTGATGCCGGAAGGCATCGCTGGGGCGGGATCAAATATGCAGGATCCTGCTTGAGGGCTCGGGACGGAAAGAACTGTCCCCGGGCCGTGCCGGAATGCACCGGCAGATTGGAATACGATAATGGCTAACGGTTACAGAAAATTAGGAAGAAACTCCTCCGCCCGTAAGGCACTGCTGCGCGGTCAGGTCACCGACCTGCTGTACAACGGCAAGATCACCACTACCGTGACCCGCGCGAAGGAAATCCGCCGCGAGGCTGAAAAGCTGATCACCCTTGCCATCAAGGAAAAGGACAACTACGAGAACGTCACCGTCACCGTGAAGGTCCCCCAGAAGACCGCGGACGGCAAGCGCGTCAAGAAAGAGATCGAAGGCAAGAAGGTCCAGGTGTACGATGAGATCACCAAGACCATCAAGAAGGACAATCCTTCCCGCCTGGCGGCCCGCCGCGCCATGCTCGCTGTGTTCTATCCTGTCACCGAGACTCCTGCTGACGGCGTGAAGATGCGCTCCGAGAGCAAGAAGGTCGACATGGTGGCGAAGATGTTCGACGAGATCGCTCCCAAGTACGAGAGCCGCAAGGGCGGCTACACCCGCATCGTCAAAGTCGGCAACCGCAAGGGCGACGGCGCTGAGATCGCGATCATCGAGTTGGTGTAAAGCGCATATTGCGTTTCCGGAATGCCCTGTGGACGGCAGGAATGCTGCTCTCACAGGGCATTCGCCGATTTAAGAAAGTCTGAAAGAAAGGAGGCGTTTCCATGGAGGAAATGGTGAAATGCACCGACCTGTGCTATCGCTATGTCACGCACGACGAGGATGACCGGGAGCTGGCTGTGGAAGCGCTCTCCGATATCGATCTGGATGTGAAGCGCGGCGAATTCATCGTCATCTGCGGCCGGAACGGCTCCGGCAAGTCGACGCTCGCGCGCCATCTGAATGCGCTGCTCGTGCCCAGCTCCGGCACCCTCTGGGTGGAGGGTCTCGATTCCGCCGATCCCGAGAATGTCTGGAAGATCCGCGGCAAGGCCGGCATGATTTTCCAGAATCCGGACAACCAGCTGGTCGCCTCCGTGGTCGAGGAGGACGTGGCATTCGGCCCCGAGAACCTGGGCGTTCCCGCGGAGGAGATCCGGCGCCGCGTGGACGAGGCGCTCCGCTTCGTCGGCATGAGCGACCATGCCCTTTCCGCCCCCCACAAGCTGTCGGGCGGCCAGAAACAGCGCATCGCCATCGCGGGAGTCCTGGCCATGCGCACCGACTGCATCGTGCTGGATGAGCCCACCGCGATGCTCGATCCCAGCGGCCGCGAGGAGGTGCTCCGCACGATGCACCAGCTCAACCGCGAGGAAGGGATCACCGTGATCCACATTACCCACTACATGGAGGAGGCCGTGGAGGCCGACCGGATCATCGTGGTGGATAACGGGCGGATCGCGCTTTCAGGCACCCCCCGCGAGGTCTTCCCCCAGGTGGAGAAGCTCCGCGAGCTGGGCCTCGACACGACGCCGATGGCGGAGCTCAGCTACCGCCTGCGGCAAAAAGGATATACGCTCCGGCCGGATGTTCTCACGGTGGAAGAAATGGCAGGTGAGCTATGTCGATAAAACTGGAAGCATTGAGCCACTCCTATGACGCCGGCAGTGTCATGGAGAAGAAGGCTCTCGACCATATCGATCTGGAGATCCAGAAGGGCGAGTTCGTCGGACTGATCGGCCATACCGGCTCCGGCAAGTCGACCCTGATCCAGCACATGAACGGGCTGCTCGCCCCGACGGAGGGCCGCGTGCTCTTCGACGGCGAGGACATCGCCCAGAAGAAAAAAGGGAAGGAGCTCCGCCGCAAGGTGGGGCTGGTCTTCCAGTACCCCGAATATCAGCTGTTCGAAGCCACCGTCCGCAAGGACGTGGCCTTCGGTCCGAAGAACCTGGGACTTCCGAAGGAGGAGGTCGACCGGCGGACGGAGCAGGCGCTCCGGGCCGTGGGCCTCGCCGAGGAGGCCTGGGACGCTTCGCCCTTCGATCTCTCCGGCGGCCAGAAGCGCCGCGCCGCCATCGCCGGCATCCTGGCGATGGGTCCCGAGTACCTGATCCTGGACGAGCCCACCGCGGGCCTCGATCCCGCGGGCCGGAAGGACATCCTGGACACGGTCGCCCGGCTCCACCGGGAGGAGGGCCTTGCCGTGGTCCTCGTGTCCCACAGCATGGACGACGTGGCCGAGTACGTGGACCGGGTCATCGCGATGGCGAAGGGCCGGATCCTGCTGGACGGCCCCGTCCGCGAGGTCTTCGCCGAGGAGGAGACGCTCCGCTCCGTCGGGCTCTCCGTCCCGCAGGCGACGCGTCTCGCGAAGGAGCTGGGGCTCCCCGGCACCGTCCTCACGCTGGACGAGCTGGAGCAGGCGCTCACGGAAAGCGGACTGCTCGCCCGTTTCGCGCCGGAGGAAAAGACGGGAGGTGAGCCGCGATGATGCGTGATATCACCCTCGGACAGTTCTACGATACCGGCTCGGTCATCCACCGCCTGGACCCCCGGACCAAGATCCTCTGCACGATCCTCTACATCGTCGCGGTCTTCACCGCGGACAATGTCTGGGGCATGCTCGCGGTCACGGCGATGCTCGGCCTCATCATCGCGCTGAGCCGCGTGCCCTTCGGCTTCATCGTGCGGGGACTCCGGTCCATCCTGTTCATCCTGCTATTTACCGCGATCCTGAACCTCTTCCTCCAGCCCGGCGACGTGCTGGTCAGGTTCTGGATCTTCACCATCAGCTGGCAGGGTCTGCAGAACGCGCTGCTCATCGCCGCGCGGCTGATCCTCCTGATCCTCGGTTCCTCGATGATGACCCTCACCGCGACGCCGCTGCAGCTCTCCGAAGGACTGGAGAGACTGATGACGCCGCTGAAATTCATCGGGCTCCCCGTGCACGACATCGCAATGATGATCTCCATCGCCCTCCGCTTCATCCCGGTGCTCCTCGAGGAGACCGACCGGATCATGATGGCGCAGAAGGCCCGCGGCGTCGATTTCGAGGAGGGGAAGCTCCGCGAACGCCTGCAGGCGCTCGTACCGATCTTCGTGCCGCTCCTGCTCTCGCTCTTCCGCCGCGCCGACGAGCTCGCGCTCGCGATGGAGTCCCGCTGCTACCGCGGCGACGAGGGCCGCACCCGCATGAACGAGCTGCGGATGAAGCGGGGCGACTGGATCGCCCTCGCCGTGATGCTCGTCTTCTGCGTCGGCGTGATCCTCACGAAGCTGCTTCCGTCCCTGCTCACCCTGATCACGGGCGCGCTCGGAATCGTGCTGGGGGGTGCCGCGTGAGAAGGATCAAGCTGACCGTCGGCTATGACGGGACCGCCTACGCGGGCTGGCAGCGCCAGCAGAACGGGATGAGCGTGCAGCAGACCATCGAGGAGGCGCTGGACGGCCTCTTCCATGAAGGTACGAAAATCCAGGGCAGCGGCCGCACCGACGCGGGCGTGCATGCCCGGGGACAGATCTGCGCCTTCGACCTGGCGCACCCGATACCCCTCAGAGCCCTTATTTTGGCCCTTAACGCCACTTTACCGGACGATGTGAGGATTTATGGGGCCGAAGAGGCAAAAGCCGATTTCAACCCCCAATTCGACGCCAAGCGGAAGACCTACCGCTACCGCTTCTACGACGGCGAGGTGCTCCCGCCGGAGTTTAGGAACTACGCGTTCCTGCCCGGCTGGAAAATCGACTGGGACAGGGCGGAGGAGGCCATCCCGCTCTTCGTCGGCGAGAAGGACTTCGCCTGCTGCTGCGCCTCCGGGAGCTCCGCGCAGACCACGGTCCGCACCGTCTATTCGCTCCGGCTCCTCCGGGATGAGGAGGCGCCCGGCCTGGTCACCCTGGAGATCTGCGGCAGCGGCTTCCTCTACAACATGGTCCGCATCATCGCGGGCACGCTCCTCGAGGTAGGCAAGGGAACTATTTCCCGGGAAATAATCGAGGAGGCCTTCCGGTCCGGCGACCGGACGCTGCTCGGCCCCACCGCCCCCGCGAAGGGGCTGATGCTGTGGAGCGTGGAATACGGCGAATGACGCGCAAATCCCGCCGGATTTCCGCAAAAAATGCTTGACTTTCCCCCTTCGGAGGGATTATATTAAACGAGTGCCTGTCAAGAGCACAAGCTGCGACGGTGGAATTAATCCACCAGCCCCGGATTCCAATTCAAAGACCGCGCAGCTGCACAGAACGCGTACGCCAAGCGCTGCGCCGGTGCGAAAACACAAGGAGTCATCAATGAAGACTTACATGCCCAGCGGCAAGAACATCCAGAGAAAATGGTATGTTGTCGATGCCGAAGGTCAGACCCTGGGTCGCCTCGCCTCTCAGGTCGCCATGGTTCTCCGTGGCAAGAACAAGCCGGAGTACACCCCCTTCCTCGATATGGGCGATTACGTGATCGTCATCAATGCCGAGAAGATCAAGCTCACCGGCAAGAAGCTGCAGGATAAGGTCTATTCCACCCACACCGGTCAGCCCGGCGGTCTGAAAGAGATCCCCTACCGTCTGCTGCTCCAGACCAAGCCCGAAATGGCCGTCAAGCAGGCCGTCAAGGGTATGCTTCCCAAGGGTATCCTGGGTCGCGAAATGTTCACCAAACTTAAGGTCTATGCCGGCCCCGAACACGGTCATGAGGCTCAGAAGCCTGAAGTCATGACCATCAAGGGCTAATTTAAGGGAAGGAGAATACATCACAATGGCTATCACCCAGTATTATGGTACCGGAAGAAGAAAGTCCAGTGTTGCCCGTGTGTATCTGCGTCCCGGCACAGGCAAGATCACCGTTAACAAGAGAGATCTCGACGAGTACTTCGGTCTCGAGACCCTGAAGGTCGTCGTCCGCCAGCCTCTGGTGGCCACCGAGACCTCCGAGAAGTTCGACGTCACCGTCACCGTCGAAGGCGGCGGCTACACCGGTCAGGCCGGTGCCATCAAGCAGGGCATCGCCCGTGCCCTCGTCGAAGTCGCGGAAGAGTATCATCCCATCCTCAAGAAGGCCGGATTCCTCACCCGTGATCCTCGCATGAAGGAGCGTAAGAAGTACGGTCTGAAGGCCGCCCGTCGCGCGCCCCAGTTCTCCAAGCGTTAATCGACGATTGTGGAATTTCGAAGAGCACTCACTTCGATGGGTGCTCTTTTTGTGTTTCGGATGTCAACTTGAAAAGCGGCGCAAAAAATAGTATCCTACAGACGGGGGTACCATATGGACATGAAATCATTTGTGAAAAAGCATGCGCTGCTTTGCCTGGTTCTGGCAAGCCTTGTGATCTTCGCCCTATTCGGAACGGTTTCCGTCGTACAGAGTCAGAAGTATTATTACCGGATCCACGAACCGGCGGAGCAGCTCAGCGATATCTCTTTCGAGTCGGAAGGGGAGCGGATCGTCGAGCTGTGCGGCATCGAAACCAAGGCCGATGAAACCGTTCTGACGCTGAGATCCGTGAAGCCGGGAGCGGCGCAGATCAATGTGAAATACAAGGTCACCAGCGGCTCGGACACGCGCGTTGTGACGGAAAGCACCCGTATTACCGTATTAAAAGCGGGCCTGATTTTCGTGCACGGACAAATCTTCGACTACGCCGGCTTCAGCGCGACCTATTGGGGCGTGACGGTGATCTTCGGCATGGCGGCCTTTTTCTTCATCTGGCTGCGGAAGGAATATCAAAAGGACAGCTATTATTCCTTTCGCTCGATCGCGTGCTGCGCATCCATCCTACTGTTTTCGATCCTCTTCCTCATCTATCTGGCTGCGGGTCTTTCCGTGCTCTTCCTCCCCTATGTGCAGACGGCCAAGCTTTTGATCGCCGTTACCCAGAACATGATGTTCGCGTATTCCCTGGCGACCATCCCCTTCATGGCCGTCTTCGCGCTTGCCCTGGCGATCAGTAACGTGCAGCTGATCCGGCACGAGGGGAAGAGCCTCAGCAATATGCTCGGCATCGGGATTGCCGCCGTTCTGGCGGTCGGCACGGCGGTCAATCTGCTGCTGCTGTTCAAGCTCTACGAAGCGCGTACCGCCGTCTTCACCGTGATCTACGCCGTTTACAGCGCCGGCTTCGCGATCTTTCAGGTGCTTTTGACGGGCTCGGTCATCAGCTGCCTGCAGGCGGCCTACCGAAAGATCCCGTACGGCAAGGATTACATCATCATTCTCGGCTGCGGGATCCGCGAGGACGGCACGCTGTACCCTCTGATCCGGGGACGCGTAGACCGTGCCATCGACTTCTGGAACAAGCAGTACCGGGCAACCGGCAAAAAAGCCGTCTTTGTGCCCTCCGGCGGTCAGGGCGACGACGAATGCATGGCGGAGGCCAAGGCAATGGAGCGGTATCTTCTGGAGCAGGGGATTCCGCGGGAGCTGATTTTGCCGGAGGACAAATCGACGACCACGCATGAAAACATGATGTTCTCCAAGGCGCTCATCGATGCCCGGACCGAAAACGCTGCCATCGCCTACGCCACGACGAACTACCATGTTTTCCGCAGCGGTCTTCTCGCCGAGGAGGCGGGCGTAAGGGCGGACGGGATCGGGGCCCGCACGAAATGGTATTTCTGGCCCAACGCGATGATCCGCGAGGTCGTCGGTGTGTTTTCGAGACGGTCCGTGGGTCAGTGGCTTTTTATCCTTGCTTTGATTCTGCTTTCCGGTTTGGCCGGCTATGCCTACACGCTGATTTATTGAGCTCCGGAAAAGGATGCAATAGAGAAGCGAAAGCTCCGAAGCATAAGGCTTCGGGGCTTTTTTATGCCCGGGCGTCATCCTCTCTGACGCCGAACCCGCCGCTTCGCCCCGGTTAGCCCGGCTTAATCCGGTTTGCCGCGCCTTGTATCGTGCTCCGGCCCGTTAACGCGGCGATCCTTTGAAAACCTGTTGCGCGCGGCTTCGGAGCGTGCTATATTTGAGAGTGTTCTGGCTTTAATTTTCACACGGGGCAGCCCCTGCGGCGAGCCCCTCAAGGAGTCGAAATGAAATATCTTGGCATTGAGCTGAATCTCAAAAACACCCCCGTCCTGGACCCCGCGTTCATTCCCTTCGGCGTCTGGATGGATGAATATCTGAAGGAGGCCGACCGGCCCTTCCGCGTGGCCGTCGAGCGGGAGAACAGCAGCATCTCCGTGTTCCGCTCCGCGATGCGCGGGGAGGAGTTCGCGGAGGCCAACTACCGCTTCGTCGAGCGCTACGTCAAGTTCCTGCTCTGGAGCGTCGGCGGCTGGCGCGTCTGGCTCTGCGGCTGCGACGCGGAGGCCGCGAAGCTCGAAGCGGCCTACCGGCACGGCGGCGAACGCGAGTTCGACGTGCAGTTCATGGAGGACGTGTTCGAGCGTCCCTTCGAAATCGTGATCTGCGGCGAGGAGGATTTCCCCGAGGCGAACGAGCGCCCCGTCTCCGTCGGCGGCGGCACCCAGGGCTGCCGCATCGGCTTCGACGCGGGCGGCTCCGACCGCAAGGTCTCCGCGGTGATCGACGGCGAGACCGTCTACTCCGAGGAGGTCGTCTGGTATCCGAAGCTTTCCGAGGACCCCACGTACCAGTTCAACGGCATCGTCGAGGCCTTTAAGACCGCCGCGTCCAAGATGCCCCGCGTGGACGGCATCGGCGTTTCCTCCGCCGGCGTGTTCGTCGGCAACGCGCCCATGGTGTCCTCCCTGTTCATCAAGGTGCCGCGCGAGCGCCGCGAGGAGGTCAAGACGGTCTATGACCGCGCCGCGAAGGAAATCGGCGAGAACGTCCCGATCGTCGTGGCGAACGACGGCGACGTGACCGCGCTGGCCGGCTCCATGAGCCTCGATTCCGGCCGCGTGATGGGCCTGGCGATGGGCACCAGCGAGGCGGTCGGCTACGTCGACGAGAACCGCGACATCCTTGGCTGGTACAACGAGCTGGCCTTCGCGCCCGTGGACCTCGCGGAGAACGCGATGCGCGACGAGTGGAGCGGCGACATCGGCGTGGGCTGCAAGTATTTCTCCCAGGACGCCGTGATCAAGTTGGCCCCCGCGGCCGGCATCGGCCTCGCTCCGGAGCTTTCGCCCGCCGAAAAGCTGAAGGAGGTCCAGAAGCTGGCGGCGATCGGCTCGAAGGAGGCGGAGAAGATCTTCCTTTCCATCGGCTGCTATCTGGCGCACACCCTGGCCCTCTACAGCCGCTTCTACGATCTGAAATACCTGCTGGTGCTGGGCCGCGTGGCCTCCGGCCTGGGCGGCGAGACGATCGTCGCCGAGTGCCGCCGCGTGCTCGCGGACGAGTATCCCGCGCTCGCGGAGAAGATCGACGTGACGCTCCCGGACGAGAAGTTCCGCCGCGTCGGCCAGTCCATGGCCGCCGCCAGCCTGCCCCGGATCTGAGAACGGTTTATTCGACAGAGCATTTGCCGAGCATAGAGCAAAAACCCGCCGAAGAGGAGAACGAACTCCTCTCCGGCGGGTTTTCTTGTATATGCTGTATTTGAGAGTTGGCTGTATCTGAGAGTTTGCTGTACTTGGAAGCTTGCCGCATTTCGGAGCCGGTGACCTCGCAAGAGGTGTCGTTTTTCGGGAGAGCGGCCGGCTGCAGCGGCGGCCCGCGTCTTCGTCTCATTTTTGGCACACTTTTTGAAAATTTACGACAAATCGGCCACAAAACGGAAATCTGTCGTAACGAAAAAAGTCACTTATTCGGGATTTACGACAAAGCGGGCGAAAATGAAGGATGCGTCGTTATTTTTACCTGTCTCGGTGGCTTTGGATGCGTCTCCGGCGAACGGAGTTCCGTCCCCTCTGCACATTTGCCCGATTTGATGCATCCAATTTACGACAGAAATGCCAAAATTGGCAGAGTTGTCGTAAATCTCGAAAACGGCATTTTTTCGTTTACGTCAAACTCGGCATAATCTACCGATTTGTCGTAAATTTTTCGAAAAGAACGGAAAAAATGAGACGAAGGCAAGGCAAACAGCGCGAAGGTGCGCAAAACGACAGCGCGAAGGTGCGCAAAGCAGTGGCGCATCAGTATGTAAAACGGCGGCGCCTCAGCGCCGCCGCACTTTTCACGTTTCAGCCCGGAGGCTTCTTCGCTGCCGTTTCATTCGATGGTCTGCGCGTCGTATTCGCGGCCGTCCAGGAAGACGCCGTCGCAGTCGGTGAAGAGGTTCGTGAGGCCCTCCACGCCGCTGACCTTCACGTTGTCGAGCCGGAGGTTCTTCGCGAACTTGAGGATCAGGCCCGCCTTCCACATGCAGGGCGCCTCGAGCGCGGCATCGGGGATGCCGGGCCGGGCGTTCTCCGCCATCGTGACGGTCACGTTGCGGAGCGTCACGTTCTCGACCGGCGATTCAGCCAGGCCGCTGATGTAAAGGGCCGCGACGTTCACGTCCTCCGCCTCGAAGTCGATCAGGCTGAGGTTCCGGACCGAGGGCGTGCCGGCGTCCACGGGATAGGGCGCGGTGTCGCCGACGCGTCGGGCGATGCCGCCCTCGCCGCAGAAGTAGCGCATGTTGACCACGAAGGGGACCAGCACGTTCTTCATTTTCACGCGGCGGAAGGTCACGCCGTCCACGGAGCCGCCCCGGCCGCGGCGGGTCTTCAGGCGAAGTCCCCGCTCGGTGTCGGTGAAGACGCAGTCCTCGATGACCACGTTCTTCACGCCGCCGCTCATCTCGGAGCCGATGCCGACGCCGCAGTGGCCCTGCTTCATCACGCAGTCGTGGACCCAGATGTCCTCGGAGGGGATGAGCTCCTTGTTCTCCTCGGTGCCGCACTTGATCGCGATGCAGTCATCGCCGACGTCGAGGAGGCAGTTCCGGATCTCCACGTCTTTGCAGGAATCGGGGTCGATGCCGTCCGTGTTCGGGGAGTGGAAGGGATTGTGGATCTCGATGTGATCGACCAGAATGTGCCGCGAGCGCAGCGGCACGACGGTCCAGAAGGGCGAGTTCCGGATGGTGACGTCGCGGATCACGATGTTTTCGGAGTCCTGGAAGACGACGCTGCGGGGCCGGCCGTAGGGCCATTCCCTGCGCTTCGCCCACCAGTCGGCGCCGTTGCCCTCGATGACGCCCTTGCCGCAGAGGACCACGTTCTTCACATGGCTGCCGAAGACCAGCGGCTCGTAGACCTCGCAGTCCACGCCGCCGTTGCGGCTCCAGACCACCGGATGCGCGAGCCCGTCGTTCACGAAATCGAGCACCGCGCCCTCGCAAAGTTCCAGCGTCATGAAAGAGCAGAACTCGACGGAGGAGGTGGGATAATCGCCCGCGGGGACGGTGAGCGTGCCGCCGCCGGCCGCCTCGAGCTCCGCCACGGCCGCCTTGAACGCGGCGGTCCAGATGCCGTCCTTCACGAAGCCGCGGAAATCCAGGATGGAAAGGTTTTTCATGTGATAAACTCCTTGGAGAATCGATATGCGTGTGTTTCCTATCATACTCTTTTTCGCGTCCGGTGACAAGTCCGCCGCGCCTTGCGCGCGTCCGCGGGCGGGGTTATAATAAGAAAAATGACGCCGCGCGGATGCCGCGGAACACGATTCGAGAGGAAGAAACTATGTCGACAGAGTACGAACGAATGGCTGCCGGATTGATCTACGATCCCGCCGACAGCGAGATCATGGCCGAGCAGCGGCCCTTCCAGGACAGACTTTGGGAGTTCAATCAGCTGAAGCCCTCGGACTGCGGCGAGAAGGAGAAGTACATGAAAGAGGTTTTCGCCGAGTGCGGCGAGAACAACTATATCGAGCTGCCGCTGCGGGCGAACTGGGGCGGTCATCACTCGCACTGGGGCTCCGGGATCTACGCCAACTCGAATCTGACGCTGGTCGACGACGGGCATATCTACATCGGGGACCGGGTCATGTTCGGGCCGAACGTGACCGTCGCGACCGCGAACCATCCGATCGACCCGGAGCTTCGCGCGAGGGGTCTGCAGTACAACAAGGACGTTTATATCGGAGAAAATACCTGGATCGGCGCGGGCGCGGTCATCGTGCCCGGGGTCCGCATCGGGAAGAACACCGTGATCGGCGCGGGCAGCGTCGTGACGAAGGATATCCCCGACGGTGTCGTGGCGGTCGGAAATCCCTGCCGGGTCCTCCGCGAGGCCGGCGGGCATGACCGGGAGTATTTTTTCCGCGGCGAAAGGATCGACTGGGAAAACCTGTGACTTTTCACATAAAGTTCACAGTTGCGCGGGCTTCGGGCGATTGTACAGGGCGTGCGGATATGGTATAATATCATATACGGTATTTTCGGCGCGTTTCATGCCCCGAAATCTTGCAGAAAGGAGGCTCCGGCATGCTGGAACT
>JAZUHB010000002.1:0-9571 GCA_045641505.1 Bianqueaceae bacterium | reverse complement strand
GAAGTCCCTGCCATTCCTTTTTCAGGGTTTCCCCGAGCTTGGGGCGATCCGCGTCGGAGAGGGGCTTCACCTTGTAGACCTTACAGAAGATGAAGACCGTGATGAGACGCTGGAGGATGAACCAGAGGGAGCAGCCCCAGCAGACGATCCAGAAGGTGCCGGAGGAGATCTCCTCGCCGCCGGTCGCCAGCAGAAACGCGTTGTAGGCGCCGAGCGCCGCGACGATGTTGGAGGAGGGCGGGATCATGTTGCCCAGATAGCTGGAATTCGATTCGACGTTCGCGGCGAGCTCCGCCGGGAAGCCGCTCTTTTTCATCGCGGGGATCGTGATCGAGCCGGTGGCCAGGACGTTCCCGGGCCCGGTGCCGGAGAAGGCGCCCATGAAGCTCGAGGCGACCACCGCCACGTAGCCCGCGCCGCCCCGGACGCGGCCGAGGAGCGCCAGGATGATCATGACCGCGCCGTCGATCACCTTCGTCTTGGTGAGCAGGGCGGACATCGCGAGGAATACGATCATCTGGTAGATCAGGCTGGTCTTCATGCCGGTCATGAAGTAGCTGCCGATGCGGGACCAGGTGCCGGTGACGGCCACGAGCGCCAGGAAGCTGACGACGAAGCCTTCGAAGATCTTGCGCTTCAGCACGAAGACCCAGAGGCAGATGATGACCAGCATCAGGCCGATGAGGAGCAGTGCTTTTGCCATGGTTTTTCTCCTTTATCAGTATTTTTTCAGGATCTCCAGGAACGCGCGCGCGGCCTGCGTGAGAAGGTCGCCCTTCTTCCAGACGGCGCCGATGGCGCGTTCGCGGAGTGTGTCGCGGAGAGAGTAGTAGCGGACCCGGTCGAAGCCGCCGAAGCGCTCGATCCGGGCGGGCACCAGCGCGGCACCCAGGCCCTCGCGGACCATCTGGATCTGTGCCTCCAGGCTCCGGACGGTCACGGAGGTCCGCGGCAGCACGCCGGCCTTCGCGCAGAGGTCCTCGAGGAGCTGCTGCATGGCCTGGCCCTCGGTGATCATCACGAAGTCCGCGCCGTCGGCGAGGGCGAGATCCACCGCGGGGTAGAGCCGTCCGGGCAGCGTGACGGCGGCCTCCGCGAGGCGCGTGTCCAGCGCGGAATCCTTCGGCACGGCCAGCAGGATCTCCTCCCGGTGGAGCAGCTCGCAGTCGAAGAGGCTTTCGTCCACCGGCAGCGCGGTGACGGCGAAGTCGAACTCGGAGCGGCTGACGCCCTCGAGGAGCTCGCGGCTGCCGCGCTCGTCGATCACGAGCGAGATTCCGGGGTAGAGCCGGCGGAACTCGGCGCAGGCGGCGGGCATCAGCCCGGCACTCCGGTAGGGGGCGGCGCCGACGGTGAGCGTGCCGGTCTTGTAGGCGGCGAGGTCGGAGAAGCCGGCCTGCATGCGCTTTTCGACGTCGAGGATCGTGCGGCCTGCCTCGATGTAGATGCGGCCGGCGTCGGTCAGGCGGACGGTCTGGCCGCTGCGCTCGAAGAGCGGCACTCCGGTCTCGGACTCGAGTTTTTTGATGTACTGGCTGAGGGAGGGCTGGGAGATTCCCAGGACCTCGGCGGCCCGGGAGAAGCTCCCTTCGTTGGCCAGCGTCAGCGCGTAACGGAATTGTTTCAGATTCATGGGCGGCGTCCTATTTGTATTTGGTTATCGGTATGATAATGTGGTGATTATACACGGGGCGAAGAGGGTTGTCAAGAGGGACTTCAGGCTGAGGCGTGGCGCCCTGCGGGGGCCTTCGGAATGTATCCGCGCCGGAAATTGCTACAGTAAATGAGATTTTGCGGTTTACTGTAGCAACGGACCGGGCGTGTTTTCGGGAAATTACTACAGTAAATCGCGAAAAGACGGATACTGTAGCAGTTTTTTGGCGGAAGCTCAGGGGCCCGGCCGGAAAAGGGGCGTTATGCGCGGTCCGCGAGTCGGATTTTTGCTACAGTATTTTGAAAAAACGCCGATACTGTAGCATTTTGTCCCGGAAAAGGGAAAGCGGTTGCTACAGTATTTTGCAAAATCGCCGATACTGTAGTAATTTGCCTCCGGCGGACCCGAAGGGATGCTACAGTAATTCGAAAAACAGGAAATACTGTAGCAAAATCACGCGGCCGACCGCGGTCCGCCGGCCGTTTCCGCCCGCCTCCTTCGTTTGACAAAGCCCCCTCGCAATGTTATAGTAATTTGAACTCATATCCACTGACAAATCCCCCCCCTCCGTCGTTTTTGGCGGCGGAAGACCCGCCTCCCGCGGCGACGGAAGACCCGCCTCCCGCGCGCCGGGCCTCTGGCCGCCCGCGGCGGTCCCCGGGGGTCTCCGAAAGGAAAGATAGATGAACGAAAAGAAGAACAAGGGCAGCGAGGTTTCCAAGCGCGCCTGGCTGATGGCGGCGGTCGATCTGCTGCCGCTCGCGCTGGTGTACTTCCTGATCCTGTACGTCAATCCCAGCTTCACGGCCCGGCTGCCGCTGCCGCAGATCCTGTTCCAGTTCGGCGCGGGCTTCGTGTTCCTGTACGGCTGGCGGCTGATCTTCTCGGTGTACCGGCAGATCTGGCGCTTCGGCAGCATCCCGTCGTTCGTGCGGCTGCTGGAGGCCGACGGCTGCGCGGGCATCTGCTACTGCGCCTTCGTAAAGCTCCTGCCGTTCGCGCGGATCCGCATCATCCAGGCGATCAGCATCATCTCCATCGACCTGCTGCTGTGCCTCGCGATGCGGCTCGTCTATGCCTTCCTGTATCAGTACAACAGCTACGATTCGCGGCTCGGGCGGCTGGCCCGGCCCGTCGTGCGCTTCCTCACCGGCCTGAACATCGAGCCCACCGCGGCCTCCGCGGCGCAGAAGGCGCGGAAGATCCGCGTCGCGATCGTCGGCGCCGGCCGCGTCGGCATCATGCTGGCGGAGGAGCTGCTCACCAACTCGAACGCGCCCTATCTGCCCGTCGTCTTCATCGACAGCGACCCGGAGAAGGTCGGCCGCGCGGTCCTCAACCTGCCCGTCGTGTCCGATGAGGACGTGCTGCGCGAGCTGGAGAAGCGCGCCGTGCAGGAGGTCATCTTCGCGATCCCCGACGCCAGCGCCGAGCGCAAGGCCGAGCTCTACGAGCGCTACAAGGAGTCCGGCTGCAAGATCAAGATCTACGATTATCCCCTGTCCCAGAGCGAGGCGGGCGACAAGCCCACCCTGCGTGAATTCGACGTGGAGGACCTCCTCTACCGCAGCCAGAAGGACTTCATCAGCGAGGAGACGGCCGCCTACTACCGCGGCAAGACCGTGATGATCACCGGCGGCGGCGGGTCGATCGGCAGCGAGCTCTGCCGGCAGATCGCCCGCATGGAGCCGAAGAAGCTGGTCATCCTCGACGTCTACGAGAACGGCGCCTACGACATCCAGCAGGAGCTGCGCATGGCGTATCAGGGCGCGCTCGACCTCTCCGTCGAGATCCTGTCCGTCACTGACCGCGAGCAGCTGGAGAAGGTCTTCGACCGCTATCGGCCCGAGGTCGTGCTGCACGCGGCGGCCCACAAGCACGTGCCGCTGATGGAGCACAACGTCTGCGAGGCCGTCTGGAACAACGTCTTCGGCACGCTGAACGTGGTCGAGACCGCCGAGAAGTTCGGTGTCGACCGCTTCATCATGATCTCCACCGACAAGGCCGTGAACCCCACCAACGTCATGGGCGCGACCAAGCGCATGTGCGAGATGATCGTGCTGAGCCACGCCGCGGAGGAGGGGAGCGCCACGTCCTTCTCCTGCACGCGCTTCGGCAACGTCCTGGGCTCCAACGGAAGCGTGATCCCGCTGTTCAAGCGGCAGATCGCGGCGGGCGGCCCGGTGACCGTCACCGACCGGCGCATCATCCGCTACTTCATGACCATCCCCGAGGCCAGCCAGCTGGTGCTCACCTCCGGCATGATGGCGAAGAACGGCGAGCTCTTCGTGCTCGACATGGGCAAGCCCGTGCGGATCTACGACTTGGCCGTCAACATGATCCGTCTCTCGGGGCTTCGTCCCGACGTGGACGTGAAGATCGTCGAAACGGGGCTTCGGCCCGGCGAGAAGCTCTACGAGGAGCTGCTGATCAAGACCGAGACCCTCGACAAAACGAACAACGAGCTGATCTTCGTGGAGCGCCAGACGCCCCTCTCCCGCGCCGAGGTGCAGGAGAAGCTGGCGAAGCTCTCCGCCGCCGTCACCACGCGCGAAAACGCGGCCGTGCTCGCGGCGCTGCGCGAGGCCGTCCCGACCTTCCGGAAGCCCGAGGAGGTCAACGCCGAGGCGGAGGCGAAGATCCGCGAGGAGAATAAATAAGTCATTCCGGACGTCCTGCTCTGTCCCGGCCTCGCCGGGGACCGATTGGGGCGTCCTTTCAGGAGGAAGATATGGAGAAAAATCTTACCGAGCAGTACGCGCGCTGGCGCCGTGAGGCGGCCGCCGATCCGGACCTTCAGGCGGAGCTTGCCGCGATGGAGGGCGACGCCGCGAAGATCGAGGACGCCTTCTACCGGGAGCTCAGCTTCGGCACCGCAGGCATCCGCGGCGTGCTGGGGGCCGGCACGAACCGGATGAACGTCTACGTGGTCGCCCGCGCGACGAAGGGCCTGGCAAACTATCTGAAGAAGCATTTCGAGGGCGAGGCGCTCCGCGTCGCGATCGGCTTCGATTCCCGGATCAAGTCGGACGTGTTCGCCCGGACCGCCGCGGCCGTGCTGGCGGGCGAGGGCATCCGCGTCTTCCTCTGGCCGGAGCTCATGCCCGTCCCCTGCGTGTCCTTCGCGACCCGCTACCTCGGCTGCTGCGCCGGCATCATGGTGACCGCGTCCCACAATCCCGCGGAGTACAACGGCTACAAGGCCTACGGCGGCGACGGCTGCCAGCTGGGCGAGGACGAGGCCGCCGAGGTGCTCGCGGAGATCGGGCGGCTCGACCTCTTCGACGATTTCGGCGCGCCCGATTTCGAGGCGGGCCTCCGCTCCGGGCTCATCAGCTATATCGGCGAGGACGTGTTCACCGCCTACGTCGAGACCGTGAAGACGCAGTCGCTCCTCGGCCGCCCCGGCATGAAGCCCGCGGAGGTCGACAAGGACGTCGCGATCGTCTACACGCCGCTGAACGGCGCGGGCCTCCGGCCGGTCCTCCGTGTGCTCCGCGAGACCGGCTTCACCAACGTGACCGTGGTCGCCGAGCAGGAGAAGCCCGACGGACATTTCCCCACCTGCCCCTATCCGAATCCCGAGATCCGCGAGGCGATGGCTCTCGGCATGGAGTACGCCCGCCGCGCGGACGCTGACCTCCTGATGGCGACCGACCCCGATTCCGACCGCATCGGCATCGCCGTGAAGGACGGCGACGACTACCGCCTGATCACCGGCAACCAGACCGGCGTGCTCCTCTGCGAGTACATCTGCACCCGCCGGCTCTCGCTGGCGAAGATGCCCTGGCCCGCCTACATCGTGAAGAGCATCGTGACCACCGGCCTCGCCGACAAGGTGGCCGCGGGCTACGGCGTCCGCACGCTGAACGTGCTGACCGGCTTCAAGTACATCGGCGAGCAGATCGCGCGGCTGGAGGAGGGCGGCACGCCCGACGCGTTCCTGCTGGGCTTCGAGGAGAGCTACGGCTATCTGGCCGGCACCCACGCCCGCGACAAGGACGCCGTGGTCGCCGCGATGCTGATCGCCGAGATGTTCGCCTACTACCGCACCCGCGGCATCAGCCTGCTGGACAAGCTCGGCGAGATCTACGCGAAGTTCGGCTTCTGCCTGAATCATTCCTATTCCTACACCTTCGCGGGCTCCGCGGGCTTCGCCCGGATGCAGGAACTCATGGCGCAGTTCCACGCGGAGTGGGACGGCTTCGGCGAGAAGAAGGAAGCGCGGCTCTTCTGCGGATTCCCGGTGGCGGCGGTGCAGAACTTCATGGCCGAGAACGTCCCCGGCATGGCGCCCGGCACGCCGAAGAGCAACATGCTGCGGATCGAGCTCGCGGACGGGAACTCCGTGATCATCCGTCCCTCCGGCACCGAGCCGAAGCTCAAGGCCTACGTGACCGTGTTCGCGCCGGACGAGGCGGAGGCCCTCGCAGAGCGCGACGCCCTGGGCCGCGCCCTCGCCGAGATCATGAAATGAGAAAGGATCCTGCCATGAGAAGCTATCATATCGCAAAAACGACGGACCTTGCCGCGATGGAGCTCGGCCGCGTCGACCTCTACCCCTGGGGCGGCGAGCGCCGCGTCGAGATGCTCTTCAAGCTCGGCCACGACGGCGAGGCCCTCTATGTGAACCTGCTGAGCTACGAGGAGAAGCCCGTGGCCTGGGCGACCGAGCGGAACGGCGCGGTCTGGAACGATTCCTGCATGGAGTTCTTCGTCTCGCCCTCCGCCGACCTCTCCGCCGGCTATTTCAACTTCGAGATCAATTCCTTCCCCGCGATGCTGCTGCACTACGGCCGCGAGCGCGGGAACCGCGCGCCCGTGGACACGGAGAAGTGGCCCACCTCGGCCTTCCGCCTCGCCTGTGAGAAGGGGACGGATCCCCTCGGCCGCGGCTTCTGGAAGCTTTCCTACCGCATCCCCTTCGCCTTCTTCGAGGACCAGGCGGGCGTGAAGCTTGGGGCCGGCTCCGTGATCCGCGCGAACCTCTACCGCTGCGGCTCCAACGACCAGATTGCCCACTACGGCGTCTGGAACGAGATCGACACGGCGGCGCATCCGCGGCCTGATTTCCATCAGCCGGCGTATTTTGGGGAGATGGTGTTGGAATAACGGCCGCCGGTGGCGGCAATAACGCGCGGCGTTGCCGCGAATAACGGCGCCTGCGGCGCAATAACGGCCGCCGGTGGCGGCAATAACGCGCGGCAAAGCCGCGAATAACGGCGCGCTGCGCGCGCAATAAACAATAACAAAAAAAGCTCCGTCCGGTTGGGCGGAGCTTTTCGTTATGCGGTTTTTCGGGTCGCTGTCCGGAAAAGCGGAACCGGGAATCAGCGGAGGGGCTGATTCGCCAGAACGAACTGATAGTTCATCCCATGGGAATAGTTGAGGTCGATGTCGATGATGAAGACATCGCCATTCGCTCTTTCAGCATACCAGCCAAGGCCGTGAACGTAGTCCAGCTCAGGGATACGCCACGCCAAGCTCGACATAGTCAACGCGAAGGCCAAGTCGCTGCGCTCATGACAGCCATCGATCATCACGCGGGGACCGTCCGCCGCGGGTTTGAAAATGAATTCATAGTAAGGAGTGTCGTCGGCGTAATCCGGATTGGCGTCGGTGGGCGTGCAATATCTCAGAAGCGCAGTGCCGCGGAAACCCTTGAAGCTGCACTCGCCGAAATCCCAGATGATGCAGGTGCCGCGGTCGACAAAATCCATGTTGTTGTAACCGCGTCTATGTTCGTAGAAGCCGAGAGCGCGGGCAACCCGGGGGGAGTTGAGTTTAGCCGCAAACGCCTGAATCATATCTTCGCGGGACAGGTTCGCGGGAATGCCAAGCAGGGGAATGGTGTTCTCGTTCAGGGTGACAGGCAGAACAGGAGCGACAGAGCCGCCGACGGTCGCGGTCGCGGCCGCGAACATGGAGTCGGCAAAAACCGTGACGGGGGCGCAGAGGATTGCCATCGTCATAAGGACTGTCATAATACGGATGAGGTGCTTTTTCATAATCGGTACTCTCCTTGACTCTTTAATGTGATAAATCATAAAGGAATGATAGCACATGTTTTCGTGTTTGCAAGCCCGAAGACACCCGAAAATTGTTCTTTGTACGCGCAATGCCGCGCGTTTCCGGCTTTTCAGGCAGATTTGCCGCCCTTTCGGCCAATGACGCCCCAACCGAATAAAAAAGCCCCGCCCTTTCAGGCGGAGCTTCTCTTTGTGCAGGAATTTCAGCTTACAGCTGGGGACCGGCCTCGACGAGGGCCTTGCCGGCTTCGTTGTAGGTGTACTTCTCGAAGTTCTTGACGAAGCGGCCGGCCAGATCCTTGGCCTTGTTCTCCCACTCGGCGGCGTCGGCGTAGGTGTCGCGGGGATCCAGGATCTCGGTGGCGACGCCCTTCAGCTCGGTGGGCACCTCAAGGTTGAAGTAGGGGATGGTCTTGGTGGGCGCGTTCAGGATGTCGCCGCCCAGGATCGCGTCGATGATGCCGCGGGTGTCCTTGATGGAGATGCGCTTGCCGGTGCCGTTCCAGCCGGTGTTGACCAGGTAGGCCTTCGCGCCGCTCTTTTCCATCTTCTTGACCAGCTCTTCCGCGTACTTGGTGGGATGCAGCTCCAGGAACGCCTGGCCGAAGCAGGAGGAGAAGGTGGGAGTGGGCTCGGTGATGCCGCGCTCGGTGCCGGCCAGCTTCGCGGTGAAGCCGGACAGGAAGTAGTACTTGGTCTGCTCGGGAGTCAGGATGGAGACAGGGGGCAGAACGCCGAACGCGTCGGCGGACAGGAAGATGACGTTCTTCGCGTCGGGAGCCGCGGAGATGGGCTTCACGATGTTCTTGATGTGCTTGATGGGGTAGGAAACGCGGGTGTTCTCGGTGACGCTCTTGTCGGCGAAGTCGATCTTGCCGTTCGCGTCGACGGTGACGTTCTCGAGCAGGGCGTTGCGCTTGATCGCGTTGTAGATGTCGGGCTCGGAATCCTTGTCGAGGTTGATGACCTTGGCGTAGCAGCCGCCCTCGAAGTTGAACACGCCGTTGTCGTCCCAGCCGTGCTCGTCGTCGCCGATCAGCTTGCGCTTGGGGTCGGTGGAAAGGGTGGTCTTGCCGGTGCCGGACAGACCGAAGAAGATGGCGGTGTTCTCGCCGTTCATGTCGGTGTTGGCGGAGCAGTGCATGGAAGCGATGCCCTGCAGCGGCAGATAGTAGTTCATCATGGAGAACATGCCCTTCTTCATCTCGCCGCCGTACCAGGTGTTCAGGATGACCTGCTCACGGCTGGTGATGTTGAAGACGACCGCGGTCTCGGAGTTGAGGCCGAGCTCCTTGTAGTTCTCGACCTTCGCCTTGGAGGCGCAGTAGATGGTGAAGTTCGGCTCGAAGTTTCTGAGCTCCTGGCGGGTGGGCTGGATGAACATGTTCTTCACGAAGTGAGCCTGCCAGGCCACTTCCATAATGAAGCGGATCGCCATGCGGGTGTCCTTGTTGGCGCCGCAGAAGGCATCCATCACGTACAGCTTCTTGCCGGAGAGCTCCTTCACGGCCAGATCCTTGACCGCCGCCCAGCACTCCTGGGTCGCGGGATGGTTGTCGTTCTTGTACTCATCGGAGGTCCACCACACGGTGTCCTTGGAGTTCTCGTCGACCACGATGAACTTGTCCTTGGGGGAGCGGCCGGTGTAGATGCCGGTCATCACGTTGACGGCGCCGAGCTCGGTCTTGGTGCCCTTCTCGTAGCCTTCCAGCTTCTTGTTCATCTCGTCGCGATACAGACGGGCGTAGCTGGGGTTGTGGATGATCTTGGTGGTGCCGGTGATGCCGTACTTGGTCAAATCGATTTTTGCCATTTTGTACTGCCTTTCTATGGAATGGGAATGTGAAAATTTCGGATGGCTGAAGGGTGCGGGAGGCGCCGCCGCGGG
>JAZUHB010000001.1:0-13297 GCA_045641505.1 Bianqueaceae bacterium | reverse complement strand
ACGGCGGCGGTGCCGCAATAACGGCCGCGCGGGCGCGGCAATAACGGCGCCTGCGGCGCAATAACACTAAAGCACTAGAGCACGAAAACACTAATTTCGATTTTCTTTTTTGGAGTGTCATATGGATTATCAACTCATCGTTGTCGGCGGCGGTCCCGCGGGACTTGCGGCGGCGTGCGCGGCCTGGGAGAGCGGGCTGCGCAAGGTGCTGGTGATCGAGCGCGATTCCGAGCTCGGCGGCATCCTGAATCAGTGCATCCATAACGGCTTCGGCCTCCATTATTTCGGCGAGGAGCCCACCGGTCCCGAGTACGCGGCCCGCTTCGAGCGCCGTCTCGCCGCGACCGGCGTCGAGGTCTGCGTCAACACGATGGTGCTGGAGATCACGCCGGAGAAGCTCGTCCGCTTCACCGGTCCCGAGACCGGCTACCGCGAGGTGACCGCCGAGATCGTGATCCTGGCCATGGGCTGCCGGGAGCGCACGCGCGGCGCGATCGGCCTGGCGGGCACCCGGCCCGCGGGCGTCCTGACCGCCGGCGCGGCCCAGCGCTACGTGAACGTGGACGGCTTCATGCCCGGCCGCCGCGTGGTCATCCTGGGCAGCGGCGACATCGGCCTGATCATGGCGCGCCGCATGACCCTCGAGGGCGCGAAGGTCCTGGCCTGCGCCGAGGTCATGCCCTATTCCGGCGGCCTCGCCCGCAACATCCAGCAGTGTCTGAACGATTTCGACATCCCGCTCTACCTGTCCACCACGATCACCGAGATCCGCGGCCGCGAGCGCGTCACCGGCGTCACCCTGATGAAGGTCGACGAGCGCCGCAACCCGATCCCCGGCACCGAGATGGAGCTCGATTGCGACCTGGTCCTTCTTTCCGTCGGCCTGATCCCCGAGAACGAGCTGGGCCGCGAGGCCGGCATCCGCATGGACAGCCGCACCTCCGCCCCCGTGGTCTTCGAGAACCGCGAGACCTCCATCCCCGGCGTCTTCGCCTGCGGCAACGTCCTGCAGGTGCATGACCTGGTCGACTACGTGACCGAGGAGAGCGAGCTGGCGGGCCGCGAGGCCGCGCGCCTGGTGCTCGAGGGCCGGCCGGACTCCGACGCCGCGCCCGTCCCCGTGATCCCCGGCGCGGGCGTCCGCTACACTGTGCCCCAGCAGGTTCACGCCGCCCGCATGAACGAGAAGCTGAGCGTCTTCTTCCGCGTCGCGAATCCCAGCGGCCCCGCCGTGATCCACGTCCTGGCCGACGGCGCGGCCGAGATCGCGAAGTTCCGCCGCGTCCGCACCGCGCCCGGCGAGATGGAGAACATCCAGCTGCCGCCGCAGCTTCTGGCGAAGGTGAAGGAGAGCATCACGGTCTCCGTGGAAGTCCTGCCTGAGGAGGGTTGACCCGATGAAACAACTGACTTGCATTTGCTGTCCCCGCGGCTGTCTGCTGTCGGTGGACGAGGAGAACGGCTTCGCGGTGAGCGGCAACAGCTGCGAGCGCGGCGCCGAATACGGCTTCACGGAGTGCACCGCTCCAACCCGCACGCTGACGAGTTCTGTCCCCGTGTCCGGCGGCGATCACGCCCGCTGCTCGGTGAAGACCGACAAGCCCATCCCCAAGGAGAAGCTTTTCGAGGCGATGGGCGCGGTCCGCACCGTCCGCGCGTCCGCCCCGATCCGCACCGGCGATGTGCTGCTGGCCGACGTCTGCGGCACCGGCGCGAACCTGATCGCGGGGAGAGACGTCGCCGCGATCGGCGCGGCTTCCGTAGCCGTCCGAGACGCCGGAGCATCCGAGCCCGCCGGGGAGTCCTCCCGATGAGCTTCAATTATATCCGCGAGCTTCCCTCGCTGGACGAGCTCCGCGCGGAGCTTCCGCTTTCGCCGGCGGCCCGCGCCTCCCGTGACGACGCGGTGCGCCATCTTCAGGCGATCATCCGCGGCGAGGAGGAGCGGCTGCTCCTGATCATCGGCCCCTGCTCGGCGGACAACGAGGAGGCCCTGCTTGTCTACACGGAGCGCCTCGCCGCGCTGCAGGACCGCGTCCGCGACCGCCTCATGCTGGTCCCGCGCGTCTACGGCAGCAAGCCGCGCACGCTTTCCGAGGGCTACCTGGGCATGGACAACCAGCCCGACCCGCTGGCCGCGCCGAGCTCCTTCGAGGGCCTCTGGGCGACCCGCCACATGCACCTGCGCGTGCTCGGCGAGACCGGCCTCGTGCCCGCCACCGAGATGCTCTACCCCGGCAACTTCCCGTATCTCGACGACTGCGTCGGCTACGTCGCGGTCGGCGCCCGCTCGGTGGAGAACCAGCAGCATCGCCTGACCGCCAGCGGCCTCGACCTGCCGGTCGGCATGAAGAACGGTACCGGCGGCTCCGTCGACGTGATGTTCAACGCGATCCACGCGGCCCAGGCCCCGCACGACTTCATCTACCAGGGCTGGGAGGTCTCGACCGAGGGCAACCCCTTCGCCCACGGCGTGCTCCGCGGCGGCGTCGACGCCCACGGCCGCACCGTGCCGAACTACTATTTCGAGGACCTGCTGCAGATCGCCTCGGACTACGCGGCGCGCGGCCTCGCGAACCCGACCCTGATTGTGGACACGAACCACGCGAACTCCGGCAAGCGCTTCGAGGAGCAGCCCCGCATCGCCTCGGACGTGCTCCACAGCCTCCGCTTCGAGCCGCTGCTCCGCCGCACCGTGAAGGGCTTCATGGTGGAGAGCTACCTGGAGCCGGGCGCGCAGCCCGTCGACGGCGGCGTCTTCGGCCGCTCGATCACCGACCCCTGCCTCGGCTGGCCCGAGACCGAGCGGATGATCCTGGACCTGGCGGAAATGATTTGATTGTGATGAGAGAGGCAGCCCCCGCGGGGGCTGCCTTTTTGCGTGGCGAGGCTGGGCGGCTGCCGCGGCCGCCGGGGGGAAAAACGATAACGGCATAGTGTGTCTGTCTTCTGGGCTTTGTCGCATTTTTTGAGCTTGTTTTCTGGTTTTTACGTCATTTTTTGCTTTTTTGGCCGATTTGTCGTAAACGTCCGAAAAGGATTTTTGCGCTTTACGACAAATCAACCTGTTTTGTGAATTTTGTCGTAAATTTGATGCGTTACTCAAACTTTTGGAATGAACAAAGTGTCCCATACTCATTCCATTTTCTCTTCTTGCATTTTTGATGCATCAAATTTACGACAGATTTCTTTTTTTCTTGCTGTTTTGTCGTAATTCCCTCAAACCGGAAAAAAGCGCTTACGACAAATCATTCGAAAAGTGAGATTTTGACGTAAAAAAACCTAAAAGTGCGGAAAAAATGAGACGAAACGTCGATACTTCTATATATAGAAAGGAGGAAAACGCGAAAGGCGGTCAAATATTTGCGCCGACTTGCGTTTTGGCAGAAAATGAACGATTTGCAATTCGATTTGGCAGAAAGCATCCGTGAATATAGAAGAATCAACCGGCAAACAAATAGGCAGTTGAAGCATGCACCGGAAGGAAGGCTCCGGCTTGGACGCAGCCATAACAGCTGCCAGTTTTTCCACGTACTCCCCGGCATCAAGGGCCGAACCTATCTCCGGAAGGACCAGCGCGACCTGGTCGCCGCCCTCGCGCAGAAGGATTACCTGGAACGCCTTTCGCGCCTGACGTCCGCGCGGCTCGCGCAGATGGAGGCGCTGGCGGCTGACTACGAGCCGGGTGAATTGGGGACAGTATATGACGCGCTCCCGCCGGCCGAGCGGGCCCTGGTCGACCCGCTCTTCGAGAGCGCCGAGGACTTCGCCGCCCGCTGGGCGAAGGCCGAATACGACCGGAAATCGCCGCCGGTGTTCAGCTACCAGGTCACGAACCGCGGCGAACGCGTGCGCTCCAAAACAGAAAAAATCATCGCGGACAAGCTCGCCGAGCTGGGCATCCCCTATCGCTACGAGCAGGCGCTCTACCTTGAGGGCTACGGCCAGATCCATCCCGACTTCACGCTGCTCGACCGCGAGCGGCGGCGCGAGGTCTACTGGGAGCACCTCGGCATGCTCGACCAGGAGGAGTACGCGCGGGAAAACCTGACGCGCATCGAGGCCTACATCCGGAACGGCCTCCTGCCGGGCGAGCGCCTCATCCTGACCTTCGAGGCCGACAACCAGACGCTCGCGCCCGAGGTACTGGAGGCGCTGATCCGGCAGGTTTGCGAATGATGCCGCGTCAGAACCGAGTGATTTGCGCTGCCGAGCTGCTTGATCGCCGCGGCAGAACTGCCCTGCCTCGCATAGTTCCCTCTCCGAATCGAGACAAAAAATCGCCCGGGCATCCGTGCCCGGGCGGCTTGGTTTTATGTGATTTCATTCGATTCAATCGTGAATGCCGTGCGTCTTCAGATACTTGGCCGGCGCGTCCGCGCCGCCGGGCGGCTATGCGCTGCGGCCAGCGCCGCCTTCCGCCGGGCCCTTATGCCTGCTTCTTGCCCTGCGAGAGCTTCTGGCCGAGGGCTTCCAGGTCATCGCCCAGATTCTCGAGGAACTCACGGAACATATCGGAGAAGATGTCCTGCACGAGCTTCTTCATGTCAGGGTTCGAGCGCAGGGTCTTGAGCATGCCGTTCAGCTGACGGGGCTTCACGCTCTTCACGTCGGTCAGCGTCCGGAACGTGCCGGAGGCGGAGAGGGCGTCGAAGAGGTCGTCGATGAAGGCGCAGCGGGTCTTCTCGTCCATCCGGTTCAGCGCGTCATCGAAGGCCGTGTCGAAGGACTGGCTGCTGCGGGCGAGCTCGGGCTCCTCGACGAAGCGGTCGCCGAGGACCTCCCAGTTGAAGCCGTCGTGGGCGAGGAGGCCGCTCTTGTTGCTCTTGATGATGCGCGCGGCGGGCTGGTCGAAGAAGGTGCCGACGACGGAGTACTGGGGCAGAATCACGTGGACGCGGTCGCTGATGCGGCGGAACGCGTCGCTCTCGTAGAAATCGGGCTTGAAGCCGGGGCCGTCGTTCGAGTAGACGGCGACGATGCGGTCCTGGATGGCGGGCGCGGCCTGCGTCGCGGCCCAGACGGCCAGGTTGCCGCCCTTGGAGTGACCGCCGACGATCAGCCGGCCGCTGTAGTTGTCCGCGGCCCAGTTCAGGTACGCGAGGGCGTCGTCGCGGGCGGGGACCGTGTCGCGCACGGCCATCATGAAGTTTTCCTTCCAGGCCGCGATGGTGTCGTCCGTGCCGCGGATGCTGATGTAATGCAGGTCCGGCGCGAGCGTGAAGACGACCGCGGTGAACTGCTCGGTGTTCTCCGGGATGACCCGGTCGGTGAAGCCGGAGATGACGGTCTGGCCGAAGCGGCGGCTCGCGACCATCTGCTTGACCAGCGGCCAGCACGCCACGGGCAGCAGCACGCCCATGTACTTGCCGTCGTTGCCGTAGAGCGCCTGATATTTCTCGGCGGCCTGCGCGAGCGTCATGGGCCGGCTGTCCTGCGGGACGATGCCGCTGTAATCGATATTGATCGCCTGCGTCAGGATAAAATTATCCACCTCGTTGAACGGCGCCGCCTCGAAGCTGAGGTCGCCGCGCCATTCCAGGTAATTGACGATGTTCATCATGAGCATGTTCTCCTTGTGTCGATCAGGTCGATGATCTCCTGATTGTAACGCTCAGCGAGTTCCGGCGGCAGCTCGCAGTGGCCGAGCCCCGGGACCTCGTAGTATTTGACCACGCGGCCGAGCTCGCGGAGCGCCGCCACGAGCCGGTCGGAATGCGCGCCCTTGTTCACGGCGCGGTCGGCGTCGGTGTGGAAGAAAACGTAGGGGACGTCCGGCAGCTCCGCCGCGATCTGCAGCGGGGAGCGCGCCGCGAGGACCTCCATCAGGTTCCCGCCGTCCGTGTCGGCCTCGTACGAGGACAGGACCGTGCGCGCGACGTCCGGCCGCTCGCCGTAGTGGTAGACCAGGTCGCAGACCGGGCAGCAGGTGACGCAGCCGATGATCTTCTGCCGCGACAGCTTCGAGAACAGCAGCGCCGCGTGGCCGCCCATCGAGCTGCCGCTCGAGACCACGGGCAGCTCCGCCAGGCCGTAATGCCCGCGGATCACGTCGATCAGCCGGTCGGCGGTGCGGACGGCGGTGTCGTTCATCCACGCCCAGGGGTTGAGGTACGGCCGCACATAGACGATGCCGAGCGCCGCCAGCTCGTCGGAGTTGTCGCAGGGTCCGTCGTACATGCCCTGCCCGCCGAGCCCCATGAACGAGATCATCAGGCCGCGGATGACGGTCCGGCCGTCGGCGCCGGGCTTGATCTCGGCGTCGTTGGAATAGGCGAAATTACGCAGATTTTCGTAGGTGATGGGCTGCATGAGGGGGCCTCCGGGGGGTAGTTTTGTTGGGCATTTGGTGAAAAATCGTCGGATCGGGTCAGGCTTCCGCCGGGGCCGGGTATGTCAGGCTTCCGCCGGGGCCGCTTCCCCGATCACTTCCTCGATGGCCTGGGCCAGCTGGTCCGGGCAGGAGGTGGCCTTGTAGCCGCAGCGGATGCCCTTCAGGCGGGCGACGGCCTCGCGGGCGTCCATGCCCTCGACGAGCCGCGCGACGCCCTGGGTGTTGCCGGAGCAGCCGCCGATGAACTGGACGGCGGTCACCTTGCCGTCGACGATATCGAAATTGATGGCCTGCGAGCAGGTCCCGTGAGTTCTGTAAGTGTACATGCTGTATGTCCTTTCTTGCTTTTGTTCCTCTATATTATATCAAATCCGCGGCGGGATGGGAAGGTTTTTGACTGCGGTTCGGAAAGATGGGGCGCATTTTTGCGCGGACTTTTGCGCGGGCGCGGCGTTTATTGCACGGGCGGGGTGAATCTGCGCGGCCGCGGCAAGCTTTTTCGCGTGCGCGGCGAAATTGCTACAGTATTTGCGAAAAACGCGAAAACTGTAGTAAGCCGTTGGGCCGCCTTGCTGAAAATTACTACAGTATTTTGAAAAAACGCAAAAACTGTAGTAGCTGCGGGAGCACATTTCCTCCGGGAACCAGGGCTTTGTCCTGGAAGCGGCTGCCTTTCTGCCTGCTCCGGGCCTCCGATGCGGGTCAGACTACTACAGTATTTCAAAAAAGCCGCAATACTGTAGTAGTTTTGCCGAAAGTCGGCCGTCCGGCTACTACAGTATTTCAAAAAAGCCGCAATACTGTAGTAGTTTTGTCGGAAGTCGGCCGCCCGGTTACTACAGTAATTCAAAAAAACCAAAATACTGTAGCATTTCCGCCCGCCGCCGCAGCCGCAACTCGCCAATCGCCCGCCCCGCCGCCTCGCGCCTCGCCAATCGCCCTCCGCCTCGCTTTGCCCGCGGCGGCCCCCATCGCCGCCGCAGCCGCCTCCCCTCGAAATCCCTCTCGCTGTTATGGAAAAACTCCGCCGGATATGTTATAATCCCCCTAACGTCACCGTCGAAAAGGAGAAAATTCATGAGCACCCTCTACCCGTTCGAAAAAGCCACGCCGGAGAGCGTCGGCATCCCGTCCCGGAACATCGTCGCCTTCCTGGAGCGTCTCGAAGCAAAGAAAGTCAACATGCACGGCTTCATGATCGTAAGGAGCGGCAAGTGCGTGGCGGAGGGCTACTGGGCCCCGTTCAAGGAAGACGAGCTGCACCGGCTGTACTCCTGCAGCAAGAGCTTCACCTCCACCGCCATCGGCATCCTGGCCGGCGACGGCAAGATCGACATCAACGATCCCATCTGCAAATACTTCCCCGAGTACGTGCCGGAGAACCCGCATCCGTATCTCGCCGCGCTCACCATCCGCGACATGCTGCTGATGGCGACCTGCTACGCGCAGGGCTCCTACGAATTCACCGATCCCAACTGGACCGAGACCTTCTTCACGAAGAACACGCCGTCGCATCCCGGCGGAACGATCTGGCACTATGACACCTCCGGCACCCACACGCTGGCCGCGCTGGTCGAGAAGGTCAGCGGCCAGAAGCTGCTCGATTTCCTCTATGACCGCGTGTTCCAATACATGGGCGGCAGCCGCGACATGTGGTGCCTGAACGCGCCCGAGGGCGTGTCCTGGGGCGGTGCGGGCGTCATGGCGCGCCTCCGCGACCTGGCCCGCCTCGGCTGGCTCTGGGTCAACAACGGCCGCTTCGAGGGCCGGCAGCTGATCCCCGAGTGGTACGTCCGCGAGGGCTCCTCCCGGCAGATCGACAACGAGCTCCTGGGCATCCACGGCCGCCGCAACACGACGGGTTACGGCTACCAGGTCTGGGTCGAGCCGGACGGCGGCTTCTCCTTCTGGGGCCTGGCCACGCAGTACATGCTGGCATACCGCGAGAAGGAGCTGATGCTCGTCACGACCGCGGACACGCTGAGCCGCGGCGCCGACGAGGAGATCGTGAACGAAGCCTTCCGCGACTGCATCCTGAAGCCGCTGGCGGACGGCGCGATCGCCGAGGATCCGCTCGCGCAGGCCGAGCTTTCCGCGAAGATCGACGGTCTCGCGGCGATGCTGCCTCCCGGCGAGACCGACTCCGCGATGCGCGCGAAGATCGACGGCCGGACCTACGTGATGAACGACAACCGCATGGGCATCGAGACCGTGCGCTTCGATTTCGCGCCGGACGGCTCCGACGGCGTGATCACCTGGAAGAACGCTCAGGGTGAAAAGTGCGTCCGCTTCGGCATGGGCCGCTACATCGAGGGCCGCTTCCCGCAGTGGGGCTACGCCTACGAGACCATCGCCCAGCCCTCGCCCTACATGTACCGCAGCCTGAACTGCGGCGTCTGGGTCGAGCCGCACAAACTGGAGCTCACCATGTTCATGGAGGACGTCCAGTGCGGTCTGCTCACCTGGAAGTTCGCGTTCGTGAACGAGGGCGGCACCGTCGCGCTGATGCTGTGCAAGGTCGGCGAGAACATTCTGAACGAGTACTGGGGCAACTGCGCCGGCGACGCGGTCCCCGCGAAATAATCCGGGAGGATGGGAGAGACATTTCCTGCGGGAAGGCGCCTCTCCCTTTTTTCATCGATGACTGAGAATCTATTCGTGATCCATCCCGCGGACAACGTGGGCGTGACGCTCGTGCCGCGGGGCGAGGTGCCGGCGGGACACAAGATCGCGCTGCGGGACATCGCCGCGGGCGAGGCCGTCGTCAAGTACGGCTGGCCGATCGGCACCGCGTCGCGCGCGATCCGCGCGGGCGAGTGGGTGCACGTCCACAACCTGAAGAGCTCGCTCGAGGGGATCGAGGAGTTCGAGTGGGAGGAGGGCGAGAGCGCTTGCGGCGCTCCGGTCTCGGCCCTCGACCTTCGCGGCCGGACCTTCCGCGGCTTCCGGCGGGACGGCGATGAGGGCGGTGCTGTGCCTGGCGGCGTTGTCGGAACGCCGACCTCAGTCGGAACGCCGACTTCAGTCGGCGTGCGCAACGAGGTCTGGATCATCCCGACCGTCGGTTGCGTGAACGATATTTCCCGGGAAATATCCGCGCGCTCGGCCGGCTTCGTCGGCGGGAGCCTCGGGCGGATCGTGGGCTTCACCCATCCCTACGGCTGCTCCCAGCTCGGCGGCGACCAGGCGATGACCCTGTCGGCGCTCTGCGGTCTGATCCGTCACCCGAACGCCGCCGGCGTGCTTGTGCTGGGCCTCGGCTGCGAGAACGCGAACATCGCGGAGCTGAAAAAAGTGCTCGGGCCCTACGACCCGGAGCGCGTGAAATTCCTGATCTGCCAGGAGGCGGGCGACGAGATCGCCGAGGGCGTGGAGCTCGTGCGCGGCCTGGCCGAGCGGGCGAAGCGCTTCGTGCGCGAGGACTGCCCCGTGAGCGAGCTGGCGGTCGGCCTCAAGTGCGGCGGCTCCGACGGCCTGAGCGGCATCACCGCGAACCCCCTGCTGGGCCGTTTCGCGGACGCGCTCTGCCGGGCGGGCGGACGCGCGCTGCTCACCGAGGTGCCGGAGATGTTCGGCGCGGAGCGGCTGCTGCTGCGGCGCACGGCGGACCGCGAGGTCTTCGGCCGCGCGAAGGAGCTGATGCAGGGCTTCCGCCGCTACTATCTGGACCACGGCGAGCCCATCGGCGAGAATCCCTCACCCGGCAACCTCGCGGGCGGCATCAGCACGCTGGAGGAGAAATCCCTCGGCTGCGTGCAGAAGGGCGGCTGCACCCCCGTCACCGGTGTCTACGGCTACGGCGAGCGGGCGGCGAAGCCCGGCCTCGGCCTCGTCTGGGGGCCCGGCAACGACCTGGTCTCGACGTCGGCGCTCTGCTTCGCGGGCGCGCAGCTCGTGCTCTTTTCCACCGGCCGCGGCACGCCCTTCGGCTGCCCGGTCCCCACGGCGAAGATCGCCACGAACGCGGAGCTGGCTGCGCGGAAGAGCGCCTGGATCGACTTCGACGCGTCGAAGGTGCTCGCGGCGGCCGCGGCGGCCGGGTCGTCCTCCGCGGCGGCCGGCGGCGTGTCCTCCGCGGCGGAGCTCGACGCGGCCTTCGCGGACTACGTCCTCCGCGTGGCCTCGGGCGAGGAGACCCGCTCCGAACGCTTCGCGCGCTCCGAGCTCGCAATCTTCAAGGACGGCGTGATCCTGTAATTTCTTCTTACCCTTTCACCCGCCGCGCGCTACAATAGGCTCCATACTTAACGTGATAAATTGAAGGGAGGCCTCTTGTTATGCTGAACAAAGCATTTATAGGCAAAGCATTCGACAGCCGGATCACGAGCGATACGGTCACGAAGAAGGAGCTCGGGCTCGGCTATCTGATCGGCCCGAGCCTGGTCATGACGATGAACGCCATCGTGATGGGCTTCGTCAACAACTTCTACACCGACGTGGTGCAGATCGGCTATCTCTGGGGCGGCGCATTCCTGGTCATCATGCCCATCATCTGCAACGTCGCCGACGCGTTCACGAACATCATCATGGGCCGCATGCTCGACAAGACGCGGAACCGTCAGGGCAAGGCGCGGCCGTGGCTGCTGCTCTCGCTGCCGTTCCTGGTCATCTCCGGCGCGCTGATGTACATCGTGCCGAACGGCTCCGATACGCTGAAGGTCATCTGGGTCACCTTCGCCTACCTGCTGTACGACTCCGTCGCCTTCACCATCTTCAACATGTGCTACATGGCGATGGTGCCGCTGTCCACCGCGAACGTCAAGGAGCGTGACGGCGTCGGCATGATGACGAACGTGGCCAACAACGTCATTCCCGGCATGCTGGCCGCGCTGCTCTTCCCGATGGTGGTCATGCCCATGCTCTCCACGGACCGGACCGCCTGGCTGGACTGCATGGTGATCGTTTCGCTCTTCTGTGTGCCCGGCGTCATCCTGACCTATTTCTACACCCGTGAGCGCGTGACCGAGGCCACCGCCGGCCTGGAGAACGACGTTCCGATGAAGACGCAGCTGAAGGCCTGCTTCCGGTCCCGCGAGTGGCTGCTCGTCATGGGCTTCCTGGTCAGCCACATCCTGTTCTCCGCCTTCGTCACCGCGTCCCGGCTGTACTACGCGAACTGGGTCCTGGCCGAGAACTACGACGCCGGCGCGCAGGCCTATTCGCTGATGACCATCATTGGCCAGTCGCCGATGGGTCTCGGCATCTTCATCGTCTGGCCGCTCACGAAGAAATTCGGCAAGAGGAAGGTGCTTCTGGTCAGCGCGATCATGATGCTCGCGGGCTCGCTCCTGGGCGTTTTCACCGCGACCAGCTTCGTGCTGGTCATGATCGCCCTGATCATCCAGTCCTTCGGCGGTCTGGCCAACACCTACCTGACCAACGCACTGCACGCGGACGGCATCGACGCGGTGGCCCGCGAGAGCGGCGTCCGGGTCGAGGGCTTCTCCTGCTCCGTGCTTTCGATCGTCAGCACCGTCGCGACCGGCATCGGCACCGGCGTCCTGAACTGGGGTCTTGCCGCCTTCAAGTACGCGCCCCCCGTGGCCGACGCGGATGGCGTGATCCGCACCGTGCAGAACCAGGCGATCAAGAATTTCCTGGTCTTCATGTTCTTCGGCGTCTTCATCATCGATGCCATCGTGGAGTTCTTCCTGATGCTCTTCTACAAGCCTGTGCAGGCTGAGAGCGTCGTGGAGTAAGCTGCCGGGCAGGTACTCGGTAGTGTTTCGACAAAGCATAGCATTAGCCCACCGTAGAGGGTCGCGCCTCCCGGTGGGCTTTTTGTGTGGTGCTTTGGGCGTTGCTGGGGGCGTTTGCTTTGCGGGACGGCTGGTCTCGCGGCGGGCGAGCGGGCGGCTTGCGGGCGATTTGCGGGCGACTTGCCACGCAAAACGCGATTTTGCGGAAAACGTGGCAGGGCCGCGAGGGGCGAGCGGGCGGCTTGCCACGCAAAACGCGATTTTGCGGAAAAACGTGGCAGGGCCGCGAGGGACGAGCGGGCGGCTTGCCACGCAAAACGTGATTTTGCGGAAAAACGTGGCAGGGCCGCGAGGGGCGAGCGGGTGGTTTGCTACGCAAAACGCGATTTTGCGGAAAAACGTGGCAGGTCAAGTGGCGGGCGAGCGGGTGATATACCACGCAAAACGCGATTATGCGAAAAAACGTGGTATGTCGAGAGGAAAGCAAGCAGGTCGCCTGCCACGCAAAACGTGATTTTTCAATAAAACGTGGCAAGTCCGGGCAAAATCGTCAGAAGACCTACCACGCAAAACGTGATTTTTCAAAAAAACGTGGTAGGTCCGGCCAAAATCGTCAGAAGACCTACCACGCAAAATGCAATTTTGCGAAAAAAGGTGGCAGGCCCGGAAAATAACAGACCTGCCACCTAACAATTTGGGGTTTTAACTAGAGTACTGTTTCCAAAGAACGGCTGCGCCGTTCTTTCACAGTAAACGCGCTGTGCGTTTACTGTTTCAGCAGAATGGCTGCGCCATTCTGCGACAGTAATTTGGCCTTCGGCCGAATTACTGTTTCCCTAAAGCCAGGATCACGATCATCCCGCACACGCAGAAGACCGTCACAACCGCGAATGCCGCGATCATCTTGATCTTGCCGAGGACCTCGTTTTTCTCCTGCCGTTTCAGGAACAGCCCGAACAGCGCGAGCCCGGCGTAGGTCACGGGCACCGTGTAGCGGGCGTTCATCGTGCAGGTGTGGGGGAAGCCGAAGCAGAAGGAAACGTAGGAAATGAGGACGACGCCCGCGAGTACCAGGAGCGAGACCGGAAGCAGTCTCGCGCGCCAGGCGTCGAGCTTCTTCGCGGCAGATCTAGCCGCGCTCTTCGCGGCTCCCGCGCCCGTCGCGGCAGCCGCTCCCGCGCCCGCGGCCTTCCCCTCGTCGCCGCCGATGCCGAGGATGCACTCCCGCACGGCGGCGAAGAGGCTCGCGGCGATCAGCACGAGG